>JAQTRM010000055.1:2433-6768 GCA_028711825.1 Candidatus Omnitrophota bacterium | reverse complement strand
ATACGCTTGGGCCCCATCAAATCCAGGCTTAAGATAAAATTAGCGGGCGTGGCGTCCCCGCTGGTATCCACGTAAATATTTTTAAAATAATCCGAGGGTAGTCCTTGTAAATCCTTAACAAAATTCATTCCCCGCAACATCTGATAAGTCGCGTCAAAGCGCTGCCTAAGGTAACAGATCGCTCCTCCAAAATAAGCAAAAACAAACTTGGTATCGGGATACTGCCGGAAGACATCCGACATCAAAAGTTTTCCCGCTGAGATCGTCGTATCGAAAATATATTCAATCACCGGGGTAAGCAGAGGATCCTTGACCCGTTCGAAACCGATAGGATTGACGATCTGGGAATGCACAAAGATTGGACAGCGGTTTTTAGCCGCCTCCGCGTAAATCGGCAGGAACATCTTATCATCCAGATAGATCCCGTTATAACTGGAGGCCAGGGAAACCGCTTTAAACCCCAACTCCCCGACGGCGCGTTTAAACTCCTCCACCATATCGATGGAATTATCAACCGGCAGGATCGCCGCTCCAACGAACCTCTCCGGATAAGCCTTAAGGATCTTAGCGACATTATCGTTATAAGTATGCGCCACCTGGCTGATACTGCCGATCTTAAGATGCGCGTCGGTAGTAGGATAACTTAACACCGCCCGGTCGATACCCTCGCGGTCCATCGCCTTAAGCTGGGATTCAATATCCCCCCAGCCTTTATGAAAAAAATGCGAGTTTAAAATTATCTCTTCCGGAAGCCAGTGGCTGTGCGCGTCAATCAACATCTTCATCCATCCTGTTTAAGCGATATCAATGAGATTCCGTATTCTTCAGGATCCTCTGCGTCATCTCGTTTTCGTAAAGTGATTTTATCTCTTCCAGTCCGCGGCGGCCGAATTCTTTAACGATTGTCTTCTCAATCGCTTCGAGCTTGACATAAAAAAACAGGAATTCCGGATTTATCCTATGCCCCTGGTATTTTAACCCCAGGCAGGATTTTTCCTTGTTCAGGATATACTCGCGGAAATCATTCACCAGCTTCTCCAGTTCGGTTTTCTCCTGCGGCAGATAGGAACCCATCAGGGTGTTTTCAATTTCACCCAGGACATCTTTATCGATCTCCAGCTGGGTAAATTTACGCTCAAATTTATCAAGCGCCTCTTTGGTGGTTTTATACAACCAGACAAGATAACGTTTTTTCAGGTTCTTGACATCCTGTTTATCCATACCGCCTCCTTTTGGAGAAATCCGCAAGCCGCTTCTTATTCCTTTACCAGCTCCACGGTATCAAAGTAAAGGGTACCCTTGGTGCCGGGCAAAGGCTCAAATTGAAATACCTTGACCGGGAAATCGAGTTTCCCGTTATTATCGGCATCCTGCGGCTGCCAATCGTCGCGCACGAAAAACTTATCGAAACCGCAGACCACCTTTTTCCATCCCTTGAAGTTATCTTCGACGATAAAACGCCAGATCTCGCCCCCGTTATCCTTGATATCGAAAGCGATCTTGGCCTTGGAATCCGTTCCGTAAAGATAAAACGAGATCGCGCTGTATTCTTCCCATTTAATATCGGAGGGTTTAACACTCCATGCGGCGTTTGCGGCGTCCAGGCCGCTGCCGCGGGCGATATAGATATACCCTCCATCCAAAGCCTGATAGTCTACTTTCAGCGACTGATCACCCGTATTTTTGATATCTTTGGAAGCGGAAACCTCAACACTGGAACCATTGCCGGAGCCGAAATCCACCGTCCCTTCCGCGCCGCCGGAAACCGGCATCTCAAAGTCATCGATCAATAAATCCTCCGCCGCGAAAGAAACACCTACCGTCGCTAAAACCAACATCGCCGCTAAAATCCATGCTTTTTTCATCGTCCTTCTCCTCAATCAAACTTACTGGTTTTCCCTGCATTCTACCTACTATATACTATCTACTGCTATTTATCCGGATGTTCCTGTTTAAAAGGAATAACCGGTTTCACCCACGGGGTCCTTTGGTTAATAATGGATATTTCCAACGGGCAGACATTCGCCGGAACGGTAAGCGCGAATTTTACCGCGTTTTCGATTGCCTCCGTCGACATTAACCTCGAGGCATCCGCGGAAACATTCTGGAGCTTTCCGGTAAGGTCGGTATCCGTAACCCCGGGAAGCAAAGAGGTAATTTTAACACCCGAATCCCGGATCTCCCAGAAAAGCCCTTTTAAAAACGCCTTCAACCCGACTTTAATCGAAGCATAAGTGACAAAAGTCCGCGGCAGGGGGTCGCAGAGGGTCGAACCGGAAACCATATTGATAATCGCCCCGGACTTTCTCTCCATCATTTCATTGATCACCAGCCGGATCAGGCGGACATACCCCAGATAATTCGTGTAAACAAGTTTCTCGATATCCTCCAGCGGCTGTTCGTTAAAAGCATATTGGCTGGATACCCCGGCGTTATTGACCAAAATGTCTATCTTGCCGTATTCTTTACGGGTTTTCTCCACCAAATTCTCCAAATCTCCCAGCTTGGTCACGTCGCAGGAAACCGGCAGCACTTTAACATTGTATTTCTTGGCGATTTCATCCGCGGTCTCTTTCAGCGGGCCTTCCTGCCGCGCGGCAATCGCCAGATCAGCTCCCAATCCCGCGCAGGTACAGGCCAGGGCTTTTCCAATCCCGCGGCTGGCGCCGGTAACAATCGCTGTTTTCCCCTTCAATTCCAATCCCATAATCCCCTCCTTATTTTTCTTCCAGAATTAAAAATCTTCCCAAAAATAATAACGTAAGTAATACCGCTCCGAAACAGACAAAAGCCGCGCTGAAGCTCCGGCGCATCAACAATCCTCCCAGCACCGCCCCGAGCCCTCCGGAGATAAAACGCACCCCGCTGTTAAGGCTTGCCGCTTCATTCAAAAACTCTCCCGGCAAGTCCGTAAGGAAAGTCGCCGTTCCGGAATGGTTAAAAGTCCAGCTTAACCCCCAAAGAACCATTAAAAAAATAATAGCCGCCATCGGCATTTTGAACAAGAAAAAAAGTACGCAAATAACCATGCCGATAATACCGAGATCCGCCACCCGCTTCCGGCCCAGCCTATCCGCCAGGCGCCCTCCCCAAAGTTCGCCGAAAACCCCGCTGAAACTGGTAATAGTAATCAGTATGCTGATATAAAACTGGCATAACAGCATACGGGTGGAAAAATAAACCCCCAGCCACTGTTGCACCCCGTGATAGGCCAGGCTTGCCAGGAAAATATAGACAAAAACACCGGCGGTCTTTTTGTCTTTGAGCGCCGCAAGATATCCAAACCGGAAAACACCCCGGTCTTCCTTAAAACTGGGAAGGAAAAAATACATCAATACCCAAAGGAGAAAACCAAAGCAGGCCGGGATAAGAAATATCAAACGCCAGGAAATCAGCGCGCTTAGCAGCAAGCCCAAAAGGGAAGCGACAAAAGTCGCGCCAAAGAACAAACCGATATACCTCCCGCGTTCTTCTTTGCGGATATGCCTGCCGATAAGAATAATTCCCAGGGGGATTACCGAGGCGCCGAAAAACCCCATTAAAAACCTGGCGGCAAAAAGCACCCGGATATCCGAAGCAACCCCCGCCATAAGGTTTGCCAAAGAAAACAGAAAGATGCAAACCAGCTCTACCTTACGGGCATCAATTGCCCGCACCAGGGGCCCGTAAAACAACGCCGCCAACCCGTAGGGCACCATATACAGCCAGATAATCTTGCCTACCGTAAATTGTGAAAGAACAAAATCCGCGGCGATTGAAGGGACCAGGGCAGCGGAGGCGGCGACATTGAAAGAAAGAAGCGCCCCTTCCAGACAAAGAATAATAAAAGTCGCCTTCTTCACCGTGAGGCTTCTTTTTCGATAATCTCTTTAAAAATCTTCAGGTTATTTTGTGAACCTTCATTAATAAAACCTTCAACCTGCTGGTCATTAAATTTGGCTTTAGCATCCATATGGAAGTGCTGAATCCAGCTTAATTCCACCCCCTCGGGTTTAGGCGTATAAAGCCAGATAATTTTCATATACTCGAAAGGAAACTTCGGATCCTGCTTCTCGGCATAAGTAAAACCTTTGTCTTTAAAAAGCAGCCGCCAGGAAATCCAGGATTTATCCTCCTCATCGGTAAGACGGAAGGTAATTTTATTGTCCTCCCTCCCAAGCAGCTCCGCTTTCTTATACTCCTTGCCGAACAATTCCGTCCAGCGCGGGATATCGTTGGAGATGTCGAAAACTAAATCATAAGGCGCGTTAATGATTATAGAATTGCAAGTATGCCCCATTTTACCCTCCTAACATTAGCTTTCCGTCTTTTGCTTCGGCACGAAGATTTTCGCCG
>JAQTRM010000055.1:0-2333 GCA_028711825.1 Candidatus Omnitrophota bacterium | reverse complement strand
CCCTGCGAAAAAGCAAGACAAGCTAGACCGTAAAATTATTAATCTAAAAGAGCAACCACCCTGGACCAAGCGGCACCGGTATTCCTGATGCGCACCGGAAAACAAACTATCTTAAACCCGCTTTCCGGAATGTTTTCCAGATTCGCCAGGCGTTCGATGTGGATAAATTCCCTCTGCCGGCCGTAAAAATGCGCCGGATAGAATTTCTTGGGATCCCGGGTCTTTAAAAACTCCGCCAGCATGAACTTATAGGGCCGGTCGATCCCCATAGTGTCGACACCGAAAATCTTAACGCCTTTATCGAGCAGGTATTTTATGGCGCTAGGGTCTACCCCGGGGTAATCCGAAAAATACTCGCGGCGGCCGTACAACTTATCCGCGCCGGTATGAAAAAGCACAATCTCCAGCGGCTGGAGTTCATGGCTTATCCCGCCGAGCGCTTTTTTAATGTCTTCTTCTTTGATGACCTCGTTGGGCTTTTTGTAGCGGAAATCAAGTTTTACCCCCGGCTGATAACAATACTCCAGAGGTATTTCGTCGGAAGTTTTTGAGGCGCGATTCTCTGATTTCGAACCGTAATGGAAAGAATAATCCAGGTGCGTGCCGACATGCACCGGGGCATGTACGATTTCCAGGGAAAGGAATTCCCCGTCGGGAAGCTCTTCTTTCTTGATAATACGCTGCCCCAAAGCATGCTTTAATCTTCCCAACAGGCTTTTCCCCATGATCACCCGGTTAAACTTCTCCACTCCGGCCCGGTGGGAGACCCGCTGGATATCGACCTTGTGCACCTCAAAGGCCGTTTCATCGATGGGAAGGCTTAAGTCAACTATCTTCATTAAGCAGTCTTTGACTGGATGTTATTTACGATATCGTCAATAGTAGAATTCTTGGTAATCTCTTTCGGGCTGAGCTTCACCCCAAAAGCCTTCTCAAGGGCAATCACCGACTCAACCATCTCGGTAGAATCCACCCCGATGCTGTTAATCAGGGATTCACCGTCTTTTAACTCTTCGATTTTTACCTTTAAGAGGCTGCTTAACACTTCTTTTACTTTGGCTTTTATATCCATACCTTCTCCTCTTCTTAATGCCCAGTTCTGCTTTTTTCTTGCTTCTGTTTTCCCTACCTACTACATACTATCTACTATATACCGCGTTTTATATCTGTACCTCTCCCTTGGTGGCGGCGGCTTCCCATTTACCCACACCCGCCATCACGTCCTGGAAACAAAGTTTGGCCAACGGGTCAAAGTTGCTTTCCATAATCCGGTTGATCCTGCCGGGCTTGGAAAAAAACTCGCGCATACACCAGGAGCCGAGCCTTCCCAGGTCTTCGGTACTCAAATGATCGGTCGGTATCACCGGATGCAGAAAATCCCAGGTGCTGAAATCCACTTTCTTGGGATCAATCCAGTTTTTCTTCAAAGAAATCCTCCACATCGGCGAATTCGGGGCGGGAGTAACATACCCGATCCAGAGCACGTCCGGGTCCACCTGATCGGCGAATTCAAACCTCTGCTTGATAATTTCTTCGGTATCATAATCAAACCCCATCATGATATCGGCGACAATCGCGATATCGTTTTTGCGCAGGATCTCGATTGTCTTTTTAATCTGCTCAATGGTGGTTCCCTTGGCGATCTTCTTAAGCTCCGCCTGAGTAGTGACTTCGATACCAAAAACACCCATGATCAAACCCACTTCTTTCATCAGGGGTACCACCGCTTCGCAATTTACCCAATCCACGGCCCTGCCCAGGGAAAACCATTTGGTGGGGATATTCTTGGCTTTTTTAAGTTCGCAGAATTTCCTGACCCGCTCCGGATCGACATTAAAATTGTCGTCCTGGATCCCTACTACCTGCACTCCGTATTTTTTATGCAAAAGTTCCAGCTCTTCGATTACGCGTTCCGGGGATTTCGCGCGCCACTTCAGAAAATCCATCGGGTGACGGGGATCAAACTGATCCCACTCATAACAAAAAGTGCATGCCGAAGGACAGCCGCGCGAAGTAACCATATCCACAAAAGGTTTCCAGTGGGTATGCCCGACATATTTATCCATCGGGAACAGGTCATAGGCTGGAAGAGGCAATTTATCCAGGTCTTCCATCAGCGGCTTATGCGGCCCCATTACAATCTCGCCGTTGATGCGGGAAACTACCCCGCCGATATCTTTAAAATCCTTATTTTTATCGATCGCTTCAATCAAGTCCCCGAAGGATTCCTCTTCACCCATCACCACGAAATCCACCGCGGGATTTTCTTCCAGCGTCGGCACCGGCATCGCCGAATACCATAACCCGCCGAGAATTATCTTAACCCTGGGCAG
>JAQTRM010000010.1:8882-29987 GCA_028711825.1 Candidatus Omnitrophota bacterium | reverse complement strand
GCCAGGGCGCTTTCCCCGGTATCGCGGAGATAACGGAAAACCGCGCGCGCGGTAGGAGGAGGATTGTCCGCCAGATAACCCGGCCTTAAATGCCAGAGCACGATCTTGCCCAAAATCCGGCTTTCTTCGTTGGATAATTTAAGCCGGTGCGAAATTTCGCGCGTCATCCCCAACCCGATTCTTTCGTGGCCGTGAAAAATGATCTTCCCCTTTTCGCGCCGTAAAGCTCCGGGTTTTCCAATATCATGCAAAAGACAGGCCAGTTTCAAGAGGCTGGCTCTTTTACGCAGTCCCGCGATTTCTTCTTTGAGATAACCGTCGATCAGGGGCATCCTCTTTGCCCATTTGACGACCAATTCGAACTGCCTCAATGCCTCCAGGGTATGCTGCCAGACATCCAGGTGATGATAAGGACCTTGTCCGATTCCGCGCATCGGGCGGATCTCGGGAAATATTATCTCCAATATCTTCAGCTTATCCAAACGCTCCAGGCAATCATAAGCCAGCGCACTGTCCAAGATCTTAAAAAGCTCTTCGCGGACGCGTTCGCTGGAGACCCGGCGGATCCTGTCCTTTTCCTTGCTTGCCAGGCGCAAAGTTTCTCTGTCCAGGTCAAACCCCAGCAGGCAGCCGAAACTAAAAGCCCTTAAGATCCTTAAAGGATCTTCTTTGAAAGAACCGGGCGCGCAAATCTTGATCCGCTTATCCTTAAGATCGCGCCTCCCGCCGTAAGGATCGATTACCGTTTCCCCGATATCGCCCCTGCCGAAAACTTCGCCCAAATCCAGGGCCATAGAGTTAATCGTGAAATCCCGGTGCAAGAGGTCTTTTTCAAGAGTAGGGGCCCGAAAATCCGAGAAATCGAAGGTATAAATCCTGTGCCTTATCTTTTTAACCAGGCGGCATGAAGCATGTTCCCGGTCCAGAATTACAAAAGCGCATTTTAACTGTCTGGCGAGCCGGGCGCCGAATTGCAGAGATCCGGATTTCAGGCAGAAATCGAAATCCGGGTTTTCCTTGACCCTGCCCAGAAAAAGGTCGCGAATCGCCCCCCCTACCAGGAATAATTTAACCTTCCTGGAGTTGGCGAAATCATAAACCGGTCTTAATATCTTTTTATCGCTCTGCGAGAATTTAAACATCTGTCTGGTTATCTGACGCTTTCAATAAAAGGAGGGAAAAATTATGCCGGCCTTTAAGATTTTTCTTTATTAAACATCTCATACTGCTTGATGATCTTGTCTTCCACAAAAATCGGGGCACGGGCTCTTACCGCAAGAGCGATACTATCGCTCGGCCGGGCATCGATAATTTTCGATGCGCCGCCGGGGACCTTAATCACAATCTTAGCGTAGAATGTGTTATCCTTGAGTTCGTCGATAATAATTTTTTCAACGGTAGCGCCGAGATTATCGATAATTACTGCGATAAGGTCATGGGTCAGGGGCCGGGGAGGATTAAAACCGCTGATCTTCAGTTTGATCGCCGAGGCCTCATTTAAGCCGATCACGATCGGAAGTACCCGATCCCCGCCCTTTTCTTTCAAAGCGATCAGCTGATCATGCCTCTTCTCATCGATCACAATTTTATTTAATTCCATTTCGATCATTAAAACCCCCGTTTCTAACAATACCTTGGATTTATTATATCGCCGGCGGAGGAGTTTGACAAGGAAATTCAATCGTCAGCTGTCAGCCTTCAGCTATCAGCTATCAGCTAAAAGCGGAAAAGAGCAGTAGTTAGTAGATAGTATGTAGTAGGTAGAAGATAGAAGGTAGGAAAAACAGTAGCATATAGTAGATAGTATAAAGTATGAAATAAAGGGACGGTTGTTAATGCTCACTAATTAGGTAACGCTTTTAAAGAATAACAGCACGTCATTGCGGGCGAAGCGAAGCAACCTATCCTTTAGCGCTATGTAACTGATTGTATTTATTGAGATCGCTTCAGCCCTGCTGCGCAGGGCTTCGCAATTACAAATATTGTCATTGCCGGAAAGTTACCGAATTATTGAGCTAGTACAACCGTCCCCTTTATTTACCTTTGACTCTAGCTGAAAGCTGAAGGCTGACGACTGACAGCTGATAGCTGAAGGCTGAAAGCTGAAAAATAACTATTTCAGAATCTCAATCTTCTGTCTCCGGAACTCCACGATGTCTTTAAAGCGCAGTTTGCGGCGGACGCGGATCTCCGCCTCGCCGTTCACCTTAACCTCACCGGCAAGGATAACCTGTTTTGCCTCAGCACCGCAGGAAACCAGTTCCAATACCTTCAACAGATTATCCAGTTCGATAAATTCGTTCTTTAATCGGAAATCCATATTTATTTGTTTTTACCCCGGAATTCAAAAGCCGGATGTTTTACGATAATCTTTAATGCCTTATTCAACAGGCTCTTCCCCGGTTCCTTCCGGTGCCAGGGAGAAGCTCCGGAAGGATGCGGCAGCGGGATCAGGTCGAAAGAGTGCCCGGAATAAAAAACCTTAAAGCTTTTGCCTATTATCTGATCCAGTTTCTGCAAAGGGATAAACCGGGAAATCGCCAGCTTCCCCACCGGGATTACCAGGCGCGGCTCGAGAATTTCCAATTCACGTTTAAGCCATGAAGAACAATTGGAAACTTCCTCCGGTAAAGGCACGCGGTCCCCGCCACCGTTGCGGTTCTTACCGGGAAAACAGCGGCATACAGCAACCATATATACCGAATCCCGGAAACGCTCTTCGCTTATTCCGGCGGCAGTATTGAACCATCCGAACAAGGTCTTGCCGGCGGTCCAGGCAAACGGCCTGCCCAATTTCGGCTCCTTGTCCCCGGGAGCTTGCCCGACCAGGATAATTTTAGAAGAAACCGCCCCTCCGCTTACCGGAGGAGGATGCATCAAACGGCATTTCCTGCAACAGCGCAGCTCTTCAATATGAGCGGATAAACTTTTAAGTGTATCAGTTTTTTTCAAGAATTGTTTGAAAAATGATTTTTGCGGGACTCTATTTCTTTTTCTTGTCCTTATTCAGAATGTCTTTTAATTCCACCATGAACTGGCCGACATCCTTAAACTGCCGGTAGACCGAAGCGAAACGCACATAAGCGACATCATCGATCAATTTTAACTTTTCCATCACCAGTTCTCCGATCCGGCTGGAAAGCACCTCCCGGTCGCTTTTTTTCTGAATCGCGCGCTCTACCTGGGTAGCGACCTCCTCCATCTTCTCGACGCTTACCGGCCTTTTTTCGCAGGCCCGGATGATCCCGGCCAGGACTTTTTTACGGTCCCAGGCCTCGCGGCGGCCGTCCTTTTTGATTACCAGCAAGGATATCTCTTCCACGTATTCATAGGTAGTGAACCTCCGTCCGCACTTCAGGCACTCCCTTCTGCGCCTTACCGCCGCTTCTTCGGCGGTAGCGCGGGAATCCACTACCTTATCCTCCTTGAAACCGCAAAAAGGACACCGCATCCTATAATTTCCTTATTTTGATTTTCGCCTGCCTTAAAAAATCCATCGCCATCTTATCCGGATATCCGCCGGCAATCACAATCTCTTTTATCCCGGCGTTGATCAACATCTTGGCGCAGATCACGCAAGGCTGGGTGGTGGTATACAAAATAGAACCTTTAACGCTGATACCGTGCAGGGAAGCCTGGATCAAAGCGTTCTGTTCGGCATGCAGCGCGCGGCATAGCTCGTGGCGTTCTCCCGAAGGGACTTTTAATTCCAGGCGCAGGCAGCCGATCTCCACGCAATGTTTCAAACCGCTGGGGGCGCCGTTATAACCGGTGGCAAGGATCCTTTTATCCCTCACCAGAACCGCCCCCACACTGCGGCGCAGGCAGGTAGAACGTCTTGCTACCAGCGAGGCCATCTCCAGAAAATATTCATCCCAACTCGGACGTTTTAAGACCTTTTTCAACCCAGTGCTGTTTACCGAACCTTTTTTTTTCATGCCGCCCCTCTCTCCTGCCCGCCGAAAAAGCTTATTTAAATAATTCCGCGTAAAGCGGGAATTTTTTAGTTAAAGCGATAACCTCGCCTTTTACTCCGGACAGCTTCTCCGGAAGACCGCGGTTCACCAGGGCTTCATCGATCAGCCTGGCGATCTCCCGCATCTCCGGCTCCTTCATCTTACGGGTGCTTACCGCCGCGCTCCCCAGGCGGATACCGCTGGTAACCATCGGGCTTTTAAGATCGAAAGGTATAAGATTCTTGTTAACCGTAATATTAACCTCACCCAGGATCTTTGAGGCGTCGGCCCCGGTAACATCCTTAGGATTTAAATCCACCAGCATCAGATGCGTATCCGTGCCGCCGGACACGATCCGGAACCCCCGCTCTTCAAGGCAGGCGGCAAGAGATGAGGAATTCTTCAACAGCTGTTTCTGATATTGCTTGAATTCATCCGAAAGCGCCTCGCCGAAAGCGACCGCCTTTGCCGCGATAACATGCATCAAAGGCCCTCCTTGTATCCCGGGGAAGATCTGGCTGTCGATCTTTTTGGCGAAATCCTCGCGGCATAAGATAAAACCTCCGCGCGGTCCACGCAGGGTCTTATGAGTGGTGGAAGTGACGAATTCCGCGTAAGGAACCGGAGAAGGATGCAGGCCCGCAGCCACCAGGCCCGCGATATGCGCCATATCCACAAAAAGATACGCACCTACGCTGTCGGCGATCTGGCGGAACCTCTTAAAATCGATAATCCTGGGATATGCCGAAGCGCCCGCTAAAATCATCCGGGGCTTATGCACCCGGGCTAATTCCGCGATTGCCTCATAATCCAGGGTCTCGGTTTTTTTGTCCACCCCGTAACCGACTATCTTAAAGAGCCGTCCGGAAAAATTATGAGGATGGCCGTGGGTAAGATGCCCGCCGGCGGAAAGATCCATCGCCAGCACCGTATCCCCCGGCTTAAGCGCCGCGAAATAAACCGCCATATTCGCCTGGGATCCGGAATGCGGCTGAACATTGGCGTGTTCGGCGCCAAAAATCTTTTTGACCCTTTCGATCGCCAGGTTTTCCACGACATCAACATATTCGCATCCGCCATACCAGCGTTTCCCCGGATAACCTTCGGCGTATTTATTGGTAAGGACCGAACCTTGTGCCTCCAAAACCGCCAAAGAAGTAAAGTTTTCCGAAGCGATAAGCTCTAAATTGTTATTCTGGCGCTCCAGCTCTTTCCGGATCGCCGCGTAGATTTCAGGGTCCTTCTCTTCTAGGTATTTCACTTTAAACCACTCCTTATCTTTTTATCGATCTGATTAATAAGTTTTACCCTCCTCAAATGCCTTCCCCCCAAAAACCCGGTGTTCATCCATGTCGAAATTATACGCTTGGCCAATTCAGGTTTCACAAACCCCGACCCCAGCACCAGAACATTACTGTCGTTATGCTGACGGCTGAGCCTGGCGATCCGCACATTGTCGCAAAGGGCGGCGCGCACGCCGGGCAGACGGTTGGCGACGATCGAATTACCGATCCCGCTCTTGCAGATGAGAATCCCCTTTTTATATTTACCGTTTGAGATATTGGCGGCCAATTCATAAGCGTAAACCGGATAATCGCAGCTTTCCCTGGAATAAGTCCCAAGGTCCCTGAAACCGATCCCCTTGCCTGAAAGATAAGACTTTATCTTCTCTTTCAGGTTAAAACCGGCATGGTCCGAAGCAATCAGTATTTTTTTCATAGTATTTTCATTATCCTCTCTACCGCTTCCTTGATAATTAAAAAAGTATTGTGGTAAAACTCAAATGAGCCTCCGATAGGATCGGAGATATTCAAGTTGCCATCTTTCATTTTAGCAAATTCTTTCAATAAAAAAAGCCTGTTTTTCGTTTCGGGAGCCATCCGCAGTATCTGTTCTTCATGAATATCCTCCATCGCCAGGATAATATCCGAACGGTCCAGGAGTTCCCGGGTCACCCTCTGCGACCGGTGCAGGCTCACATCAATACCTTCTTTTGCCATGACCTCCCGCGCTTCCTCGCTGGCGCCCGTCCCCGCCAATGCCATCAGTCCGGCGGATAAAGCATGCACATCCGTCCTCTGTTGTTTCTGCAGCAGCTTATTCAAATATGCCTGCGCCATTACCGAACGGCAGGAATTCCCGGTGCAGACGAAAAGCACGTTTTTAGAATTCAATACCCTTTTAAGATCATCCTCTCCGATCGCCCCCACCCGGACTATCGCCGGAGGCTGGACACTTAAATCCACAATACTGGACTCCCGGCCGATTTTCGCCGGTCCGGCGTCAATCGCCAGCTCCACCAATCCGTCCATCTCCTTGATCGCCTGGCTAAAATCCGCGGGCGCCGGGTGATCGGAGATATTGGCGGAAGGGCACACCAGGGGAACTGCCGCCTGGGTAATTAAAGCCAGGGCCACCGGATGATCCGGCATGCGCAATCCAACCGTTCCTTTTTTGGAAGAATTCATAATTATCGTTAACGGCCCCGGCCAGAACCGCTGCATTAATTTATAAGCGGCTACCGGGATGTCGCGGCACAATTCATGGACTTTATGTTTATGCCCGATCAATAGAGAGAAAGGCTTATCCTTGGGGCGGTTCTTGATCTGGTAAAGCCGCTCCAGGGCTTTTTGATCCAGGGCGTTTGCGGCTATCCCGTAAACCGTTTCGGTAGGAATAACCACCAACCCTCCCTCCATAAGAACCCTGGCCGCCTGGCGGATCACCTCATCATCCAGGGAGAAAGGGCTGACTTTGACAACCTTGGTCGAAATCATAAACTGATTCTCGTCTTCCGGATACTGGCGCGCATCTGCTTCTTATAGCGTGCAAGCCTGGCTCTGATTTTCGAATCTTCCGTTCCCAGTATTTCCAGCGCAAAAAGCGCGGCGTTTTTCGCTCCGGGCTTGCCGATCGACATACAGCCCACCGGGATACCCGGAGGCATCTGAACGGTAGAAAGAAGCGAATCCAATCCTTTTAAATTCCGGGTTTCAACCGGTATCCCGATCACCGGCAGGGTCGTATGCGCGGCGATTACGCCCGCCAAAGCCGCCGACATCCCGGCGGCGGCGATAAAAACTTTCGTCCCGCTTTCGGAAGATTTTTCCACATACCGGATTAGATCCTGCGGGCTGCGATGAGCCGAAAGGACTTTCAGGTCGAATTCCGTCTTGAACTCATTAAGAACGTTTACCGTTTCGCTCACCGTTTCCAGGTCCGATTTACTGCCCATGACAATGCTGATTTTCTTCATAGAACCTCCCGGAATTAAACCCTAAACACTAAACTCTAAATCCTAAACAAACTCAAAACACTAAAAACCAAAAAAGCAAAACATATTTGTTTTCTTTACCTTTACCTCTACCTGTTTTTCCTAGATTACTTCGATCTTTTAAGTTTTGTTCTTTTAGATTTGTTTAGAGTTTCGGATTTCGAGTTTATAAATCCAACGCTCTCCTCCCGATATCCTTCCGGCAATGCATCCCCTCAAAACTGATCTTGCTTACCGCGTTATAAGTTTCTTTTATCGCTTCTTTAATCGTGGCGCCCATTCCGGTTACCCCTAAAACCCTGCCTCCGCTGGTAAGGTAATGTCCGGTTTCTCCCCGGAGAACAGTGCCGGCGTGAAAAACTACCACTCCTTCCAAAGCTTCGGCATCATCCAGGCCGGTAATCTCCTTATCCCTGGTATAAGGTCCGGGGTAACCTCCTGAGGCACAAACTACGCAAACGCAGGCGCGGCTGTCCCACTTTAAAGTTCCGATATCCGAAAGCCTGCCGCTGCAGGTTGCCAGCATTATCTCTACCAGATCGGTCTTAAGCCGCGGCAGGATAGCCTGGGTTTCCGGATCGCCGAAGCGCACGTTAAATTCAAGAACCCGCGGCCCCTGCGGGGTCAGCATGATCCCGGCATACAAAACCCCGCGGTAAGCTATCCCCTCCTCGGACAAACCTCTGATAGTCCGGCAAACTACGGTATCCATAATTTCCTTTAAAACCGCTTCGGTAACCGCCGGGGCAGGCGAATATGCCCCCATCCCCCCGGTATTGCCTCCCCGGTCTCCGTCAAACACCCTTTTATGGTCCTGGGCGCTTGCCAGGGGCAGCGCGTGCCTGGAATCCGTCACCACCAGGATCGACGCCTCCTGGCCGCTCAGGCATTCTTCGATAATCACCCGTTTTCCGGCATCCCCGAAAACCTTTTTCTGCATCATGGAAGCCACCGCCTCCTCGGCTTCCGCCACCGTCTGCGCCACTACCACTCCTTTTCCCGCCGCAAGCCCATCAGCCTTTACTACACAGGGAACACCGTTTTTACGGATATATCTTTTTGCTTCTTCCGGATCGTCAAAAACCTTAAAGCCTGCCGTAGGCACATTATATTTAGCCATTAACTCCTTGGAAAAAACCTTGCTTGCCTCTAATTGCGCAGCGGACTTATGCGGGCCGAAAATCTTTTTACCCGCGCGCTCAAACTCATCGACGATGCCTGCGGCAAGCGCCTGCTCCGGCCCCACCACGGTAAGGTCGATCCTTTCTTTTACGGCGAATTCCAGAAGCCCGGATACATCATCATGAGCAATCCCGACGCACTCCGCAACCCGGCTGATCCCGCCGTTACCGGGAGCGCAAAACAGCTTATCGCATAATTTAGATTGGGCGATCTTCCAGGCCAAAGCGTGTTCCCTTCCGCCTGAGCCTATAACTAAAATCCGCATTTATTTCTCCGTTCTCGGCGAAGCATCCATGTCATCCGCTGACTTGATGGTCAAAGCAAAAACATCCGAGAATGGCCGGTCGCCCAGCCAACTGTCGGAAATCAAAATATTCTTAACCGGTTCCAGCGGCCGGGGATTATTAAAAACCACATGAAAAATACTGCAGTCCTTGCGCACCGGATTCTCCCCCAAAGACCTGATCTCCGCCCCGTTTCCGGACCAGGACCCCGGACCGATATGAAACCAATCCCAGAATACCGGAACCGCGAGCTCCCGGTACCCCCCGTCATCATAAATAAAAATAACGATGAGAGTGGCGTAAAAATACTTGTCGCCGTAAAGGCGCATTAAGCTGTCATGCTCGTAGCTGTTGCTGTAATTTCCTCCGATCAAAAGATGCAGCTGGCTGATTTTTATTCCGGAGCGGATAGGAAGAGAAAATATGTGGCTGTATTCAAGATCCAGCCTGCCGTAATCCTGCCAGCCTTCGGCACCCCGCACCAGAAAATCCACCCCGTTGTATTTCAGGTATTTGGCGGGAAAGATGTTCGGGCCGGCTCCGGGAAGGCTGAAGTTATCGCGGCTGTCTTTAGAAAGGTAATAATACTCCCCCCTCTTTTCCCAATTCCCCGCCCAGGAAAATGAATAAAAAAACAAAACCGCGGGTATAAGAAGAAGCGCGCCCCGCCAGAACTTCCGCATTATCTCAACCTCATCCAGACACTTAAGTCAAAAAGAGATTTAATTAAAAACGATTTTAGAAAAATAATAACCAGTATTACGATCAACGGAGAAATGTCGATACCGAACCGGAAATTAAGCGGCAGCCTCCTGCGGATCGGCTCCAGGACCGGCTCGCAGACCTTATCCAGGAACTGCACGATCGGGTTGGAGGGGTCGGGATTTACCCAGCTGATCAAGGCGCGGACGACTACTACCCAGCATAATATACTTAACAAAATATCCAAAACAGAAGCAGACGCTGATATAAAATTAGACAGAATAAACATTATGCCATACCCGGCAGGCTAATTTACCGGTCCCGTTTTATAAATCATAAAAAAGTACCTTATCCACTCTGCGCAGCTTCCCTTCCGGGCTGACTTCTTTGACGTTAAAATAAAGTATTCCGCGGCCGCTCTTGGTTAAACGGCCCAAAGCTAATTTCACAACCGCTCCGGAAACAGAACCGGGAGCACTCGGAATATTTTCTAATTTCCATTGCACCCCTGTCCAAGGTCCCACAGGACTATTCGAATCCGTATTATTGATTTCGCTGTAAATATCAAGGGTGCCGAATGAAGTTTTGACGCGGTTGCCGGCTAAATCAATCTCAATGCCATTTAGATCCGAAAGTTCGCCTGCGGCAGAAATCTGCACTACGGAATCGGATATCCATTTAAAATCAACGGCCGACTCTCCTGATTTTACCATTTGAAGCTTGGTTCCGGCCTCCAGAAATTCATTATATTCCGCTTCAGAAACACCAAACTTATAATTATACGGGAGCGGACCTGAGCTGCCTGCGTTAGCATTAACATATTCCCTGTACCATTGCGGATCTTTACCGATGCTTTCTTTGATTCTGGCGGCAAGCTCTTGCAAACGCCTGTTTGATCCCAATACCATAATATCAACATTGCGGCTTGTTTCAGGGATATATTCCTTAGCGGATAATAGATCCGTGTTAAAAATATCGGCATTGCCGGGATACTGCTGCTGGGCCTGCAGCTTATAAAAAGATATAAAAACCAATCCTGCAGCAATAAACAACACATAGATATATTTCATTTTCTATCCTTTTTATGTTTTAAAAAATAACTTATGTTAATCCGGGTAAATTAATCCCGGTAACCTCGCGCATTTTGCCGGCGGCGATCTCCTGCGAACGCTTGACCGCGCGGTTAAAGGTATCTTTAAGCGAATCACCCAGGCGCGCGTTCTCCTGCGGGGTTAACCCCTCCTTGATCCGGACCTCCTGTACCTGCTGGGCACCGTTCATCTTCATCTCCACCGCCCCGTCGGAACTCTTAATCTCGAAAACCGCCTCTTCCAAGGCCCGTTTTACCTCCTGCATCTTCTTCTGCATTTCGAATAAACCCTTCATCTTGTCGAACATAATGGTCCTTTCATTTTTTTACCGGGTAAACTACCCGCGCATTCTTGATCCCGCCTTTTTTCAGTGCTTCAATTATCGCCTTTGCCCAAGAGATAACCTCTTTTTCATTCATATCTATCGGTACACTGGAAGAAGAAGATTCCAGATTAACCAGCACTTTACTATTAACTCTGGTCTCATACCCGGAAAGATCCTTATAAGAAATATAAGCCCCGGACGCGGGTTTATTGGCGAAAACGCTGCCGAATAAATTATCCCATGCCGGTCCGTTGACACAATCAGTCCTTACCTGGTATTCGTCCTTCAAATGATTTACAGGATTCAAAACCGCCTGACAGGATTTTTCATCCGGGGTCTTGGTAATAGTACTCATCACAAAAGCCGTTCCCGCGTTATTCTTAATCAAAATCTCCACCAAAGCGTAATAATCCCGGGCAAAACATGTCCCGGCAAAAAATAAAATACCGAAAATTATTAACGCTATCTTTTTCATATTTTCTCTAAGGTAAAACGGCAGAGCCAGGAAACAGGACTTCTTTATCCGTTAAAATTCTGACCGCTCAGCCTTAAACCACAGGTTTGCGGGAGACAAAAACAACATCACCAGCGCGATCAATTCCATAACCGCATGGCCGATGCCCAGGATTCCGGTTAAAGGATAAACCGCAACCGAACGAAAAAGCGGCAGGATCGTAAAATAATTACCGGTCAGATACAACAACAAATATACAATCCTCGCCCAATTCCTGCCCCGGCTGATTTTATATATCAAAAAACATACTATCCCGCAAACAAAGAACAGAAACAACACAACCGAGGCAAGCGGCACATCCGTATTAAACTTAAACCCTACGATTATGCCCCGGATAAAAACAATGGCTATAGAGGCATAAAGCAGCCTTACGGCTAGAACCACCACCTTAGGTTTCAAAGGGTCATTACCGGCTATAGTTACCGTGGACACGCGTTCCCTCCTTTGAGAAAATTATTTCTTTTCGTCTTTATTCTTTAGCGGAAGGATACCGGCCATCTCCCCGATCACATTGACCAATTCAGTGCCGGCGGGGACCACGATCTTGGCGTTATTCTGCAGGGATTTTTCCACCGTCTCCAGCTTGCGCAGCAGCTGGGCGTTACCTACGAAATATTCCTGCGCCGCCTCATTAACCAGCTTGATCGCCGCCGCCTCACCTTCAGCCGCCAGGATGCGCGCCTGTTTGATGCCTTCGGCCTTTTTAATCTCGGCGCGTTTCTGGCCGTCAGCGGCAGTCTCGGTGGCAGTGGCGAAATCGATAGCGGCGATTTTCTCATTCTCCGCTTTCACCACCTTGTTCATTGTCTCCTGGACATCCTTGGGAGGGTCAATCTCTTTAAGTTCAGTCCTTACGATCTCCAGGCCCCAGCTGGCGGTCTCCTCGCAAAGAGTCTTGTGCAGTTCGGCGTTAATCTTACCCCTTTCGCTGTTGGCGGATTTCAGCGTGAGCGTACCGATGATATTCCTTAAAGTGGTGCGGGCAAGGTTTACGATCTGCCACTGGTAATTATTCACGCTGTATTGGCAATTCTTAACATCTTCTTCATCGGCTTTAACCTTAAAATAAACCTGGGCGTCCACCTTGGCGTTCAGATTGTCGTTGGTAATAATCTCCTGGGGCTCGGCATCCACCATCTGCTCGGTAACATTAATCTGATAAAGATTTTCAACAACCGGAATTATCCAGTTAAACCCCGGGGTGGCAAACCGGTTATATTTACCGAATCTTTCCACTAACCCGCGGTGCGTCGGGCGCACGATCCGGATACCCATCATAAAAATTATTACCGCCGCGACAACAATCAATCCGACTAAATTCATGCTTATCTCCTTTCAGGACTGTCGACTCAAACTATCTTTACCTGCCCGGAACCTTGACGGGTCTCTCCAATTACCCAGGATTCCAATTTAAACTCGGAAAGTTTTTTCATTATACCGGGCACAGATTCCTTTTTAACAACCAGGACCATCCCTATCCCCATGTTCAGGGTATGATACATTTCAAGATCTTCGATACCACCCTTAGATTGAATAAGCTTGAATATCTCCGGCACCTTCCATGAGCCTTTTTCGATAAAAGCATCGATACCCGCCGGAAGGATCCGGCCGATCTTATCGTAAAATGCCCCGCCGGTAATATGGGCTATCCCGTGCACCGCGCTCCCGTAACGGCGCAATAATTCCAGGACCGGTAAAACATAAATCCGGGTAGGTTCCAGCAGCTGCGCCGACATCCTTTTTAATTCTAAAGGCTTAAAAACTTTTCTCACCAGGGAGTAACCGTTGGAATGCAGGCCGCTGGAGGCAATCCCGATTATCGTATCCTCCGGATTTATCTTGGAACCGTTAATAATCTTATCTCTCTCTACGACCCCCACACAGAATCCCGCGATATCATACTCGCCCTGCCGGTACATTCCCGGCATCTGGGCGGTTTCTCCTCCGACCAAAGAACATCCCGCCTGCCGGCACCCCCGGTTTATTCCTTTTACCACATCAACCAGCACGCTTTCTTTAACTTTGGAGAAAGCGATATAATCCAGAAAAAAAAGGGATTCCGCTCCGGTGCAAAGGATATCGTTTACATTCATCGCCACCGCGTCTATCCCCACGGTATCATGCTTACCGGCAATCCCGGCGATCACCAGTTTTGTTCCCACACCGTCGCTGGAAGAGACCAGCACCGGATCCCTGTATTTATTTTTATCCAGCCTGAAAAAACTCCCGAACCCCCCGATATCCGCCAAAACCTCCGGACGAAAAGAACGGCGCACTAAAGGCTTGATCTTGGATTTAAAAATACTTGCGCTATTAATATCTACCCCGGATTTTTTATAAGTTATTTTTTTCACTCTCTCTCCTTCTCCCGGCATAACTTCAAAATTTTAGCGGGCGGCACTAAGGCGAATCCCCCTGCCGCGCCCAACATAAGCGAGCACGATAGGATGCCGCAGTAGCAGGACCCGCTAAAATATTACGTTTGCAATTCCCCCTGGCCGCAACAGCGCCTTTCCAAAGAGAACTTACTGTGCCTTTTCTCCGCTCTTACCGCGTATTTTCCCGTCCAGCAGGCGGTGCAATAATTTTTCTGCCCGCCGTTCAAACAACTCAACATGCCGGAAAGGCTTAAATACCCCAGGCTGTCGACTTCAAGGTATTTACTGATCTTTTCCAGAGTATCGTATTTATTGGCGATCAGTTCGCTGGAACGGTGAAAATCTATTCCGTAAAAACAAGGATAACGGTGCGCGGGACAGGAAATCCTTAAATGCACCTCCTTAACCCCGGCTTTACGCAAATTCCGCACACGAATTTTAGAGGTCGTGCCGCGCACAATAGAATCGTCGACTACAATAATACGCCTGCCTTTTAAAATATCCTTTAAGGTATTGAATTTCACCCGCACCCCCATATCGCGGGCATCCTGCGCCGGCTGAATAAAGGTCCTCCCGACATAGTGATTACGGATAATCCCCTGTTCCATCGGTATCCCGGACTCCTGGGAATAGCCCAGGGCCGCTGAGAATCCCGAATCCGGGACCGGAATCACGAAATCCGCCGCAACCGGATGTTCTTTAGCCAGCTGCGCCCCGAACTTGCGCCTGACAGTATGCACCGTCTGGCCGAAAACATTCGAATCCGGCCGTGAAAAATAAATGTGTTCAAAGGCGCAGAACGCGTAATGGCTGACAGTCAGTTCCGGAGGCCTTATGGATTTGACCTCTCCCTGATTATTGATAAATACGATCTCCCCGGGCTTAACTTCCCGTATAAATTTTGCCCCGATCAGATCGAAAGCGCAGGTCTCCGAGGCAAAACAATACGAAGAACCCAGGCGGCCTAAAACCAAAGGCCGGAAACCATGCGGGTCGCGCGTGCCGATCAAATACTGACTGTTCATCATTACCAGAGAATACGCGCCTTTAACCCTCCTTAAGGCATAAATCAGGCTGTCTTGGAGGCTGCGTTTATTGCTGCGGGCCATAAGATGGATAACAAGCTCGGAATCCGTGGTAGTCTGAAAAATCGAACCGGACTTTTCCAGCTTCTGCCTTAATTCGAAGGAATTCACAAGGTTGCCGTTATGCGCGATACAGATCGAACCGTTGGCGTAATCAATAAGAAGCGGTTGGGCGTTCTTCAGCACGCTGGAGCCGGTAGTCGAATAACGCACATGCCCCACCGCCATATTTCCCTTGAGACGGCCAAGCACCTTCTCGCTGAAGACATCGCTTACCAGGCCCATATCTTTATGAATATTCAGCGTTCCCTGGTTATTAATTACGATCCCGCAAGCCTCCTGGCCGCGGTGCTGCTGGGCAAACAAACCCAGATAAGTCAGCCAGGATGCCTGGCGGTTATTGGTAATCCCGAATAAACCGCAATATTCCCTGGGCCGGCGAATATCGACAGCCCGGTACTTACCGCATTCAGAAATTCTTTCTGGCATATTCCACTCCGTTTTTAAATATTCCTAAACCGTCTCCTTTAAGACCAGCCCGTTTTTCTTTACGCGGATGCTGCAGCGACAGGATATGCCTTTCCGGATGCGGCATCAACCCCAGGACCCTGCCTGTCCGGTCGGTAATGCCGGCAATTCCCGCCAAAGAACCGTTAGGATTGTCCGGATACCCGGACAACCTGCCTCTTCCGTCGCAATATTTGAGAACAACCTGGCGGTTCTTTTTCAAGCGGTTCAAAACCTTCTGCCCGGACACCACGAACTTCCCCTCCCCATGCGCTACCGGAAGATAGATCAAATCCTTTAGCCCCTTAGTCCAGATACAACGGCCTTCGGATTTCAAATATACCCAACGCGCCTCGAATTTCCCGGAATCATTCATGATAAGGCTGGCTTCCTGCTTTAATCCTCCGGAGGCGGATTCGACCCCCGGCAGTAAACCGCTTTTCACCAGGACCTGAAAACCGTTACAGATACCGATTACCAGCTTACCCCCGGAAATGAACTCGCGCAATCCGTCAAAAAGCCTGAACCTTAATTCATTGGCAAGGATCTTTCCCGAAGCGACATCATCCCCGTAGCTGAAACCTCCGGGCAAAGCCAGGATCTGAAATTCCTTAAAAGCCCTCTCTCCGCAGGTCAGGCGGTTGACATGCAAAAGCTCCGTATCCGCCCCCGCCATCTCAAACGCCGCGGCGGTCTCCCGGTCGCAATTTGTCCCGGCACTTCTTAAAATACAAACTTTAGGCTTCGACACTTTAACCCTTACCCCCCGGCTTGACCGCGTAGAACTTTTTAATCGCCTGCGCCACTTCCCTGGGTTCATCGACCGTAATAAATATCTCCAGATCCTCCCGGTCAATGTTGCCGCACCCGCAAACCGTCTTTTTCAGCCACCCCAAGAGCGGCTTCCAATACTTGCGGTTAAAAAGTATTACCGGGAATTTATTGATTCTCTCGGTCTGGATAAGAGTTACCGCTTCGAAAAATTCATCCAGCGTCCCGAACCCCCCGGGCAGGATCACAAACGCCTTGGCGTATTTCACAAACATCACTTTACGCACGAAGAAATAACGGAAACCCAGCGCCGTATCCACATATTTATTCGGCCGTTGTTCGCACGGCAGGTGGATATTCAACCCGATAGACTGCCCCTTAGCCTTCCGGGCGCCTTTATTCGCCGCTTCCATCAACCCCGGACCGCTTCCGGTAATTACCGCATACCCTTCGCGGGCGATATGATAAGCGATCTCTTCAGCCTGCTTATAAAAACGCGACTCTCTGCCGGTCCTGGCGGAACCGAAAATTGAAACCGCCTTACCGACATTCGAAAGAACCTCGAACCCGTCCACAAACTCCGACATAATCCTGAATATGCGCCAGGTATCTTCCTGCGTAAAATCCTTTTCCAGCATACCTTTGGCGCAAATTTTATTCTTTACCATTTTAACGGCCCCTGCCAGGCCTCTTTAAGGCTGGCGATATCCGCATCCAGGCAAACTTCGCCTTCCATCCCGCGCACCCGGAAACGGTCTTTATCATTAAGGCATCCGATTAATCCGCAAGGCAGCCCTTTAAGCTGCTTCTGAAACTCCCTCTGTTTCTCAACAGCCACTTCCACCACAAAACGCGAATGCGACTCCGAAAACAGCAGGGTTTCATTATTTATTCCCGCGGATTTGACGTAAGGAACTTCTGAAAGAAAAACCTCCATCCCCAGGCCTCCGGCAAAAGACATCTCCGCCAGAGCTACCGCCAGCCCTCCGTCGGAACAATCATGCATGGATTTAACCAATCCTTTTTGCGATGCCCGGCTTAAAGCGGAAAAAACCTTATTGGACTCTCCGGGATATACCCGGGGCACCCGGTTCCCTAAAGCCCGGTAAAGATCGTAATAATGGCTGCCGCCTAATTCATCGCGGGTATTACCCACAAGATAAACCAGGCTTCCCGCCTCCTTGGCATACATCGAAATAGACTTAGATACATCATCCATTACCCCGATCGCCGAAATCAGCAATGTCCCGGGAATAGGGGTAGACCTGCCGTGCACGCTGAACTCGTTATAAAAACTGTCCTTGCCGGAAATAAAAGGCACCCCGTAAGCCAGGGCGGTGTGATAACAGCCGAACGCCGCCCGCACCAGCCCTCCTAGACGGTCGGGCTTATCCGGGTTGCCCCAGCAGAAATTATCAAGGATCGCCACTTCTTTTAGCGATCCGCCCACGCTGATAATCTGCCGCAAAGCCTCATCAATGCACCCGGCCGCCATCCAGTATGGATCGATCAGCCCAAAACGGAAATTTATGCCGTTGGAAAGGATCAACCCTTTATTTGAATCGAATAATGGTTTTGTGACGCTGGCGTCCGACGGCCCGTCGTTTTTCAATCCAACCAGGGGTTTAATAACCGATCCCCCCTGTACCTCATGGTCATACTGCCGGACAATCCACTCTTTGGAGCAAATGTCAAAATGGCCAAGGAGCTTCAAAAGATCGGAAGTATAATTTTTCCTGCGGGGTATCTTCGGTTCAGCGTGCCGGATCTGAAGGTAAAGCGCTTTTTTGGCGATGCTCGGTATCCCGCCGTGCAGAAAATCCATCTCCAGGCTGCAGACCTGTTCTTCCCGGTAATAAAGTTCAAGTTTTTTTGTCCCGGTAAACTCTCCGACCACCGCGGCGTTCACGTTCTCATCGGCAAAAACCCGGATCAGCCGGTCGATATTCTCCGGGGGCACCGCAAGGACCATCCTCTCCTGCGATTCCGAGATCCAAATCTCCATATAACTTAAACCCGAATATTTCAAAGGCACCTTATCCAGGTACACCCGCGCCCCCAGCTCCTGCCCCATTTCCCCGATCGCGCTGGAGAGGCCTCCGGCCCCGCAGTCGGTAAGTGCGCTGAACAAATTCAGGTCGCGCGCCTTAATAAGCGTATCCAGAACCTTTTTCTCCTGGATCGGGTTGCCGATCTGGACCGCCCCGCTTGAGACAGTCTCGGATTCATGAGTAAGCTCGCCGCTTGAAAAAGTCGCCCCGTGTATACCGTCGCGCCCGGTTGCCCCGCCGACCACTACCGCCAGATCCCCGCGGTTCGTTTTTTTAAACGATTTATCCCGGGGCATCATGCCCACCGTGCCGCAGTAAACCAGGGGATTGCCGGCAAAATCTTTATGAAACAATACCGCGCCGTTAACGGTAGGAATCCCCATTTTATTGCCGTAATCACGCACACCGCTGACAACCCCTTTCATCACCCGTTTAGGATGCAGCGCCCCGGAGGGAACTTCCCTGAAATCCAGGTCCGGAGGGGCAAAACAAAAAACATCACTGTTTAAAATCGGCCTGGCGCCTAACCCGGTGCCCATCACGTCCCGGATTACTCCGCCGATACCGGTATTGGCGCCTCCAAAAGGCTCCAATGCCGAAGGATGATTATGCGTCTCCACCTTAAAACACACATTATTATCTTTATCGAAACGAATCACCCCCGCGTTGTCCTTAAACACCGAAACACACCAATCTTTATCCAGTTTACGGGTCGCCTTCATGATGGTAGTTTTTAAAAGGCTCTTAATCTTCATATCCCCGAGGCAGGGGTCGGATTTTTTCTCGCGGTAATCGATATTCCCGCGGAAAGTTTTATGATAACAATGCTCGCTCCAGGTCTGGGCAATCGTCTCCAGCTCGCAATCGGTAGGGTTACGCTTGAGCTTGCGGAAATAATCCCGGATCTGCCGCATCTCGTTCAAATTCAGGAAGAGCTGGCCTTTTTTGCTTATTTTTAATAATTCCGGGTCGGCGGCGCCGAGCAGATCCACGGTCACCAGCTTGAAATCATAACCGGGGAGGTTTTTAACATCACCGGGAGATGTAAAACGGTCTGCCACATATTGGATAAGCTTGTTATAAAGAAGTTTTTCTGTGATCGTATTAAGCTGGACGGAAGACAATTTCCCGGAGATGATATATTTTTTTGCGGTCTTTACCGATTCCGGTTCCGGTATTCCAAGATCCCGGATGCCCTTTAAGACCGATTCCTCCGCCGGATCCATTACCCCCGGATGATAAGATACTTCCACCACGTGACGGGTGCTGCGGGAAGGTTCTTTGAAAGTTTCGGGAATAATCTTATAATCCTGGGTAACTTTATCAATCAGCAGCTCCCTGCAGATGCTGATCACCTGGGCTTCGGCGAAACTGCCCTCCAGGAGATAAACCTGGATGAACTTTACATCCCTGACACCCGCGATTCCGAGATCCCGGATATCTTTTTTTATGCCCTGGCCCACAGCATCAAAAACGCCCGGCTTATCGACTACTTCAATCTTATACCGCATAGTTAACGAAATTTTAAAGGCAGGGTTTTGAATTATAAACCGACCTTATGAAAAATTTTACCTACGTTACGCAAATAATAGTCCAGATCGAATATCTTGTCCAGTTCCCGGACGTTTAAATACTTGGAAGAACCGGTAGAGAGAAGGTTTTCTTTAAAACTCCCTTCCCCTTTCCAGGTCTGCATCGCCGCTTTCTGCACCAGATCATAAGCGCGCGGGCGGGCAAGCCCTTTATTCATTAAAGCAATCAAAACCCTCTGCGAAAAAATCAGGCCGCGCGTTTTATCGAGGTTGTGCCGCATATTCTCCGGGTAAACCTTCATCCCTTCGACAACCTGGATAAATTTATGCAGCATATAATCCAAGGCCAGAGTGGAATCCGGGAAAATCACCCGCTCCACCGAGGAATGGCTGATATCGCGTTCATGCCAAAGACACACATTCTCAAGAGCCGCATGGGCGTTTGCCCTCAGGAGGCGCGCAAGGCCGCAGACCCTTTCACAGATCACCGGGTTGCGCTTATGGGGCATGGCGCTTGAACCCTTCTGGCCTTTGCCGAAAGGTTCTTCGGCTTCCAGAACCTCCGTCTTCTGGAGATGCCGGATCTCGGTAGCGAACTTTTCCAAAGAAGCTCCGATCACCGCCAGGGTCGAAAGGTATTGCGCGTGGATATCTCTCTGGATAATCTGGGTGGCGATATTTACGGGCTTTAATCCAAGCTTACGGCAGACGTAATCTTCCACGTAGGGTTCGATATTTGAATATGTCCCTACCGCACCGGAAAGCTTGCCGCGGGAAACCTCTTCTTCGGCACGCTTAAGACGCTCCAGGTTCCGGCGCGTCTCATCATACCAAAGCGCCAGTTTCAAGCCAAAGGTCGTCGGTTCGGCATGCACCCCGTGCGTCCGGCCGATACAGACGGTATTCTTATAAAAACGCGCTTTTTTAGCCAAGGCCTTAAGCAATCCCTCCAGGTCTTTGATTAAAATTTTAGAGGCGCTTTTTAACTGCGCGCCAAGGGTCGTATCCAGGATATCGGAAGAAGTCAACCCCAGATGCAGATACTGGGCATCTTTGCCTATATATTGCGAGACGTTGGCGACAAAGGCCACAACATCATGTTGTGTTTTCTCTTCGATTTTTTTTATTTGGGAAAGGTTAAAACGGGCTTTCTGTTTGATCCTTTTTACAGCTTCGGAAGGGACAACTTTCCTGGCGGCGTAAGCCTCCAAAGCCAGGATTTCAATCGCCAGCATCGTCTGAAATTTGAATTCCTCCTGCCAGATTGCGGACATCTCCGGCAGACTGTAACGCTCAATCATCGTGAGGCCCTCTTTTGCCCACAAGGGCACACCCGCGCAATTCCTTATATGCGCGAGGTGTAACTCTTAGCGCGGGATGTTTCTTTTTGAAAGCTTAATTATAGCAAAAAAATGCCCTTTAGCAAATGAAAATTGCTTTTCAGCTATCAGCT
>JAQTRM010000010.1:0-8782 GCA_028711825.1 Candidatus Omnitrophota bacterium | reverse complement strand
ACAGCTGGATTAATTTAAGTTTGCAATACCCATATTTTGTTTTATAATTGTTAAATATAACGAAAGGACATTAAAATGTTAAAAGCGCTGCGCAGCAGGAAAACACAAAAAAAGATCTGGATTGGACTGGCAATCATCATTATTCCGGCATTTACCTTCTGGGGATTCGGAGGATCCGGACGCGAGGCCAAAGACTCTTATACGGTAGGAAAAATTTTCGGCAGGAACGTATCGGAAAAGGATTTCCGCGATTCTCTTACGGCGGTAAAAACCCTGGCGATCATGCGATTCGGGGACAAATTCCCGGAAATAGAAAAATATCTCGACCTTCAAGGGCAGGCCTGGGAAAGGCTGATCCTTCTGCACGAGGCAAAAGCACGCCGGATCACCGTAAAAGACAAAGAAGTGGTCGATGAGATACAAAATACCCCGTATTTCAGGGATAAAAACGGTTTTAACGAAAAGGCCTACCAGGAGGTCTTGCGCTATGTGCTGCGCCTGCAGCCGCGGATCTTCGAAGAAGAAATACGTCAGAACCTCGAGCTGATCAAACTTTACGAGCAGGTCACTAAAAACGTAAAGCTAAATGACGAAGAAATCTACCGGGCGTATTTAAAAAATAACCAGGAGCTGAGTATTTACTATATCGCCTGCCTCTTCCCGGATTACGCCAAAAAGGTAAAGCCCGGCGAGGAGGAAATCAATTCCTTCTTCCTGCGGAACAAGGCAATGTTTAAAGAACCTCCGGTGGACGGAGAACCGGCACATATACCTGAGCTGAATGAAATAAAAGACAAGGTTAAAGAAGCCCTGATCGCAGAAACCGCGCGGCAGGAAGCGAAAAAGAAAATCGAAGAATGCGCGGAAAATTTAAAAACGATGCAGTTCCATCAAGCAGCCGCATCAAGCGGATTAAAAAGCGTATCCACGGAATTCTTTAAATCCGATGGAACAATCAAAGAACTGGGGCCTGCCGAAATATTCTGGGATAACGCCAAAAAGCTAGAAGACGGCAAACCCAGCCCGATAATCTCCAACGAACAGGGATATTACATTATTATGCTTAAATCCGTAAAACCGGTAGATGAAAAAACCTTCCTGGCGGAAAAGGAATCCTTCTCCCGCAAAGCTTTATCCGAAGCGAAAAACAAGTATTTCATAGAATTTGTCACGGAACTAAAAAGAAAGGCACGGTGAATTCTCACCGTGCCTTTTAATCCATTACCGCCTGATTAAACAAAAATCAGCTGACTTTTATGCAGTTTACCGGGCAGGAATCGGCGATCTCCTGTAAATTACAGGACGTCGGCCCCTGCGATTTAACATGAGCAACCCCGTCCCCCTGCACTTCAAATACCTCCGGGCACGACTGTTCGCATAAACCGCAACCTACGCATGTCGAAGCATCAATGGTAACTTTAGCCATTTTACCCTCCGTGATTATTGGATTTCAACTATAAATCTTGACGCGGAGCTTTAAAACCTATCTTTCAAGAAGATTTTCGAATATCTCTTCGTGGTCTACTTCTTCGCTTAAAATATGGGTAACCAGCTGATAAGTAACATTATCCTTGCCTAATGTCTTTTTTGCCAGCTTGTTATACACTTCAATCGCGTTAGCCTCGGCTTCGGCAACAACCCGGATAATACGATTAATATCCGCGGTATTCTTGGGCGGCATAAAGTAAGGAGCGTTAGCCCCCTTCTCGATTTCCATCGGGTTGGCTACCGGCACATCTCCCAGCTTGCTGATAAGATCCGCCAGCTCCCCGGCATGCTCCAATTCGTCTTTGGCAAGCTTTTCCAGCATTTCTTTAATATCCTCATAGGCCCGGCCCGAAACAGTCTGCGCCATATACCAATAAAGATAATAAGCCAGCCATTCATCACAATAAGCTTTGTTAAGATCCTTAACCAGATCCTTTAAACTTAAATCCACTATCGCTCTTGCTTGTTTTCCCATAATATTCTCCTTTTCTTCCTGCCAGTCCGTAAAACAATGGACTAAAAACAGACAAGCTTGCCTCTAAGCTTCGGCCTTTAAGTTATATTTTTTGATATTGTTATCTGCGATATCCTGGATCTTTTTTACTTCTTCGGGATTATTAACAAGATGCTTAAACCTGCCCTGGGTCTGTAAATACTCCTGCACCGGTTTGGGAACAATCTGTTTGCGGTTGGATAAAACCCCGTTTTCATATTCAAATAACGGATACAACCCGGTCTCTACCGCCAGCTTCGCTACCGGCAGCATCTGGTTGGTCGCATGGCGCCAGCCTAAAGGACAAGGCACATGCACCTGGATATATTTAGGCCCCCTAATCGAAATAGCCTTCTTGACTTTACGCGTAAGATCCTGAGGGAAGCCTGCCGAAGCCGTGGCGACATAAGGAATCCCGTGGGCATTGCAAATTTCCGGCATGGGTTTTTTCGGCCGGAGATTGCCTGCCGAAAGACTGCCGGAAGGACTGGTAGTAGTGTTAGTGTCAAAAGGGGTGAGCCCGCTGCGCTGCACCCCGGTATTCATATAGGCTTCATTATCATAACACACATAAAGGATATCATGCCCTCTTTCAAGCATTCCGCTTAAAGCCTGCAGCCCGATATCGCCGCTTGAACCATCCCCGCCCTGAGCGATAACATTAATTGAATCTTTTTTGCCTAAATATTTAAGGGCCGCTTCGATTCCCGAGGCGACTGCCGCGGAGTTTTCAAATAAAGAATGGATCCACGGAACACCCCAGGCAGTTTCCGGGTATTTGGTGGAAAAAACCTCAAGGCAACCGGTATTGTTGGCAACGATCGTATTGGCTCCCGCCGCCTCGATCACCAGGCGCGCTGCGATCGCCTGTCCGCATCCGGCGCAGGCGGTATGTCCGGGTTTAAATAAATGTTTATCTTCCATATTCTTCCTTGAGCAACTCCGGCTTTAAATCGATAAAATCGGAACTGACTTCTTTAGCGGTCAATCTCCTGAACACCTCGTTTATGGATTCCAAAGTAATATCCCTGCCGCCTAATCCGGCGACAAAACTGCTTACAACCTTGGGCCCCTTCTTTTTCCCGTATAAAGCCGCTTTTACGTCCACGGAAAGCGGAGCGTAACCTCCCAGCGAAACCGCCTTATCCAGGACCGCGACCCTCGGGACATCTTTTAAAACTTCATATATCCTGGCGTAAGGAAAAGGACGGAAACTGATGATACGCAAAAGCCCCACTTTTTTGCCTTTGGCACGCTGCTGGTCAACCGCCTCCTTGATGGTCCCGCACACCGACCCCATCGCCACGATCACCTTCTCGGCATCCTTGGTTTGATATTCCTCAACCAATAAATCCTTGTAGTCCCTGCCGAAAACACCGTTGAATTCAGAACTGATCTCGGAAAGATACCCCAGAGATTCCTTCATTGTTTCCTGGATCGCAAACCGCGTTTCCATATAATAATCGGGGTCAGCTAAAAGACCCATCGAAATAGGTTCAGCGGGATCTAATTTATATAGCGGGCTGTAAGGAGGCAGGAATTTATCCACCTTCTCCTGCTCCGGGATATCCACCGTTTCCATTCCGTGGGTCAGAATAAAACCATCCATGCAGACCATCACCGGCAGCATCACCCTTTTATCCTCGGCCAGACGGTAAGCAAGCAGGTGAAAATCCACCGCCTCCTGGTTATCTTCGGCATAGATCTGGATCCATCCGGCATCACGCAGCGAAATAGAATCCTGCTGGTCATTCCAGATATTGATCGGGGCGCTTATCGCGCGGTTGGCACAGGTCATTACTACCGGCAGGCGCATTCCGGCGATATTGAAAACCACTTCCTGCATATAAAAAAGCCCCTGGGAACTGGTAGCGGTATACACACGGACTCCCGCGGCCGACCCTCCCAAAACCACCGAAGCGGCGGAATGTTCGCTTTCCACGTTCACAAACTCGCTTTTAAGCTCTCCGTTGGCGACCATTTGGGCCAAATCTTCAACAATATGCGTCTGCGGGGTAATCGGATAAGCCGAAACCACTCCCGGACGGCAGGCTTTAACAATCTCGGCAATCGCGTGCGACCCTTCTAAAAATTCTTTCACTTTTCCTCACTTTTGCCATCTTCGACAACCATGGCAATATCTTTTTTCGGACAAATATCGGCGCAAACCCCGCAGCCTTTACAGAAATTAAAATCTACCCAGAAACTGTTCTTTTCTTTACCATAAACGCAGCCTTCAGGGCAGATCATCGCGCACATCCGGCAGGCGATACAGTTCTTATGTAAATACTCCGGCCTGAACTGGGTTCTCCAGCTTCCGGTCTTGTCGCCCTTGCTCTCTTTTGGTTTTACCGTCAATGGACCGAACATTTTACCCCTTTAAATTATTTTTAACAAATTCAAAGCCTTCCCGGACAGACTTAATATTGCCTTCCTGGGCTTTGCCGCTGAAACGGTTACCGACTACTTCGATCAGATTGTCCAATTTCAATTCTCCGGTCGCCGCGGCAAAAGCGCCGATCAAAGCGGTATTACCCAAGGGACGGCCGATATTTCTTAAAGCGATATCATTGGCGTTTACCACAAAAACCTTCTGGCTGGCCTTTAACTTCGGGAGCTCCAGGTCTTCGCGGCCGTTAATAATCGCGATCCCGTCACTTTGTAATCCGGAAAAACAGTTAAAACCGCGCATCAGCGTAGGATCGACGATAATCACGTAATCCGGTTCATAGATTTGGCTGCGCAGGCGTACCGGACGGTCGTCGACGCGCACAAAGGCGTTCATCGGAGCACCCATCCTGGCCGCCCCGAAATTCGGGAAAGCGTAGGGATATTTACCTTCGTTAAAATAACTGAACCCCAGCAATGAAGCGGTGGTAATCGCGCCCTGCCCTGCGCGGGCGTGTATTCTGATCTCTTTCATGATATCCTTTAGGAAATCAATCCCGCACACCCTGCTCTAGAAACCGGAGAATGCTCAGGATTGATACTGAGCCGTTTTAAACCGGCCTTAAAAAGCCGAAGCCTTCAAACGGCGAACGTATTAAAAAATGGTATTAAAGTTTTTTAATTATATAACCGATATTTCCCTTTGTCAAATAGTTTATTTTTCAGCTTTCAGCAGCCAGCCTTCAGTTATCAGCTATCAGCTAAAAACAAAAAAAATCCTTTAGCCTAGAAAACGATTCCTGTCATCTCAAAAGTTTTTACGGATAAATTGGCTGGTTTGGTCAAGCAGACCCAGGATACCTTCCGCTTTAAGCGCGTCTAATGTCCCCAAACCGCAGGCCGGGCTGATTAAGAGGCCCTCCAAAAGCAGCCGGCGGTCTACCCCTTTCTTCTCCAAAGCATCCAACCCGGAATTTATCTTATCCGCCAGCATTTCAGCGCTCTGGGAAGAATTAAACTCCTGCGTGGGAACGATCCCCCAGCAGATAATCCCCCCTCTTCCGAGGAAAGCATTAAGATCATCCGCGTAAAGCACAAATCTTTCCAGGAAATTAAAAGCGTCGAAATTTATAATATCGATGCCGGGGGTACCGGTAAGCATCGACCAGTCCGTATTACCGCAGCAATGTATCCCGACCAGGCAGCCCCGCTCTTTCATGACCGCGGCAAGCTCCTCATATAATCCGATTACCGCGCTACGGTCGAGCGGGTTATAAGCCGAACCTACCCCCGCCAGATACGGTTCATCGAAGAAAACGATCATTTTTTTGCCGAAATCCTTGAAAAATTCCAGCTGCCAAAGGGCCTTCATCGCCAGGCCTTTAGATACGGCCTGCATCACTATCTCGTCATGTATGATCGGCCTGTCCAGACTATCGTTAATCCCGGCGCAAAAAGTGAATGGGCCGGTAACCTGACACTTGATAAATTCCGCCCCCGCCGCCGCCCCTTTGCCAAGGCGTTCCTTAAACTCGTAAAGCCCTTCCGCAAACTGCCGGCTAATTTTAAAATATTGCAGGTCGCCCGCGATAAACCTTTCATAAAAAATTTCCAGCTCTTTTTCCTTGTCCTGCGGGTCAAATTTCAGGTCCGGGCCATTAAATTTAATCCCCGGCAGGCCCTCGTTAAATTGCGCCAGCATACCTTCGCGTGTATCCCGCTTAGGCAGCTGCGGCCAAAAAGGAGCCTGCGGGAGATAACGCAAGACCAGATCCACCGCCTCCCGGGCGTCCTTCAGGGGAAGACTGCCGATGCCTAAAGCCATGCCTTTTAAATTCATCTTATCTTCTCCCGGCGCAGGGTGCCGCTTGACTGCATCTGGACAATTTCCTCCACCTCGACCTTAAGTATTATAAACTGCTTGGAAGAAGCCGCCTCATAAGCCTTATGCGGCCTGCCCTTGATCACCCCGTCGATAATCCTGGTCGCCGAAAGATCTACTTCCCTGCGCTGCAGATCGTTAAGTATCGCCAGATACTCCGGGCCGCGATCGATGATTTCTACTTTACCGTTGATTTGGTAGCCCACGAGGGTGTTATTGTCAAAAAAAGAAAGGGAAACTTTCGGATTAACGTTAAGATTACGGAATGTCCTGCCGATAATGTAATCCACCAGGTAAATACAATCGGATTCCACCTTAAGCAGGAATTTAGGAGCGGCGTTCGGCCGGCCTTCCAGGTCGCAAGAAGCCACGCTGATAAATTCCCGGGATTCGATAAGCGCCCTGACATCCTTATTGATCATGTTTCCCCCTGACTCCATTGATTACGCTTTTAGCCAGAACATCGGAAAATGCCGCCTTGAAATCATAAACTTCTTCGAAATCCAACAACGAATCTTCTTTCGTCTTGGAAAGCAGTTTCCGTTCGATCATATTAAAAACAATATTCCCGAAATCTTTTGTCTGGCGTATTCCCCAGTAAGAAAGAACCATCCCCGCCAAAGGACCATACTGGTTGATCGCGTAATCCCGTAAACCCACCGCCAGTTCGGACCCGGAGACATGTGAATTCTTTTTAAGCTTCTTTTGGGTAAACTCCAGACCCTTCAGCATAAACTCATAGGCGTCGGGTTTATACCTTTTATCCTTATCGCAGATCTCATCGACAATCCGGTAGAAATCAGCCATCGATCCCTTTCCGGCCCGACAATAAAAGCTTATAATCCGGAGGCAGACTATGGGCCTGCGAGATCTCTTTGCCTTCCTTGTCCAGAAAAACATAGGTAGGCACTCCCATTAAATTATATTCATCGGCTAGTAAACCGTTTTTGTCTAAAAGCATCCTGAACTGAAGCGGGTAGCTTTCGAAAAAATTCTGCACCTTGTAAGACGGCTCGTTGACATTAACACCCAAAAGGACAATCCCGTCCTCGGTGATCTGGGGATAACGCTGGTTTAAATCCTTCAATTCCTGCCGGCAATAAGGACACCAGGTGGTCCAGAAGAAAAGGATTACCGGTTTACCTTTATAAGAAGCCAGGTCCGCCTTTTCCCCTTTCAAGTCGCTCAATACGATACCTTCGGCAAAAGACATACTGCCGAAAACCGAAAAAATAAAAAACAAAACCGCTAAAAACGGCATCCTGAAATTACGCACTAAAACCTCCTTAAGGAGCTGAAAATAAAATAAATACCCGCACCGACCATAATTGCCGCGCAAATCTTCTTGATAACCAGCATCCACCTGCCGCTCTTGGGCAAGCCTGCGATCCCGGCGCCGAAAGTCCCTACCAGGATAAAAATAAGGCCCATTCCGAAAGAAAAACTCAACAATAAAAAACAACCGTAAAAAACATTGTTCTTGGTGGCCAGGTAAGACAATATCGCGCCTAATACCGGACTAAGGCACGGAGTAATCATTAAACCGGAAACCGCCCCCAACAACAACGCCCCGAGAAAATTATTTTTTCCGTAAACCGGCATCCTGATACGTGTCCGCGGGCTGAAATGAAAAAGGTCGAACATAAAAAGCCCGAAAACCAGGATAAACGCTCCGGAAACCAGCCCCACCGCGGGCGCGGAGCTTATACTGCCGAAGATACTGCCGGTTAAAACCGCAAGAATCCCCAGAAAAGAATAAACCAGCGCCATCCCGGTAACGTAAGACAGACTTAACAGCAAGGCCTTGACTTTTGAACTCTGCGCGCTGCCCACGACATAGCCGGCGCCTATCGGGATAAGCGGGTATACGCAGGGGGTAAGGCTGGCGAGGAATCCCGCGAAAAAAGCAATCACGAAATCAAACGGGCTACCGGAGATTTGCATCGACCCACCTTAAATAAGATTTATCTCCCGCAACCACCGGAAGGGCGATAATCTCCGGGACTTCGTAACTGTGAATAGAACGAATTAATTTTATCACCCGGGAAAATCTCTCTTTTTTTGTTTTAATTATCAGGAGCGTTTCTTTTTCCCGGTTTAATTTATTTTTCCAGAAGAATACCGATTCGACACCACCGACAATATTAATACAAGCTGCCAGCCCGGCCTCAATCAATCCGGAAGAGATCTTCCGCGCTTCTTTTTTATCTTTAGCGGTAACCAAAACGACTAAATACATATTTTATCAAGCCCGTTTTTAACCAGAAGACCCCATTCTATCGCCGGATTACCAATTCATTATATCGGGATTAACATGAAATTCAAGGATTTTCAGCTCTTAGCCTTCAGCTGTCAGCCATCAGCTGTCAGCTGGAGGCAAAAGCAAAACCAGAAAATAAAGGGGACGGTTCTATTTTTCTGGTAAAACAAGGTTAAAAAATAGAACCGTCCCCTTTATTTATTCAAAACTTTGCCTTAGCTAGTAATTAAGTCAAAGTCGTAAAGCAAAACAAGACAATCCTGGGAGAAAA
>JAQTRM010000009.1:26700-30380 GCA_028711825.1 Candidatus Omnitrophota bacterium | reverse complement strand
TGCTGGTTCAGGATGAAAATCCGGCGGTATATTTTTACAGCCAGCAGTATGTTATCCGCGGCGAAAAAAAGACGCGCCTGGGTTTTATTTCCCTGCTGAGGCTGGGAGATAAAAACGCCTCGGCGGTATTCGGGCACGAAAATACGCACAACGCCGCAAAAGAGGACCGTTTTAAGCTTCTGAAACAGGTAAAAGCCAATCTTAGCCCTATTTTTATTATCTTTCTCGACAAAAAACGTATTATCCAGCGTATTTTTCAGAAACATATTTCCGACCGCGGGCTTTTTATCGAAGTTACGGATGATGAAAAAACAGTGCATAAACTGTGGCGGCTGGATGATCCGGATATCCTGCAGTTTGTCCGCACGAATATGAATGAAGAAAACATGTTTATCGCTGACGGCCATCATCGTTACGAAGTTTCCTGCGCCTGGCGCGATATGATGCGCGAAAAACTGGGGGATCGTTTTACCGGGGAAGAAGATTTTAATTTCTGCATGGCATATTTTACCAATACGGATTACCGGGGTTTATCGATATTGCCGATTCACCGTCTCCTTAAACTTGAGCGGCCGCTGGAGCTGGAAAGTTTTCTGGATAAAGCAAAGGAGTATTTCGATATCGACCAGTTGAAAGATAAGACGCGTTTTTTCTTCTTACTGGAGAAGGCCGGCTGCACGGAGCATCTTTTAGGGCTGTATAAGGACGGTAAATATTTCTTGCTGCGCCTGAGAAACGTGAAAATACTGGATAAGTTGATCTCCGATAAGCCCCGGGATTACCGCCTGCTCGATGTGGCGATACTTAACTATCTGGTTTTTAAGAACATCCTGAAGCTCGACCTGGATAACCTTTCCGGTGTAACCTACAGCCAGGATCCCTGCGAATTGATCGGAGAGGCGGATAAGGACCCCTTAAAGGCCGTTTTTTTTCTTAATCCGGTCAAGATTCAGCAGATTATCGATATCGCGCTGGGCGGTAATAAGATGCCTCCCAAATCGACTTTTTTCTATCCGAAGGTGCTTTCCGGGCTTTTGGTGAATAAGTTCAACGAGGAGTGAGCATGGCCCTTTTCGGTAAACCGAAATATACTATCGTAAGGCTCAAAAAAAAGGAAATCCCGGACGGTCTGTGGACAAAATGCGAAGAGTGTTCGCAGACTCTTTACAACAAGACCCTGGAAGAAAATTTCAAGGTTTGTCCCAAATGTAATTATCATTTCGGCTTAACCGCATATGAACGGGTTAATTTGCTGTTTGATAAGGACACTTTTGTCGAATTCGATAAAGACCTGGTTTCAGCAGACCCGCTGGAATTTAAAGGGCCGAAAACCTATAAGGATAAGTTAAAACAGGATCAGGAGGCGACGGGCCTGAAAGACGCGGTGGTCTCGGGAGAGGGCAAAATCAATTCCCGTCCGGCGGTAATCGCGGTTACGGATTCCCGGTTTATTATGGGGTCGATGGGCTCGGTAGTGGGAGAGAAGATTACCCGGGCGATTGAATTTGCCACCAAGAACCGTTTTCCGATGATTATTGTTTCCGGTTCCGGAGGCGGGGCGCGTATGTATGAGGGGTTATACAGCCTGATGCAGATGGCGAAAACCTGCGCGGCGCTGTCTTATCACCATAAACAGGGATTACCCTATATTTCGGTCCTGACCAATCCTACGATGGCGGGGATCATGGCTTCTTTCGCGGGGGTAGGGGATATTATTCTTGCCGAACCGAACGCCCTGATCGGTTTTACCGGGCCGCGGGTAATCGAACAGACGATCCGGCAGAAACTGCCCGCGGGTTTTCAGCGTTCAGAGTTTCTCCTGGAACACGGCTTGATCGATATGATCGTGCACCGTAAGAATATGAAGGATACCTTAAGCCAATTACTTGACTATTTTTCGTAATTCTGTATAATAAATGAGTTTATTTGTCACCGGGTCCAATCCGCTGGATAAAATGAGGAGTAATTAAATGGCGCAGGTAAGTTTAAGAAATGTATGCAAGACTTTTCCGGGCAATGTCAACGCGGTAAACAAGGTAAATCTGGGGATTGAGAATAAGGAATTTATGGTCCTGGTTGGACCTTCCGGGTGCGGTAAATCCACTACTTTAAGAATGATCGCCGGCCTGGAAGATATCAGTTCCGGGGATATCTTTATCGGTGATAAAAGGGTGAATGAAGTCCCGGCAAAAGACCGGGATATCGCGATGGTCTTCCAGAACTACGCCCTTTATCCTCATATGACGGTAGAGGAGAATATGTCTTTTGGATTACGCCTCCGCCATTTACCCAAGCATGAGATACGCCAGAGGGTAAATGAGGCTGCCGAGATCCTCGGGATCAAGAGACTCCTAAACCGCAAGCCCCGCGAACTTTCCGGAGGAGAACGCCAGAGAGTGGCGGTAGGCAGGGCGATCGTCAGGAAGCCCATGGTTTTTCTTTTTGACGAGCCTTTAAGCAACCTTGACGCTAAAATGCGCGTGCAGATGCGGACCGAAATCCATAAACTGCATATCAGGCTGCAGACTACGATCATTTACGTAACCCATGACCAGGTGGAAGCGATGACTATGGGTGACCGCATCGCGGTAATGAAAGACGGCGTGATTTCGCAGCTGGGGGATCCCATCGACGTTTACGACCACCCGAAGAATAAATTCGTTGCCAGTTTTATCGGATCACCTCCGATGAACTTTATGGTCGGAAAGATCATAAAAAAAGAGGGCAAGCTCTACTTTGACGAAGGGAAAATCTGCGTCAAGCTGGTGGAAGACATGCATAAAAAGATTGCCAACTACCTGGACCGCGAGGTGATTTTCGGAATCCGTTCCGAGGATATTTACGATAAATTATTCGTTTCACAAGCCCCGCCGGAAAATATTGTCCGGGTTAACTGTGAAGTGTTTGAGCCGATGGGGTCGGAGGTTTACCTTTACCTTAACACCGGCAAACACACCTTCATCGCCCGGGTAAGCGCGCACGACCGTCCCAAGGTCAACCAGGAAATGGATGTGGTTTTCGATATGAGCAAGGTTCATTTCTTCGATAAGAATACCGAAGAGACCATCTGTTAGGTTTTGCGCGTCCTAAAAATATTTAATACCTATGCAGCAAACTGCTATCCGGAAAAATATCTGGTTGTTGTTTTTATTTCTTGCGGTTGTCCTGCTTGCCATAAACACGTTTTTTTTCCGCCAAAGAACCCATTTACCGCATTTTTTGCTTTTTATCGCGGCGAATGCCGTAATTCTTTTCCTGCTCGCTAAATCCTATTCCGATAAAATCCTGCATTTTAAATCCTGTGCCGAGAATTTTCAGGAATCGATCAACATCCTTGATGCAGAAAATAAAAAAGGCCAGGAATGCAGCCTTGCCCTGAAGCTAAAAATCACCCGCTACGACAACCTTAAAAAGCTGATCGAGGAGCTTAATGACAGCCTGAAGCTGGATACGGTGATCCGTGTTTTAAGTTCCACGGTTTACAGCCTGATCTCCAATAACAGCGGGGTAGCCCTTTTTTACCTGGTGGATAACCAATACCAGAAGCTGAACCTGGTCTATTCGGTAAAAGATATCAGCGATATGGTAATTCTTTCCAAGGAAGGGGACATCTTTGACCAATGGGTTTTAAGGCATTCCAGCCAGCTGATTATCGAAAACCTCCGGAATGATTTCCGCTT
>JAQTRM010000009.1:21838-26600 GCA_028711825.1 Candidatus Omnitrophota bacterium | reverse complement strand
ACTAAGGATGAAGATGAGCTGGTGCAAAAAGCGGATAAAGCGATGTATGCGGCTAAAGAAAAAGGCAGGAACCGGGTATGCTTAATATAATTTATCTGACCGCAATAAGCGTCTTCTGGTTTTTGTTCCTGAGAGAAACATACTCCTGCCGCGTTAGGAGGCAGGAGGCGGATTGCCTGGGCCTGGAGAAGGAACTTAACCGGCTGCGTGATTTTAAACAGGGGTTGTCCACCGAACAGGAAATCCTGGATAAAAAGTTTGAAGATATCCTGGCGCTTTACGAGTTAACCAAGGATGTCTGCCTGAGCCTGGATGAAGAAAAGGTTTTTTCGATCTTTAATAAAAATCTTAAACGGTATATAAGTATCGGGGATTGCCGTTATATCAAAAGCAGCGCGGATCTTATTAAATATGAAGGTTATCTTATCCTGCCTTTAAAGCTCGAAGGCGATAAGATCGCCGGTTACCTGGCGGTGGACAGGATCATAGAAGAAGACAAGGTTAAGTTCGGCATCCTTGTCCAGCAGTTCATGATCGCATTAAGAAGGGCGCTGCTTTACCAGAAGGTTCAGGGGCTGACGATTACCGATATGCTTACCGGGATATACTGCCGGAGATATTTCCTTGAAAGGTTCAATGAAGAACTTAAGCGTTCCAAGAAAAACAAGCTCGCGCTTACCTTCCTGATGATCGATATTGACAATTTTAAACATTTTAACGACCGCTACGGACATCTCGTGGGAGACGCGATATTGCGCCAGGTTTCCAGAACAGTCCGCGAGGCCGTAAGGCAAATCGATTTTATCGGGCGTTACGGCGGCGAAGAGATCTCGGTGGTTCTGGCGGAGACCGGCAAAGAGCAGGCCAATTTTGCCGCTGAACGTATCCGCCAGGCAATTGCCGGGCAGGTAATCAAAGTTTACGATGAACAGCTGAAAGTAACGGTCAGCATCGGAGTTTCGACTTTTCCCGATAACAGCTCCAATATGAAGGGCTTGATCGAAATGGCGGACCAGGCGCTTTATCTGGCAAAAGAGACCGGGAAAAATAAAGTTTGTTTTTCACCGGCCTAGTTTTAACCGATTCTTCGGTTCTTCCGCCGCCGAAACCCTAAAAGTTATTATCCCTTGAATATCAGGGAGTTTTAAGATAAAATACCTCCCATGGTAAAAAAATTCATCGTCGCGGTGGATCTTGGCGGAACGAATCTGAAATGCGGCCTTTTCGATAGGAATCTTAAGGTAAAGGCTAAAACTTTATTTAACACAAAGAGTTTTAGAAGCCGCGAGAGCCTCATCCAGGGGATTGCCGGATCAGTGGATTGTTTTTTATCCAGCCACCGGGTCAGCCTTAACGCGCTCTTGGGCGTCGGTATCGGTGTCCCCGGACCGGTGGATGCGCGGAGCGGGCTGGTGCATTTTCTCCCCAATATTCCCGGATGGAAAGAAGTCGGGCTTAAAAAACTCCTGGAAATAAAAACCAGGGTTCCGGTTTTTATCGATAATGACGCTAAGTTGATGACTTTGGCCGAGCACTACTCGGGGGCGGCAAAAAAATATGAAAATGTGTTATGCCTTACCCTGGGCACCGGAGTAGGCGGCGGGCTGATCATTAATAATGTTCTTTACCGGGGAGGCGATAACGCGGCTGGCGAGGTCGGGCATTTTCCTCTCAGTGAAAACGGCCCCCGGTGCGGATGTGGCGCCCGCGGCTGCCTGGAGGCATATATCGGGAACAATAAGATCATCCAGGATGCCCGTAAAATATTCGGGCCCCGAATAACCCTGGAAGAGATAAGCGCTTTGGCCGGTAAAAATGATCCCCGTGCGGTTGAATTCTGGGCGAAGGCGGGTAAAACCCTGGGATTTGCTTTAAGCGGGATTGTCAGCCTTTTAAATCTGGATGCGATCGTAATCGGGGGCGGCATATCTAAAGCAGGAAAAGCGTTATTTGAAAGTATCCGCCGCGAGATATCATGCCGCGCGATGGCGGTGCAGGCTAAAAGAGTAAAAGTTGTCCGCGCGGGCCTGGGTGTCGATGCCGGCCTGATCGGGGCGGCAATCATGGTTAAGATAAACAGTTAGCGGATATTAATTATCAGGAAAGAGGTGTAATTTGAAAATTTTTATCGATACCGCAAATGTTAAAGATATTAATGAAGCGGGCAAGCTCGGCCTTATTGACGGCGTTACTACAAATCCCACTTTGATGTCCAAGGAAAACCGCGACCCTGAAGAAATCCTGAGAGAAATCTGCGCTTTAGTCAACGGGCCGGTCAGCGCCGAAGTAATCAGCCTGGATTCCGCGGGAATGGTTGAGGAGGCGCATCATCTGGTCAAAATCGCCGGGAATATCGTGATCAAGGTCCCGCTTACCAAGGAAGGCCTGAAGGCGGTTAAAATCCTTTCCCAGAAAGGCATCAACACCAATGTCACGCTGTGTTTTTCCGCTTCCCAGGCGTTAATGGCGGCCAAGGCCGGAGCGACCTATATCTCTCCTTTTATCGGCAGGCTGGATGATATATCCCAGGAAGGAATGAAGCTGATCTCCGATATCAAAACCATCTATGCTAATTACGGATTTAAAACCCAGATTATCGTCGCTTCCGTGCGTAACCCGATGCATGTTGTCAACGCCGCGTTGATCGGGGCGGACATTGCCACCGTTCCTTACGCGGTAATCGAACAGTTGTTAAAACATCCTTTGACGGATATCGGTATAAACCGTTTTCTGGAAGACCATAAAAAGATCCCCTCAAGGAAATAATGCCGGATAGACTAAAGAAAATACTCCTGCCGGGATTGCTGGCGGGGCTGATCCTTACTCCGTTTTTATGCGCGGGAGCGGTTTTCGCCGCGCAGAATGAAAAAGAATCCCCTTTGATTATTAACGGGGATAATGTCGAATATTCCGCGGACAAAAAAGAAGTTGTGGCCACCGGCAATATTGAAGTAATTTACAAAGGTTCCAAACTTACCTGCCGCAGGCTGAAGGTTAATATGTTGACCAAGGAGGGGGTTGCCGAGGGGGATGCCAGGGTTGAAGATGAAAAAGGGGTGATTACCGGGGAAAAGATTGTTTATAACTTCGCGGATAAAACCGGGGTTATTTATAACGCCGACTTTCGTGCCAATCCTTATTTCGGTAAAGCCAAGCAGGTGGAAAAGATCTCTGAAGAGGAATTTGTGGCAAAGAAGGGATATTTTACCACCTGTAGTTTCGATCGTCCGCATTACCGGATAGCCGCCAAGAAAATCAAGGCTTTCCCCGGAGACAAGATGCAGGCTGAGTATACAACCCTTTATCTGGGGCCTTTTCCCCTGTTGTACCTGCCGCGTTTTAACTATTCCGTAAAAGAACCCATTATGCACATACAGGTGGAACCCGGTAAGAGCAACGATTGGGGAATGTATCTTTTGACTGCCTGGAGGTATAATCTTACCGAAAACACGAATCTCAAGCTGTTCCTGGATTACCGCAATAAACTCGGCGTCGCCGAAGGATTTGAATTAAATTATAAATCCGCGGAAACCGGGAACGGGGATTTTAAATTTTATTATACCGATGAAAAATCAAGCGATGACGGGATATCCGATTTCCAGCGCTACATGATCCGCTGGCGGCATAAATGGGATATCGACCCGCGCACCAATGTGGTGGCGGAGTTGCACAAGATTTCCGATCAAAAGCGTAAATATGAAAGCGGCGCCGATTTCCTGCAGGATTATTTTTTCCGCGAATACGAACAAGACGCGGAACCTTTAAGTTATTTTCTTTTCCATCACGCTTTTAATTATTCAAGCCTGGATATCCTGATGCAGGCGCGCACCAACCACTGGTTCGACCAGGTGGAGAAACTGCCGGAGATCAATTACAGCCTGCCCGGCGTCCGGGTGGGAGAAACCCCTCTATATTTCGAGAATTTCAGCCAGTTCGGCACTTACAATAAAAAAGCGGAGACTGAACCCGTTACCACTGACGACGTAACGATGACCCGCCTGGATACGACCAACCGGGTATCCCTGCCGATGAAAGCGGGTTTCGTCAATATCCGCCCTTATCTGGCAAGCCGGCAGACTTATTACGATAAAGGGGCTAACGGCGATTCGAATATCGTGCGGACTATTTTTTACAGCGGAGCGGATGTCAGCACAAAATTTTACCGGACTTTTAATGTAAAATCGAATTTCATGGGGATGGATATTAACGGCCTGCGCCATATTATCACTCCCAGCGTGGGATATTTATATACCCATGAGCCGACGATACCGGTAAGCAATCTGCATCAGGTTGACGACGTCGACGCGATTACCCGCGGCAATACCGCCACCGTAAGCCTGTCAAATAAATTACAGACCAAGCGTAACGGGCAAAGCGTGGATTTTGTCGATTTTTGGATAACATCCGATTACGTAATAAACCCTAAAAGCGGAACCGACGAAAACAGTATCCTGTATAACCCGGGCAACCGCCTGAAAAGCCAGTTTTCGGATATTTTATTTAAATTGAAAGTGCTGCCTTATTCATGGCTAAGAATGGAATCCGAAGCTACTTTTGAGCATTCCGATTACACCGACATCAATTATAACCATTTTTCAGTGGCAAATTATTGTTTTACTTTTGACCTGGGAAAAGACCGTTCGTTTTCTATCGGCCAGCGCTATGAACGCAAAGGAAATAATGAAGTTACCGCCGGGCTCGCCTGGCGGCTGAACCCAAAATGGAAATTCGGGATATATCAAAGGTTTAATTTCAAAAAATC
>JAQTRM010000009.1:17678-21738 GCA_028711825.1 Candidatus Omnitrophota bacterium | reverse complement strand
ATTGTTGAAAAATCCACCGTACCGGTAGAAACCTGCGCCTGGATAAAAAAGACGGTTTCAATTTATCTTAAGAACAAGCACAAATTCGATATCGTATCCAACCCTGAATTCCTGCGCGAAGGTTCGGCAATCGGCGATTTTAACTCTCCCGACCGGATCGTCCTGGGGGTTGAAAACACACGTTCACGCCAGATCATGACCAGCCTTTACCAGCCTCTCAACCGCCCGATCCTGGTAACCAATATTAAATCCGCTGAACTCATTAAACATGCCTCTAATGCTTTCCTGGCGACCAAAATATCTTTTATCAATTCTCTCGCCTGTATTTGCGAAAAAGTGGGTGCGGATGTGAAGGAGGTAGCCGAAGGTATCGGAATGGATAATCGTATCGGCCGGCATTTCCTTAAAGCCGGCATCGGATACGGCGGATCCTGTTTTCCCAAGGATCTCGAGGCCTTCATCAGGATCGCCGATAAATTAGGATACGATTTTAAAATCTTAAAAGCGGTAGGTGCCGTTAACCGGGAACAAGGACTGCTTGCCCTGCAAAAAATCCGGGATGCGTTATGGATTACTAAAGGCAAAACGATCGCGGTTCTCGGCCTGGCGTTTAAGCCCGATACCGACGACCTGAGGAATTCCCCCGGGATTGAACTGGTCAAGTCGCTGCTCCAGGAAGGGGCCCGGGTAAAGGTTTATGATCCTAAAGCGATGAAAAAAGCCGCCGCTATCCTGAAAAAAGCGGTTTTTTGCAAGGATGCCTACCGGGCCGCGACCGCAGCGGACTGCCTGGTAATAGCCACGGAATGGAACGAGTTTAAGGAACTCGATTTCGCCAGGCTTAAGAAAAAGCTTAAGCGTCCTTTGATTATCGACGGAAGAAATATTTACGAACCGGGACCGCTCTCAAAGAAAGGTTTTACTTATATCGGGATGGGGCGTTAAAATGAATAAACTGGTATTGGATTTCGAAAAAAAAGTTAGAAGCAGAAAATTAAAGCTGGCAGTAGTGGGGATGGGTTATGTGGGGTTCCCGCTCGCCCTGGAATTCGCTGAAAAAAAAGTCGACGTCACGGGTATCGAGATCGACCGGGACCGCCTGGATTCTATCAGGAAAGGAAAATCTTACATTACCGATATCGACAGCCGGCAGTTAAGAGGAGCGATGTCGCGGGGGCATTTCAGCGTAAGCGGAGATTTTGCCGAAGTGCGCCGGGCGGACGCAGTTTTGATCTGTGTCCCCACCCCTTTAAAAGGAAAATACCTTCCGGATATCTCTTTCATCAAAAACGCGGTAAAACAGGTCGCCTTAAACCTTAAAAAAGGCAGCCTGGTAATCCTGGAGAGCACGACTTATCCGGGGACCACGGAAGAAGAAATCCTGCCGGTATTTGAAGAGCGCGGATTTATCCACGATAAGGATTTTTTCCTTTGTTTTTCACCCGAGAGGATTGACCCGGGCAACAAGAAATACTCCGTGAATAAGATACCGAAAGTGGTAGGCGGGATCAGCGCCGCGGCGACGCGCCTGGCGGCGGCAGTTTACCGGATCATTATCAAGCAGGTTGTCCCGGTAAGCAGCTCCCGTGCGGCGGAGACGGTCAAATTACTGGAAAATACCTTTCGCCTGATTAATATCGGATTGATAGATGAATTGGCGATGATGGCGCATAAAATGAAGATCGATATCTGGGAGGTGGTTTCAGCCGCCGCCACCAAACCTTTCGGTTTTATGCCTTTTTATCCCGGGCCGGGAGTAGGAGGGCATTGTATCCCCAAGGATCCGCTTTACCTGCGCTGGAAGGCGAAGAGTTTCGGCTTCAATTCCCATTTTATTAAACTGGCATCGGATGTGATAAGCAAGATGCCCGGATATATAGTACAAAGGGTGGATTCTTCCCTGCGAGCCTCGGGAAAACGCCTGGCGGGAGCGAAAATCCTGATACTGGGGGTAACTTACAAAAAAGATGTGAAAGACCTAAGGAAATCCCCCGGAATCGACCTGATCAATATCCTGCGGGAAGAAGGAGCGAGGGTATCTTATGCAGACCACCTCATCCCGTATTTAAAAATAGGCAAGATTAACTTAAGCTCTCTTGATCTGAAGCCCGCCGAAATTAGGAATTTCGACTGTTGTATTATCGCCGCGGACCACCGGGGGGTTGATTATGCGTCTTTACTGAAAAACGCAAAGTTTATCTTCGATACCCGTAACGTTTTTAAGGGAAAATACCCTTCCAGGGTAGAAAGGCTGTAAACCAAGATGAAAAGGGACAGGTTTCTGGTCACCGGGGGAGCGGGATTTATCGGTTCTCATATCGTGGAGGCTCTGGTTAAGGAAGGCAATTCCGTCCGCGTATTGGACGATTTTTCAAGCGGGAGAAAAAGCAATCTTGAAAAAGTAAGAGGAAGGATCGAATTGATCCGCGGGGATATCTGTTCCCAAAAAACCTGCCTTAAAGCCACGCGGGGAGTAGATTACGTGCTGCACCAGGCCGCCCTAAGGAGCGTTCCCAAGAGCATGCTTGATCCGCATGCTTATAACCGCGTGAATATCGAGGGGATCCTTAATATTCTCGAGGCATCGCGTTTAAACCGGGTCAAACGTTTTGTTTTTGCCTCCTCCAGCTCGGTTTACGGCGAGGTAAAAACTTTCCCGCAAAAAGAAAGCTTTACTCCGGTGCCGATTTCTCCTTACGCCTTGAGCAAACTGGCCGGCGAACATTATTGTAAAATATTCAGTTTGTATTTCGGGCTGCCCGCGGTGGCATTGCGTTATTTTAATGTTTTCGGACCGCGCCAGGCTCTGGATGACGATTATGCAGTGGTGATCCCCAAGTTTATCGATTGCCTGCTTCACAACCGCCGCCCTCCGGTTTTCGGTAACGGGCGCCAATCGCGCGATTTTACTTTTGTAAACAACGTGGTTGAAGCAAACTTGCTCGCCGCCAGGGCGGATAAAGTCCGTTACGGCATATTTAATATCGCCGGCGGGAGATCAGTTACCATTTTAGAGCTGGTAAAGGTCCTGAATACGCTTCTGGGTAAATCTATCGCCCCTAAATTTCTTCCTGCCCGCGCGGGAGATGTTTTTAAAACCCTGGCGGATATCGGGGCGGCCGGCAGAGAGTTGCGTTTTAAACCGTCGGTAAATTTTTTTGAAGGGCTTAAAATTACACTGGACTCCTGGAAAAAAAATGGTTAAAAAAACAGTCTTGATCACCGGAGGAGCCGGGTTTATCGGATCGCACCTGAGTCAAAGGCTCCTGAAAGAAAATTACCGCGTAATCTGCATCGATAATTTTATTACCGGTAATCGTGATAATCTGAAAGATTTTAAGCACGACAGGAATTTTCGTCTGGAAAATGCAGATGTCTGCCGGGGCATCCGGATCGCGGGCAAGATAAATTATGTCCTGCATTGCGCTTCGCTGGCATCGCCGAAAGATTACCTGAATTTTCCCATTCATACCCTGAAAGCCGGTTCTTTGGGCACGCATAACGCCCTGGGGCTGGCCAGGAAGAAAAAAGCGGTTTTTTTGCTTTTTTCAACATCTGAGGTTTACGGTGACCCCCTGGAACATCCCCAGAGGGAGGAATATTGGGGGCATGTTAACACCATCGGGCCGCGGGGGTGTTATGATGAATCCAAGCGGTTTGCCGAAGCGCTGACAATGGCTTACCGCCGGGCGCATAAAATGCACACCCGGATCGTGCGTATTTTTAATACCTACGGGCCGAGAATGCGCTCTAATGACGGGAGAGTTGTCCCGAATTTTATCGGCCAGGCCTTAAAAGGAAAACCGCTTACGGTTTACGGTGACGGAAAACAAACCAGAAGTTTTTGTTATATTGACGATCTGGTTGAGGGGATATTCCGCCTGATGCTTTCAGATTATACTCTTCCGGTTAACTTGGGAAATCCGGGAGAATTTACGATTAATCAGCTGGTAAAGCTGGTCTTAAAAATTACCGGTTCAAAAAGCAAGGTTGTATTTAAACCCCTTCCTCAGGATGATCCCCGGCAGCGCCGCCCGGATATTTCGAAAGCTAAAGAACT
>JAQTRM010000009.1:0-17578 GCA_028711825.1 Candidatus Omnitrophota bacterium | reverse complement strand
GTTTGACTTTTTGGATTTTATTGTCTTGGCTGTTTTTCTCAGGATTTGCTACATTTCTTTTAAGACAGGATTGTCGATTGAGATTTTTAAACTCCTGGGGGCGTTATTCGCTACCTATTTTTCTTTGCATTACTACACCATGATCTCGGACCTTATCCGCAGGCGTTTCTTGCCTAAGGAGATGCCTTTAGAGTTTATGGATTTTATTATTTTCCTGCTTTTGGCAATCCTGGTGTATTTCGGCTTTATCGTCTTAAGGACAGTCCTCTCGCGTTTTATTCAACTAAACGCCATTCCCCGCCTCAATCAGGCGGCGGGCCTGATTTTAGGGATCGGCCGCGGTTTTTTAGTGGTCGGTTTACTGTCTTATTCCCTGGCGGTCTCCAGTGTGGATTATTTCAAGAGTTCCGTGAAACACTCCTACCTGGGAAGCAGGGCAGTTTCAATTTCGCCGCGGACATACGGATGGCTCTGGAATAATGTCTTTTCCAAGTTCTCCGGGCGTGAAAAGTTTAATTCTACGGTTAACGAAGTCATGGATAAATTCAGCGTAAAATGAAATTATTAGATTTTTACAATCAGGCGGTTTGCTGCGGGGCCGCGGCCGATCCCCGCCGGAAGGATAAAAGAAAGATTTCTTTTTCCGATTCGGCGATACTTTACGGCGATCCGAAGCTCCAGGTTAAAAAAATAATGGTGGGGATCGATATTGAAGTCGGCGACCTGCTGCTTGCCGACCGCGTCCGCCAGAGGGAAGGGCTGGATCTCGTGCTGGCGCATCACCCCGAAGGAAAAGCTTATGCCGGTCTATATAAAGTGATGGAACTGCAAAAGGACCTTCTGGAGCAGGCGGGGGTAAAAAAAGAATCCGCCGCTAAATTAATCGACGACAGGATTTTTGAGGTCGAACGCGGTGTCCTGCCTCAGAATCATACCCGGCCGGTAGATGCCGCGAGAATACTGGATCTGCCTTTTATGAACCTGCATACTCCCGCGGATAATCAGGTGCACCGTTACCTGGAAGACACCTTCAAGAAAAATATTTCCCGGAAGTGTTCGCTGGAAGGTGTTGTTAAAGCTTTGAACACTATCGAAGAATACCGGATCGCGGGAAGATTCGATACCGGCCCGCGCGTCATCCTGGGGAATCCTAAGCGTCCCGCGGGAAAGATTATGCTTGAAATGACCGGAGGAACGGAAGGGCCGAAAGACGCCTTTGAAAAAATATACCGCGCGGGGATAAGAACGCTGGTATCGATGCACCTAAGCGAAGGGCATCTTAAAAAAGCCAGAGAGGCTAACCTTAACGTGGTGATTGCCGGGCATATCTCTTCGGATACCCTGGGCTTAAACCTTCTTTTAGATAAAATCGAAAAACAATCCGGGGAAGAATTTGAGATTATTTCCTGTTCCGGTTTTCAACGGGTCAAAAGGGGATAAAAATGGCCGGACGCATACCGGAAAATATACTGGAAGATATTTTAAGCCGAGTGGATATCGTGGAAATAATTTCCGGGTATCTGCCGCTTAAAAAAGCGGGCGCGAACTTTAAGGCGAACTGCCCTTTTCACCAGGAGAAGACCGCTTCTTTTATGGTATCTCCGGACCGCCAGATTTATCACTGTTTCGGCTGCGGGGAATCCGGTAACGCGTTCAAATTCCTGATGCGCCATGAAAGGATGGAGTTCCCCGAAGCGGTGGAAGCGCTGGCAAAAAGATGCGGCGTGATCCTCCCTGAACAGGATAACCCGGAATCCGCAAGGAAAGCGAATATCGCCGCGCAGATTTATAAGGCTAACGAACTGGCGGCGGAATTTTATGAGAAAAACCTTCATCAGTCAGCCGCGGGCGTCCCGGTATTAAAATACCTCTCCGGCAGGTCGGTCAAATCAACGACGATCAAAGAATTCCGCCTGGGGGTCGCTCCCGCGGGATGGGATAATCTTATCCAATTCTTAAGAAGCAAAAACATAAGCCTGGCGGTAATGGAGCAGGCGGGTTTGATCCTTCCCAAGGATTCCGGGGGCTACTACGATCGTTTCCGCAACCGCATCGTTTTTCCGGTTTTTGATGTCCGTAGCCGCCTTTTAGGTTTCGGGGGAAGGGTTCTCGATGACAGCCTCCCGAAATACCTGAATTCCCCGGAGACCGCGGTTTATACCAAAGGGAAAAACCTTTTCGGCCTTAACCTCTCAAAAGATTTTATCAGGGAAACCGACTGCGTAGTGATCGTAGAGGGATACCTGGACTTTATTATCCCCTACCAGGAGGGACTGAAAAATATTGTTGCTTCCCAGGGAACGGCGCTTACCATAGAGCAAATTAAATTGCTTAAAAGGTATACCCGCAATATCGTAATGGTATATGACGGGGATACCGCCGGAGAGATCGCCACCTTAAGGAGCCTCGACATTCTGATCGACGAGGGGATGAAAGTGAAGGTCGCTCCGCTGCCCAAAGGTATAGACCCCGACGTGATGGTAAGAAAAGCGGGGGTGGAAAAATTAAGGTCGATGGTCGATGAAGCGGTAAGTTTTTTTGATTACAAGCTGGGACTGTTAAAAAAGAAACACGATATCAAAGACGCCTACGGGAAAACCGAAATCGCCGCGCAAATGCTGTCCACGATCAATAAATTCGACAATGCCATACTTAAAGGAGAATACCTTAAGAAGCTGGCCGAAGAGATACGGGTGCCGGAAGAAAATATTATGAAGGAACTGTCCAAACTGAAACCTTCCGCCGCATCCCCGGTTCCTGAAAATCCGGGATTAAAAAAACCTTTGCCGATCAATCCCGCGGAAAAACTGCTGATCAGGTTTATGCTCGAAGAAAAAGAGATGCTGGAGAGGATTATGCGCGAGCTTTCGCCTTCGGATTTTCTGGATGAACGCACCTCCAGAATCGTTTCCGTGATACAGGAGCTGGCGTTAAAAGGCAAGCGTATCGAACCCAGTATTTTAATGAACTATTTCGGCGAGGAGGAGGCCAGCCAGCTGCTTTGTGAAACAATGTTTATGCCTCCTCTCGGTGAACAGGAAAAGGAAAAGGCGGTGAGCGACTGCATCGCGCGCATCAAGATTCAAAGATTAAGGCTGCGGCGCGAAGATTTGCATTTAAGGATTAAGAACGCCCAGTCTTCAGGCGACGAAAAAGAATTATCCAGTCTGATTCATGAATTCCATAATTTAATAAAGAAAGGCGATGAAGCATGAAGAAAAACCGGCAGCAACCAACTAAAGACATGGAAAAACTGATCGCGCTGGGTAAGCAAAAAGGGTTCCTTACCTATGACGAGGTTAATGATCTTCTGCCCGAGGACCTTTCCAGCTCAGTGGCAATCGACCAGCTTTTTGAAATCCTGGGAAATGAGGATATCCAGGTAGTGGAAGGTGAACCTGAGGCGGGCATGGCGGCGAACCGGCCTCTTTCGCAGGAAAAACATAATTTTTCCGCCCAAAAAGAAGAATTGCTCGGAGAACAGGCAAAAAGCGAAGAACGTTTTATGCCTCTGGATGACCCGGTAAAGATGTATCTAAAACAGATGGGTTCAATCTCTCTTTTAAGCCGCGAGAACGAAATCGAGCTTGCCAAAAAGATCGAGGAGGCGGAAGAAAAATTCAAGCGCGCGAGCCTGGCGGCAAAATTCGTTAAAAACGGCGTCCTTACGGTGGCCGCCAACATCCTGGATGAAAAAGTAAATATGGAAGAGGTGGTAAAAGAGGATATCCGTATCAAAAAAAGCGGGGTGCTCGGCAGGTTCAAAAGGATACTGAACAAAATAAAACATACCCGCAGCGATAATAACGCGATTGACCTCATCCTGCAGCTTAATTTTACCACTTCGGTAATCGAGGAAGCGGTGCGTAAACTTGGGTTGTTAATACGGGAGTTTGAGCATGCCAGGCGCATCAGCAAAAGGTCTAATCTCCGGAGCCGTCAGCTTGTAAAAGAATTGGCGCAGCCTTACAGCAAGATCAAGGAACAAATGAAACTCATCAGGTCCGCCCACCTTAAGTTCAACCGCATGAAAAAAAAGCTGGTTGAAGCAAATCTCCGGCTGGTAGTAAGTATCGCCAAGAAATACACCAACCGCGGTTTGTCATTTCTGGATCTCATCCAGGAAGGCAACATCGGTTTAATGCGCGCGGTGGAAAAATTCGAATATAAGCGCGGGTATAAGTTCTCCACATATGCCACCTGGTGGATCCGTCAGGCAATCACCCGTTCCATTGCCGACCAGGCGCGGACCATCCGGATCCCGGTGCACATGACTGAGACAATTAATAAGATTATTCGTTTTTCGAGAGTTTTTGTGCAGAAAAACGGGCGCGAGCCCACACCTGAGGAGATCGCGCACAAAATGCGTTTCCCTCAGGGAAAGATTAAATCGATCTTAAAGATCGCTCAGGAGCCTATTTCGCTGCAGATGCCGATCGGGGATGAAGGAGATACGCATTTCGGGGATTTTATCCAGGATAAAAAAGCGGTTTCTCCGGCAAACGAGACAGTGCGTTCGATGCTTAAAGACGAAATGAATTCCGCGCTAAGCACTTTAACCGACAGGGAAAAAAAGATCCTGGTTTTGCGTTTCGGTATCCAGGACGGTTCCGCGCGCACCCTTGAAGAAGTGGGGAACATCTTTAAAGTAACCCGGGAAAGGGTCAGGCAGATTGAGGCTAAAGCCTTAAAGAAACTCCGTCATCCTTCTCGTTCCCGGCGCCTGCGGACTTTTATGGATATGACCTTAGCGCATCAAAGGGATTATTAAACTACGGATAGGGAGATAAATGGCCTTAAACCGGGATTAAAAAACCAAAAACAGCTTCTTTGGACAAAAGAAGCTGTTTTTGTCGATAAGCATGCAATTGATCCCTGGACAACCCTTAAGGTTGAAGCCTGAGAGTTTTAAAGCGGCGAAGGTGTAAAAATATGGAAAGACCTCAAGATAAAAATAAAGAAAATACATTTGAAACCACTCTGGCCAAACTGCGTAAAACAGAATTCCAGCAAAAAGCAATCCTTAACAATATCCCCGATATCGCCTGGTTAAAAGATACCCAAGGCAGATTTATCGCGGTAAACGAACCATTTGCCAGGGCCTGCGGCTTTAAGATGGAAGAGATTATCGGTAAAACCGACCTGGAAGTCTGGCCGCGCGAAATGGCCTTGAATTACCAGGCCGACGACCGCGAGGTCATTAACAGTAAAAAAAGAAAATGCGTTCAGGAAAAAATACTTTTCTGTGATACCGGCGAACAATGGATTGAAACTATCAAGACCCCGTTCTTCGACGACCATGGAAAAGTCCTCGGTACCACCGGCATCGCCAGGAACATTACTTATTTTAAAAGCGAAACGGAAAAACTTGAGGATATCCGCGCAGAGCTTGCTTTAAGGGTAAAGGTAAGGACCGCGGAACTCACCAGCGTCAACGAAGAATTGCGCAAGGAGATCAAGGAGCGCATCCGGGCCGAAGAGAGCCTTCTTAATACTAACAGCTTTTTAAATAGTATCTTCGGCAGTATCCAGGACGGGCTTACTGTTATGGATACTGACCTGAACATCCTGCGTGTTAATCCCGCTAAAGAAAAAAACCATGCCGACAGCATGCCTCTGGTAGGGAAAAAATGCTACCAGGTTTATCACAACCGCAACAAACCCTGCAATATCTGCCCGATACAAGAGACTATTAAGACTCATAAGGCTGCTTACGCGGTAAGCCCGCTGGAAGACAAAGAACACAAGGTTATCGGTTATTTCGATCTTTACAGTTTCCCGATGTTCGATGAAAAAACCGGTAAGCTGATAGGGGTAATCGAATACGCGCGCGATATCACCAAACAAAAAGCGATGCAGGAAACATTAAAACAAAGTGAAGAAAAGTTTAAAAATATTTTCGAGAATTCCAATGTCGGGATCCTGGTTCTAGACATACAAAACTGGAATTTTATTTTAAGTAATAAAACTGTGCAGAAGATGCTGGGGTATACCGCAGAAGAACTGGAGAAGCTTTCGGTACAAGACGTGCACAATAAAGAAGATATTCCCGATATGCTGCAGGATTTGGAGCGCATGAAGAAAGGTGAAGATACCGTCATGGAAAAGGTTCTGGCGGTGATCAGAAAAGACCGGAGCGTATTTTACGCGCATATCAGAACGACAAAAATGGTGCTCGGCGGCCGGACCTGCCTGATGGGGACATTTCAAGATGTTACCTCCCAAAAAGAAAATACGGAAAAACTTGTCCTCGCCGAAAAACGCTATCGGCTGATCGCTGAACAAATCGGCCAGCTGGTCTACGATATAGACCTTTCGAACAACGAAATAACCTGGAGCGGCCAGGTTAAAAAAATCACAGGCTACGACAAGGAAGATTTCAAGCGCATAGACCTTAAATTCTGGCAGGGGATGATTTGTCCGGAAGACCGCGAACGGGTAAAAACAGATTACCTCCGCAATATTGAAAGCGGTAACCCTTATACCATGGAATACCGTTTTTTGCGCAAGGACGGCATCCGTATCCTGCTTCGTAACCGCGCAATGTTCTTAAAAGACGCAGCGGGAAAACCCTGCCGCATTATAGGCTGTATCGAAGATATTACTCAGGCCCGGGAAAATGAAAACGAATTAAATGCTTACCGCGAAAAACTCGAAGTCCTGGTGAACGAAAGAACGAAGCTCCTGGAAGAAGAAGTTTCCTGCCGTAAAGAGGCGGAGGAAAAATTACGTTCCCTGCAGCGGCAGATTGAATTCATGATGGAAGTAACCAAAACCGGTTTCGACATTATCGATGAAGACCTTAACTTGCGTTATGTGGATCCCGCCCGGGTGCGGATATTCGGAGATTACGCAAATAGAAAGTGTTTCGAGTATTTTTACGGGTACAAAACATGTTGCCCGGATTGCTCCGTCATGGAAGCCTTAAAGACCAAGAAGGTTGTGGTGCGGGAAAAAATACTGAAAAAAGAAAACAACCGCCCGGTCCAAATTACCACTATACCTTACCAGGATCCTGACGGGCATTGGCTGGTGGCTGAGGTAAGCGTGGACATGACGCAAAAGAAAAAATCCGAAGAAGAGCTCCGGAAATACCGCAACGAACTGGAAAAACTGGTTGACGAACGTACCCGCGACCTCCTTGAGGAAACCAACCGTTATAAGAACGCCGAACGCGAAAAAAGTAAATTAAACCGCGAGCTGATAAGGATCAACGAAAAATTAAAAAGCGTATCTTTGATCGACGCTCATACCGGACTTTACAATTACCGTTATCTCCAGGAGGCAATGGAGATGGAATTCCACCAGGCCAGAAGGTACGCGCAAAACCTGGCGGTTATCATGCTGGATGTGGATTATTTTAAGTCGATCAACGACGTTTATGGGATCGCCTTCGGAGATCTTGTCTTAAAACAGCTCGCAAAACAGCTAAAACGCATGGTAAGACGTTATGACATACTTATCCGTTACAGCGGCGAGGAATTTATTATCATTTCGCCGAGACTGAACCGGAACGCCGCTTTCAGCCTCGCCCAGAGGCTGTTGAATTCCCTGAATATCATTAATTTCGGGAACCGTAAACACAGCGTTAAATTAAAAATAAGCCTTTCGGTGGTTTCTTTTCCCGAAGACCGGGCCAAAAACGGCATGGATCTTGTCAGCCTTGCGGACACCTTGTTAAATAAGGCAAAGGAAGACGGCGGGAACCGCGCTTTTTCTTCTCTGGATCTGAAAAACCGTTCAGAGAAAAAGCCGGGCAAAATTTTTAAAGCGATAGGGATCAGCGGGTTGAAGAAAAAAATCGATAAGCTGAACAAACAGTCCAAGCAGGGGTTAAGCGAATCCATCTTCGCTTTCGCAAAAACCCTGGAGTTGAAGGATCATTATACCGGCGAGCACGTGGAAAATACGGTCCAATTTGCCACCGCGGTGGCAAATCAGCTTAACCTGCCCAAAGAAGAAGTAGAATTAATCAAGCAGGCGGCGATGCTGCATGACCTCGGTAAAATCGGGGTGAGTGAGAATATCCTGCTTAAAAAAGGAAAACTGAATAAAAAAGAGTTCGAGGAGATAAAAAAACACCCGCAGATCGGTGCGGATATCATCAGGCCGATCCAGTTCCTGCACGATTTAATACCTTTTATATTCTACCATCATGAACGCTGGGACGGCAAAGGATACCCCAGCGGAATAAAAGGCGAAGATATACCTCTGGGCGCCAGGGTAATTGCGATCGCGGACGTTTATCAGGCCTTGATCAGCGACCGTCCCTATCATAAGGCGTTTCCCAGGAATGTGGCGATCGAAATGATCCGGAAATCCTCCGGGACCCAGTTTGACCCGCGTGTAGTAAACGCCTTTCTTAAGATCGTTAAAAAGAAAATCAACCGTTAGTTTCCGCTGTTTTTCTACCGCAGAAGTCCGGTTTCCGCCTCGTTTTAAAAAAAATAACCCAGTAAGTTTTAGCTTGCCAAAAATAGTTAAAAATAGTATTATATAGTATTCTATTTGTATTTATGGGGCCCATAGCTCAGTCGGTTAGAGCAGGTGACTCATAATCACTTGGTCCGGGGTTCGAGTCCCTGTGGGCCCATTTTGCGTATGGCTCGTAGCGAATAGCTAATAGCAAATATTTTTTTAATCATGATTTTACCATTTGCCATTTGCTACTTGCTATTTGCTAAATAGGGGCGATTAGCTCAGTTGGTTAGAGCGCCACATTCACATTGTGGAAGTCAGAGGTCCGAGTCCTCTATCGCCCAATTTTTTAAAGGGGGGAAATTTGACCGTCAGCGACCTAAAGAACCAGATCTCCAATTTAATAAAAATACAGGAGTTTGACTATCAGATTTATTCTTTAAGCGCCAAGAAGGCGGATAAACCCCAGGAGATCAAGCGGCTCTCGGATGCCTTCGAGCTTAAAAAACAGAATCTGGTTCTCCTGGAGAAACAATCGCTTGAGATTCAAAAGCAGCGCAAGGAAAAAGAATTGGAATTAGCCGCTAACGCCGAGGGGATAAAAAAATTAAGCGGCCAGTTATTTTCCCTGAAAACCAATAAAGAGTTTCAGACAATGCAGCAGCAGATCGCGGATGCCAAGGCCGACGGTTCGGTAATCGAAGAGAGAATTCTAGTTTCTTTTGAGGAAGCGGATAAGATAAAAGCGCAGATTGACAGTGAAAACATTAAATTAAAAGAGGAAGAAAAAATCTACCTGCAGCAGAAAAAAGACGTTGAATCTTCAGTCAAGGAGATCGACGATCAGCTGGTTCAGCTGGAAACGCAAAGAAAACAGATTATCCCGGAAATCGACCCAAAAATCTTCCAGGAATACGAAAGGATACTTTCCAGCCGCGAGGGACTGGCAATCGTGCCGGTAGAACATAATTCCTGCGGAGGGTGTCACATGCTGGTACCTCCCCAGGTGATCAACTTGATTAAAATGTACAGCCATATTATTACCTGTGAAGTCTGCAACCGTATTCTTTATATCCGGGAATGAACCAGCTTGAAATTTATATCGACGGCGCGTCTCAGGGCAACCCGGGGCACAGCGGAATCGGGGCGGTAATTTACCGCGGTGAAGAAAAAATTCGCGAACTTTCGGATTATATCGGCATCGCCACCAATAATGTCGCTGAGTATACCGCCTTGATTTACGCCCTGGAAGAAGCCCTGCTGCTAAAAGCGGCCGAGTTAAAAATAAATACCGACAGCCAGCTTCTAGCCAGGCAGCTGAATAAGATCTATAAAGTAAAACATCCGGGGATTATCAGCTTATACCGCCGGGCTACACATTTGCTGACAGGATTTGAAAAAGTGTCCGTAAACCATATCCCCCGGGAGCAAAACCGCCTGGCGGATAAACTGGCTACCCAGGGAATTAAAGATGCCCTGGGAAATTCTTTGATATAAACAGGCAGTAATTGGCTGCCCCGCAAGCCGTTTGAACGGATGCGGGGAGGAAAGTCCGGGCTCCGGAGGATAGTGTAGCGGGTAACGCCCGCCCCGCATAATACTTTAGTATTATGCGGAGGATTTCCCGCCTACGGCGGGAACCCGCGATTTCGCGGGAGAGCCACAGAGACGAGTATCCGCTTAAAAGCGGAAAGGTGAAACGCGGCAATCTCTACGCGGAGCAAGGTAGAATAGGAGATGAGTTCTTTCAGTCCGGTTTATCCGGACTGCGGGACACGCGCTGATCCGGCGCGTTTACCACCTGCGGCGGACTTGTCCGCCGCGGCGGAAAACAATCTCGGGTAAGCTGCTAAAGTTTCCGCGGCAACGCGGAAATTGAGAGGAATGGCCAAGAAGACAGACAAAACCCGGCTTATACTGCCTGTTTAATTTTTTTTAGAAAAATTTTTAAGGGAAAATCTAAAGAACAAAATAAGAAAGGTTCACCAGGAGGAGGATTTATGTCAGGTCATTCGAAATGGAAAACAAATAAAGGCAAAAAAGGCGCCGCAGACGCCAAGCGCGGCGCGACTTTTACAAAGATTATTAAAGAATTGGTGGTAGTGGCCAGGGACGGGGGCGGAAACCCCGACTCCAACCCCCGCCTGCGGGCGATCATGCAAAAGGCCAAAGAAGCCAATATGCCTTCGGATAATATTAAAATGGCGATTAAAAGAGGTACCGGTGAGCTCCCGGGAGTGGTTTATGAGGCGGTAATGTATGAGGCCTACGGCCCGGGCGGCGTGGCAATCCTGATCGATTCGCTTACGGATAACAAAAACCGGACGACCGCCGAGATACGCAATATTATGTCGAAAAAAGGCGGTAATATGGCCGGTGCGGGTTCGGTAAGCTGGATGTTTACCCAGAAAGGATATATCTCGGTAGCCAAAGAGTCGATAAAAGAAGACGACCTGATGAATATCGTTCTGGATGCCGGGGCCGAGGATATGAAGCATGAGGAGGATACATACGAGATTTTTACCGCGATCGCCGACCTGGAAAATGTAAAACAGGCGCTTACGGACAAGGGGATAAAATGGATCGACGCGGAGTTAACCATGATTCCTTCCTCTACCATAAAAGTTGCCGGGCATGAGGCGCGCCAGGTTCTTTCACTGGTGGAAACGCTTGAGGAACATGACGATGTGCAGCAGGTATACGCGAATTTCGATATTCCGGATGAGATATTGAACGAAGATTCCTCCGACGAAAAATGATCGTTTTGGGGATTGACCCGGCATTGGCGGTAAGCGGTTATGGGGTGATAAAGGTGGAACGTTCCGCCTTATCATTAATTGAGGCCGGAATTATCAAGACCTCCGCCAAAGAACCGGTATGCGCGCGCCTGGACCTGATATACCGGGGAGTGGTGAAATTAATAAACGATACCAGGGCAGAATGCCTGGTACTGGAGAAGATATATTCTCATTATAAGCATCCGGTTACCGCCTGCATCCTGGGGCAGGCCAGGGGGGTGATCTGCCTGGCGGCTTTCAGAACAGGAGTGCCATTCTTTGAATATTCAGCTACCCGGATAAAAAAGGCGATCGTCGGCAAGGGGCTGGCTTCTAAAACCCAGGTGCAGCAGATGGTAACCCATACTTTAGGATTAAAAAGCTCATCACCTTTTCTTGATGTAACCGACGCGCTGGCTTTGGCAATCGGGCATAGTTATATCACAAAAGCAAAAATATGATATCTCGGATTACGGGAACCATCGCGGAAAAAGGGCAAAATTATCTTCTCCTGGACTTAAACGGGATAAGCTACCAGGTTTTTATCCCTACTTGCGTGCTGCAGGGGATAGACGATTCCGCAGCCGGACAGAAAATTTCCCTGCTCACCTATCATTACCTTCAGGTTGAACAAGCAAGAAGTTTTCCGGTTTTAATCGGATTCCTGAACCAGGTAGAGAAGGATTTTTTTGAGATCTTTATTACCGTTTCGGGAATCGGGCCCCGGGCGGCGTTAAGGGCGCTAAATAAGCCGATTTCGTCAATTGCCAAGGCGATCGACGAGGGAGATCTTGCTTCGTTGAAATCGCTTCCGGGTATCGGGGAGCAAAGAGCGAAAGAAATCATCGCCAAACTCCAGAATAAGGTTGGTAAATTCGGCCTGATCCAGGACCACTCTTTCGAAGAGGAAAAAACATCGGCTAAAGATATTTCCGAAGAAGCGTTGGAAGTATTATTGCAGCTGGAATATAAAAGGAGCGAAGCCGCGGGGATGATCAAGAAAGTCCTGGAGGGAAATCCGCGGGTGGCGACCACCGAAGAATTGTTAAACCTGGTCTATAAACAAAAGAGGTCTTACCGTTAAAAATGGAAGAAAATAATTTAAAATCCGCGATTGAAGCGATGATCTTTGCTTCCGAAAAACCGATTACCGTAGACCAGATCAAAAAGGTCCTCGATACGCCGGACAGCCAGGAGATTAACAGGATTGTCGTCGAATTGAGAAAAGAATATGAGGCGCAGAACCGGGGAATCCAGCTGGTTGAAGTGGCGGGAGGGTTCCGTATGATTACCAACAGCACTTTCGCTCCTTTTTTAAAGAAACTTTTCAAAAACCGTTACAGCGAGAAACTTTCGCGGCCGGCGTTGGAGTCCCTGGCGATCATCGCCTACAAGCAGCCTTTAACCAAGGCGGAAATCGAATCCTTGAGAAATGTCAATGTCGACGGGGTAATCAAAAGCCTGGTTGATAAAAATCTTATCCGGATCTGCGGAAGAAAAAAGATACCCGGCCGCCCCTTTGTTTTTGGCACCACGCGTGAATTCCTGGAACATTTCGGACTGAACTCCCTGGCGGAGTTGCCTAAAATGGAGGATTTCCAGGTGCTGGCGGAGAAAAAAAATAACGAGAATGAAATTGAACCGGTCAACCAAATAGAAGCGGAGGCCAATAATGAGCCTGGAGAGACTGCGTAAAAAAATCGATTTCCTTGATCAAAAATTAATCGATCTCCTGAACCTGCGCGCCGCGGTAACCAAAGAGATCGGTAAAATTAAAATCCGTTCCGGAAAAAGTATCTACGCCCCGGAGAGGGAGGCGCAGGTCATTACCCGCATCCCGCGGATTAATAAAGGCCCTTTGGATAACGGCGCCCTGGAAGCCATCTATCGGGAGGTAATGTCGGCTAGCCTGGCATTGGAAAAACCTTTAAAGATATCTTATCTCGGGCCCCAGGCGACATTTACAAACCTCGCGGCGGTAAAAAAATTCGGTTCGCAGGTAAGTTATCTCCCCTGCAACAGTATCGCCGATGTATTTTTAGAGGTGGAAAAGGGAAACGCGGATTACGGGGTAGTACCGATCGAAAACTCGATCGAAGGCGCGGTGAGCCACACCCTGGATGTTTTTGTGGATTCGGAACTGAAGATCTGCTCACAGGTTATTCTTGAAGTGACCCATAACCTGCTTTCCAACTGCGCTAAACGCGAAATCCGTACGGTATACTCCAATCCCTATGTTTTCGGGCAGTGCCGTATCTGGCTGCAGAAGAACCTGCCCTGCGCCAAATTGTCTGATGTTTCCAGCACTACGCGCGCGGCAGAGCTGGCGAAAAAAGAAAAAAACAGCGCGGCGATCGCTTCGCTCCTGGCCTCAAAAGTTTACGGATTGAAAGTTTTGTCGAGCGCAATACAGGACCTTTCACATAATGCCACCCGTTTTCTGGTGATCGGCAGGAATATCGCCGAGCGCACGGGAAAAGATAAAACCAGCCTTTTATTTTCGATCAAAGACAGGGTGGGAGCGCTTTATGACATGCTCCTGCCTTTCCGTAAATACGGGGTCAACCTTACCAAGATCGAATCCCGCCCGTCAAAAAGAAAAGCCTGGGAATATTATTTTTTTGCCGATATTCTGGGGCACCAGGACGACCTTCCGGTTAAAAAGGCCCTGCGCGCCCTTGAACATAAATGCAATTATCTTAAAATACTGGGTTCATACCCTATTGGAGAATAACGAAGATGAAAGTTTCACCGCGAAAAGGGGTTTTATCAATTACTCCCTATGTGGCCGGCAAGCCGATCGAAGAGACTAAAAGAGAATTCGGGCTCAAGGAGGTGTTTAAACTCGCCTCTAATGAAAATCCTTTAGGCCCGTCGCCTAAAGCGGTCGCGGCTGTCAGAAAAGCGCTCTCCGGAATAAACCGTTATCCGGATTCACAGGGGTTTTGCCTGAAAAAGAGCCTGGCGGAATTCTGGGGGCTGAAACCTGAAAATTTTGTCCTGGGCAACGGTTCGGATGAGCTGATCGAACTGGTGATCAGGACTTTTACCGAGGCCGATGAAAATATCGTCACTTCCGAAGGGACTTTTCTGGAATACAGCATTATTGCCCAGACCAATGAACGCCGGATAAAAAAAGCCCCTTTGCGGGAGTTTAAATACGACCTGGATGCAATGCTGGAATTGGTCGACCCGAAGACAAAACTTGTATTTATCGCCAATCCCAACAATCCAACCGGGACCTATCTTAACAAAAACCAGATTGCGCGGTTTATCTCTCTCCTTCCGGAGGGGGTGATCACGGTGCTGGACGAAGCCTACGACGCTTTTATCGATGTTGAAGACTATCCGGAATCACTGGCCACCCTGAAAGACAATGTCATTGTGTTAAAAACATTTTCCAAGGCTTACGGGCTTGCCGGGCTGCGCCTGGGATACGCGGTGTCTTCCGGAGAAACGGTATCTTACCTGGAACGCGTGCGGCAGCCTTTTAACGTCAATCTCCTTGCCCAGGAGGCCGGCGCCGCCGCTTTAAAAGATAAAGGGTTTTTAAGAAAAACCCGCAAGGTTATACTGGAAGGTAAAAATTTTCTTTACCGCGGCCTTTCGGAAACAGGGATTAAATATGTCCGTTCGGTAACCAACTTTATACTTATCGATACCGGATTCAAAGGGAAAGCGGTATTTGAGTCTTGCCTGAAATGCGGGGTAATCGTGCGGGAAATGGAAGCTTACGGGATGCGTAATTTCATCCGTTTAACCGTCGGGAATAAAAAAGAGAACCGGATCTTTCTAAAAGTCTTTAAAAAAATCCTTAAGGAGATGAGAAAATGATTATTGTTTTAAAACCGGATGCCAGCCAGGCCCAGATCGAACATTTGATTGAAAAGGTCAAAGGTTTAGGGCTGACCCCGCACGTTTCAAAAGGCTCCGAAAGGACGATTGTCGGGATTATCGGGCCGGAAGATATCCTGCGTGTTACCCCGCTTGAGGTCTTCCCGGGCGTGGAGAACGTGCTTCCGGTGCTTTCGCCTTTCAAGCTGGTTTCCCGGGAGTTTCAAAAAGAAGATTCAGTGATCGATCTCGGCAAAGGCGTAAAAATCGGCGGCAAAGAAGTCGTGGTAATGGCCGGCCCCTGCGCGATCGAAAATATCGAAAGCCTGCGGGAAATCGCTTGCGAAGTAAAAAAGGCCGGGGCGACCGTATTAAGAGGAGGGGCGTTTAAACCGCGCACCTCTCCTTACAGTTTTCAGGGGCTGGGGAAAAAAGGCCTCGAAATGCTTAAAAATGTAGGCGATGAGTTCGGGCTGGTAACGATAAGCGAAGTAATGGATAGCCGCGATGTGGACCTCGTAGCCGGATATGTCGATGTCCTACAAATCGGATGCCGTAATATGCAGAACTTTAACCTTTTAAAAGAGGTCGGGGCGGTAAAAAAACCCGTGGTTTTAAAACGCGGGATGGCATCTACCGTTAAAGATATGCTGATGTCCGCCGAATACATCTTAAGCGCGGGAAATTTTTCAGTGATCCTTTGCGAGAGGGGGATCAGGACTTTTGAGGATTCTACGCGCAATACACTCGATATCAGCGCGGTCCCGGTCGCCAAAAGACTTTCTCATCTGCCGATTATTGTCGACCCTTCACATGCGGCGGGAAAATGGAGCTGGGTTCCTTCTTTATCGAAGGCCGCGGTCGCCGCCGGGGCCGACGGTTTGATTATTGAAGTGCACAACCATCCCGAAGACGCAGTATCCGACGGTTCACAATCACTGATCCCGGAAAAATTCTCCCTCCTGATGAAACAGTTAAAAACGGTAGCGGATGCGGTGGGAAGAACTCTATGAGTATGTTCAAACGTGTGGTAATTATCGGCACAGGTTTAATCGGGAGTTCTCTGGGACTGGCCTTGAAGAAACGCCGCCTGGCACAGGAGGTGATCGGTTTAAGCCGCCTTCCCGAAAACGCGCTCCTGGCTAAAAGATCCGGAGCGATCGACAGCGTAGGTTTTTCCTTAGATGTCTGTTCCGGTGCGGACCTAGTAATCCTGGCGGTACCGGTGGATAAAATTACCGCCCTGGCCGCAAGTGTCGCAAAATTTATAAAAAAAAGATGCGCGGTAATCGACGTAGGAAGCACCAAAGAAGATATTGTCCTTAAGGCCGGCGCATTGATCCCGGATTTTTTAGGATGCCATCCCCTGGCGGGTTCGGAAAAAAGGGGGGCGGGTAATCTGCAGGAAGACCTTTTTAAAGGTTCAATTTGCATCATCACTCCCACCCCGGCAACCGGCAAAGCGCTTTTAAAAAAAATCAGCGCCCTTTGGAAAAAAATAGGGGCAAGGCCTGTTATCCTTACCGCTAAAGAACATGATCGTATTCTGGCGTATACCAGCCATCTGCCGCATCTCACCGCTATCTCGCTAATCAAAACGGTCCCGGAAAAGTACCTGGCTTTCGGCTCCAGCGGGCTGAAAGACGCTACCCGAGTTTCCGCTTCGGACGCCGGACTTTGGAGAGGCATTTTTATGGCTAATCGCAATAATCTCCTGGCCGCATTGAAATCTTTCAGAAAAGAACTTAAGGGTCTGGAAGAGGTCCTAGAGAAAAAAAATACCAAAAAACTTGAAAAAATACTCGATTCCGCCAGGAGGAAAAGGGGGAAATTAAAATGATTGTCGCTATCGACGGTCCGGCAGGGGCCGGGAAAAGCACGGTCGCCAAAATTCTCGCCAAAAAACTTGGGTTTCTTTATATCGACACCGGGGCGATGTACCGCGCGCTGACACTAAAGGCATTGAATAACAACGTGTCTACCGGTAACCAGGATGCGGTAATTGCCCTCGCCCGGACGGTCAAGATTGAACTGCTGCATAATCCGGATGGCTCGCTGACCGTAATGCTTGACGGCGCGGATGTTTCCATGGCAATCCGCCAACCGCGCATTACTCAGGTGGTTTCGGACGTCGCTAAAATCAAGGAGGTCCGTGAAATCCTGGTTAATATGCAGCGCGAATGCGGGGAAAAGGGAGACTGTGTCTTAGACGGCAGGGATATCGGCACGGTGGTTTTTCCGCAGGCGGAAAAAAAATTCTTTATCGATGCCTCCCGGGAAGAACGCACGCGCAGGCGTTTTAAAGAACTGCGGGGGATGGGAGAAAAAATAGAAGAAGCAGCGGTGGCCCAGGACCTCGCCAACCGCGACAGGATAGATTCCACGCGTCAAACCTCCCCGCTGCGCCGTGCTCCCGACGCGCTATATATCGACACTACCGATCTTTCGATCGAGCAGGTGGTCGAAAAAATGTTTTCCCTGTGTAAAAAAAATGCGGAATGAACTCTTAAGAAATTTTTCCATTATCGCCCACATCGACCACGGTAAAT
>JAQTRM010000008.1 GCA_028711825.1 Candidatus Omnitrophota bacterium | reverse complement strand
ATACTGCAATGCAGCGCTTCGGATATCTCCGCGTAACTTAAATCTTCCAGGTCTTTCAGCACCACTGCCGCGCGGAATTTAAAAGGGACATTTTCCAGGGCCTTTTTAATTGCTTCCTCTTTTTCTTTACCCAGAAGCAGCTCGCGCGGCCCTTCGGAAGAGGAAGCGGGTTCGAAAAAATGATCTTCAGCCGGGCGCGCCTTCCTCTTGCGGAGGAAATCATATGTCGTATTGACGGTAACCCGGTAAAGCCAGGTTGAGAACCGGCTTTCCCCGCGGAAGAATCCGATCTTGTAGTAAACTTTCAGGAATACCTCCTGAACGATATCCTCGATCTCCACGTCCCGCCCCGCCAGGGAATAAACGATATTCAAGACCTTATCCTGGTATTTCCTTACCAGCGCCTCGAACCCGGTTTGGCTGCCTTCCAGGAATTCCTTAATATAAAGAGCGTCTTCATTATTTTGGCTTTGCATAGATTAGACGTAAAAAACCCCGTTTTATTCCCGAAAAAATTTAAATATCCGGCCGGGCGCCTTATTACGGGCGGCGCGGAAAGCTATATTCCTTCGCCGTCCCGGATCAGGGCGAGGATCGCCGACTGGGAAACAATCACATATTTGTTCTTTTCAAACTGGATCTCTACCGCCGCGTCTTTTAAATATATACAGTCGTCTCCTTCTTTAGCCTGGAGGGGAAAATACTTCGCGGAAGAATTCTGGGTAAGCCAGGGTTCGTTTTCCAGAGAACTGGCGTCGGGAATGGGATAACCGGGCCCCGTTTTTACGATCTTGCCGCTATGGACCCTTTCTTTTTCCAGGACGCCCTGGGGAAGGTAAAGCCCGCAGTCGGTGCGGGTATTTTCTTCGTGCGGGGAAATCAGGACTTTATCACCTACCACGATAATCTCTTTATTCATATCTCACCTTAAATTTTACGATTGATTTTAATTATAACACTCAAAAATAAATTTCAGGCCTTTTTATTAGACCAGATACCCGCCAGGATTGCCGCGCTCACGATGCACCAGGTTGCAAAAAGAGCGTTAGGGATCGCCGCTTCAGCCGAAATATGTTTGATCGCCAATACCGCGCCCATTCCGGCATTTTGCATCCCGACGTTGATCGCCAAAGTCCGCCGCTGGGAGATACTGAACTTACACGCTTTGCCCGCCAAATACCCGAAAAGAAGCCCTAAAAGATTCAAACTGATCACCGCCGCCAGGATCAACCAGGTCACCTTACCCAGAGCGTCCTTATTTAAAGCCACCACCAACCCGCAGATAAAAGCGATAAATAAAGTCGAAAGCGCCGGAAAAACCGGTTTGATCCGCGAGGTAATCTTATGGAATTTATGCTGCACCCAAAGGCCCAGGATCAACGGCAGGATTACCATCAGCATAATACTTTTAAACATCGGCAGGAACTGTATCGGGATATACTGACGCCCCAGAAAAAATGTAAGCGCGGGCGTTAAAAGCGGCGAAACTAAAGTCGTAGCGGTAGTCAAGGCCACGGAAAATGCCACGTCCGCTTCGGCAAGATAAGACATTACGCCGGCGGCCATCGCGTCCGGCACCGCCGCCGCCAGGATCAACCCTACCGCCAAAACCGGAGGAAGATTTAAAACCTTGATAATACAAAAAGCAAGGACGGGCATGATCAGAAATTGCGCCGCGGTTCCCAACAAAACCAGTTTCGGCTTTTCAATAATCGGCTTAAAATCTTTCGCGGAAAGCAGGCAGCCGATACCGAACATCGTCAGGCCGAACATCCAGTCGATAAAAGGTTTAAACGGCACTAATACCCCGGGAAAAAGGTAACCTGTCGCCGCCGCCAGGATCACCCAGAACACCAGAAGCTTGGAAAACCTTTCCAGTATTTTATTTAACATCTCGATTACCTCAAAATGCGGTTAGAGCCATCCGCAAATACTGAAAGCGCAGATCGTCTTAGCATCATTGATCTTTCCCGATAAAAATAACTTCCGCACCATTGCCTTTCCTGCGATGCCGCACCGGATCACTTCGTCTTTTTCCGGATGCCCGCCGGATTTCTTCAATCCGCACGCCCGGTAAATAACAATTTTCTCCGTAGAGTACCCGGGCACCGGATAAATATACCCCAGCCTGGCGATCCCGGAGGCGGAATATCCGGTTTCCTCGGCCAATTCCCTGCGCGCGCAGGACAACAGGGATTCCCCTTCTTCACGGGTCCCGGCGGGAAGTTCATAAAGATACCTGCCGATTACCGGACGGAACTGGCGCAGCAGGATAACCTTGTCCTTTTCGATAAACGGCACGATCAACGCCGCTCCGGGATGTTTAATTACCGGTATCTTCATTTTCATACGCCGATATCCTCATTCCAAAGTTCCGGCTTATCTTTAATAAACTTCGCCATGAGATCGATACATTCACGACTTTGTATAACTCTTAACTTCACTCCCCGGGAACGCAAAAGCTTTTCTTCTCCCGTAAAATTTTTATTCTCCCCGATCACCAGGCGCCTGATCCGGTAAAGAAGCAGCGCACCGGAACACATCGCGCAAGGCGAAAGCGTAGTGTAAAGGCAGCAGTCTTCATACGCTGAAGCCGAAAGCCTGCCGGCGTTTTCCAAAGCGTCCATCTCCGCGTGCAGGATCGCGCTGCCTTCCTGCACCCTCCGGTTATGCCCGCGGCCGATAATCCTGCCCCTTCGGACAAGGACCGCCCCGATGGGAATGCCCCCTTCTTTTAAACCAAGCTTCGCTTCCTTCAACGCCGCCTTCAAAAATTTATCCATATCTGGGACCGTTTCCCTCCAAATGCCTGTCACTTCTTGAGTTACAAGAGAAGTGTCCCCCTCCTTCCTTCTCTACCTTATGCCTCCTGCCAGTATCCCGTTAATAATCTTCAGGTCCTCTTCATTGGCAAGTACCAGTAGCACATCGCCGCTTTCCAAAACCGTGGAGCCGTTGGGCACAATAAACTTTTCTCCTCTGGAAATAAGAACTACCAGCGCCTCCGGAGGTATTTTTATTTCAGCGATGCTTTTGCCGATGATCTCCGAATGGTACGGAACGATCATGTCTGTAAGCGAAGACTCAAAACCTTCGGCGCGTTCAAACTCGATCGGATAAGGCTTCCTGAAATCAAAAGGCGCGTTAACATTAAGGACCCGGGAAACAAGATGAATTGTCGTTCCCTGCGCCAATACGGATAGCAGAACGATGAAAAACACGATATTAAATATCATGTGCGCCTGCGGGATCCCCGCCAGGAGAGGAAAAGTCGCCAATATTACCGGAACCGCCCCGCGTAATCCCACCCAGGAGATCATCAGTTTCTCGGAAAGGCTGAACTTAAAAGGGATCAGGGATAAAAAAACCCCGGCCGGGCGCGCCAAAAAAATAAGCACCGCGGCAACCAGGATTCCTTTTCCCGCCACCGGAGGGATCTGCGAAGGAAAAACCAGCAGGCCGAGCGTAATAAACATCGCGATCTGCATCAGCCAGGCGGTCCCCTCATAAAATTTGATAAGAGATTTCTTGTAAGCGAATTCTCCCCTGCTCATCAAAAGGCCCAGGATATAAACCGCCAGGAACCCGTTGCCTTTTATCAGAGATGCCAGAGAATAAGTCAAAAAAACCAGGGAAACCGTCAGCACCGGATATAACCCTTCATAACCCAGTTTTATCCTGTCGATAACAAGAATGCTGACCTTGGCCATCAGATAACCGGCCAGAAGCCCCAGGCCCATATTCAAAATAAATAACGGGAAGAGGCTCCAGGGCGAACTTAAAGAATTAGTCAGTATCCCCAGAAAACCAATTGTCAAAAAAACCGCCATCGGATCGTTACTTCCCGATTCAAGTTCCAATAACGGCTTGAGCTTCCCTTTAAGCGATATCTTTTTAGACTTAAGGATGCTTAAAACAGCGGCCGCGTCGGTAGATGAAACGATCGCCCCCAGCAAAAGCCCCTCCCAGACGGAAAAATTAAGGATAAAAACCGAACAGGCACCTACGACCAGGGCGGTAATCAAAACGCCGAAAGTAGAAAGCATGAAACCCGCCGGGAACAACGGTTTAACCGATTTCCAGGAGGCGCCCAGGCCTCCGGAAAAAAGAATCAAAACGAGGGCGATCACGCCGATAGATTTTGTAATTTTATAATTATCGAAATAAATAATCCCGAGGCCTTCGGAACCGGCAAGTATGCCGATGGCAAGAAACAACAGCAGCGCGGGAACGGCGATCCTATCCGAAACTTTGCTTGAGATTACGCTAAGCAAAATCAGGACCGCCCCCCAGAGGATAAAAAATTCAATGGACATTTCGGAAAATCAATTCAGTATACCGCGGTCTAAGAACCGGGGTTGCTGCTTGGATTGACGAGGCACGCTTTATACCCGGCATCCGGTTATTTTAGCTAAAGACTCCACCGACCTGACCGCGAGTTCTACCGCCGCCTCCAGGTCTTTGATGTTAAAAACACCGGTAGCAGAATGGATATAGCGGGTGGGGATAGCCAGAACCCCCGTGGGAACACCTTCGCGGTTCATACAGATAATCGCCCCGTCGGTCATCCCGCCTTCGATTACATCCAGCTGGTATTTAATCTTGTTTTCTTTGGCGGCCCCGACCAGAAGGTCTTTCATTTTTTCATTAACGATGAGGCCCCTGCCGGAAGCCTCGATAATGGTTATCGAAACACCCTCTCCAAGCTTAAGCGCGGATTCGCGCTCGGTTACCTGCGGGGTGTCCCCGGCGACATTAGTATCGATGGCAATGGCATAGTCCGGGTCGATCTTAAAAGACGAGGTGCGCGCGCCTTTTAAGCCCACCTCTTCCTGAGTGGTAGCCACCGCGTAAACCTCCGCCCCGGCATTAATCCGTTCCATAATCTTGAGCAGCGCGAAACAGCCGATGCGGTTATCAACCGCTTTGCCGTAATAAAGGTCCCCGTTTAATACTCCGGCGTTCGGCTCGAATATCACCACATCTCCTACCGCCACCCTCTTCTCCGCTTCCCCCTTATCCTTACATCCAATATCAATAAACATATCCTCGTATTTCAGGGGCTTCTTTCTTTCATCTTCCCTCAATAAATGCGGAGGCTTGGTCCCGATTATCCCCAGGCAGTCGCCTTTCTTGGACTTGACGATTACCCTCTGGGCGGGAAGAATACGGTCATCGATACCTCCCAGTTTTATGAAATGCAGGAAACCTTCCTTGGTAATATATTTAACCATCAGCCCTATTTCATCCATGTGCGCGGCGAGCATTACCTTAACCTTGCCCTGCCCCTTCCTGGCGATAACATTCCCCGAATTATCGACCCGCACCTCCTGGCAGCTCTTTTTCAGTTCCTCTTGCATGATTCCGGCGATCGGGCTTTCGTATCCCGAAGGCCCCGGCGCCTCAAGAATCTTTTTCAATAATGAATCCATTAATCCCTCCTGTCTATCTTGCCGCAGATGAAAACGATTTTTTTCATCATAGAATCACGGCCGTCTGGCTTCAACTTCTTTTAAAATCCTCTGATAAGTGCAGAAATCGCAATCCGGGGAATACGGAGGCACCACCTCTTTTTCCAGACACTGGCGCATCGCTAAAATTTTCGGCTCAATCCATGAATCATCCCCAGTATACGGGATAATCTTGATCCGGAATTCAAGCCTGGCGTCAAAAGCGTCCCTGGAGGTATCTCCGTTGCAATAAACAAAATACCCGGTGGGAGAAACCTTAAAACCGTTCTTCCTGAATAACCACTGGTAGATCTCCATCTGCCTTTTGTAGGAAACCTGCCAATCCGCGTCCAGGCTGACCTCTTCATCTTTGGAGGTGCTTTTATAATCGACGATGAATAACTCCCCTTCCGGTCCGGACCAGACATCGTCCACCGCCCCGGTAAGCAGGAAGTTTGTCGCCTGGTGCAGGTATTGCATTCCGCCGTGCAGCGCGTCGCGCCAAAAATCCAGATCCTGATGCCGAAAGGGAACCGCCACGACCCCCGCCTGAAGCATCAGAGGGTGAGCCTCCCCTTTAAGGCGGTAGGCGTCGAATTCTTTCTTGAGCAGTTTATCAACCGCGGAATTCAAGGCGAAGGGAAATCCCGGGGGCTGACTTACCCCCAGCCTGCGGTCCAGATAAAAACAGCGCGGGCAATTAACAAAAAGCTCAATCTTGGAACGGCTTAATTTAAAAGGCGCTCCATTTTTCGGATCAAATAAATTTCTGGTCTTTCTACCGGTATAATATTTTGACATCTTCCGCCGATAAAATCAGTAGTCGTGACAGCAGCCGGGCAAGTTTTCTCCGCCCCCCCCGTAAATTACCGGTTTACCGGTTTCATTAAAGTGGGCGGCAAGATAACAATCTCCACCCGCCGGTTCCGGCGCTTATTCTGCGGCGTATCGTTAGGGGCCACCGGATGATACTCCCCGTAACCGTCGGCCGAAAGCATGCGCGGATTGACCTTCCCCTGCTCGATAAGATAATGCAGGACCGAAAGGGCGCGCGCCGAGGAAAGCTCCCAATTCGACTTCCATCCGGAGCGCTTGATCGGGTCATTGTCCGTATGGCCTTCGACCGCGACCTGCGAATGGGGAACATCCTTATTGAGGACCGCGGCGACCTTGCCCAGCGTCGCTTTGCCCCCTTCTTTTATCTTATCCTTCCCGGAATCAAAAAATATCTCGGAAACAAAAGTGATCACCAGCCCGCGCTCGGTCATCTGAAGTTTCGCTTTGTATTCCCCGATCTCCTTCTTCAGAGACTTTTCAAGCTCCCTTTGAGCCTCTTCCAGGTCGGAGATTTCTTTCTCTTTCTCCGCGGCTACCTTTTGCACCTCTTTTTCTTTTTGTTTCTCCAGCCAGGCCAGCCGGTTCTTCAAACCGGCGTTCTCCGCTTCCAAGGTGTCGGCGCGGCGCGCTTTTTCAATGTAAGCGCAGCCGGACAAAGCAAATACCGCGAAAACAACAAAAACAAGCAATACCCCTTTTTTCATCACAGCCTCCCGGCGGTCCATCCCGCTGCCGCGAAAATTCCGATAATATTTCTTTTGTATTATACTGCTTAATTCCATTCGGCTCAATGAAAAAGTGACGGATTTAAATCATCGGCTATCAGCCGTCTGCTAAAAGCGGGAAAGGACAGTAGTTAAAAATAAAGGGGACGGTTCTATTTTTCTGGTAGAACTAGGGTTAAAAAATAGAACCGTCCCCTTTATTTTCTGGTTTTGCTTTTGCTGAAAGCTGGCAGCTAAAACTATTTAATCAGTTTCTTGACATTATTATTCAGCCGGCGGAGATTAATCGATATATCCAGCAGAAAACCGAATATAAAAACAATAAAAACCACAAATACCATCACGACAAACATGGGAACCTCCTTTTTTGTAATTAAGAATATGATACAACATCCGCAAAATAAATCAACATATCTTACTTGCGGAAGATCCTGTTCCCGCGCGTTAAGGGGAAAGCCCGAAACACCCGGAACCATCACCGCTGTAATAACAATGCCAGGAACTCTGCCCGGTAGAAGGGTAATAAGAAAGATAATAAACATACCCCTTTGAAGCGTCCGGCGGTTTTCCTCCGCTGGTGCATCTAACCGCGGCCAGGCTTACGTAAGTGGATGCCACCCAGGCCTGATACCAATAGTAACCGCCAGCGGTAGAGCAGCTGCCGACCGCCCCCACATCGCTGTCCGTCATGCCGCTCATATCGCCGTTATTCAGGTAATACTCATAAGCCAGGTCCCGCATCACCCCGATGCGGACCTTCGCTTCGGTGGTGCGCGATTTCTCCACCACCTGGTTGTATTGCGTCAAACCCAAGGCCGCCAGGATGCCCACAATGATAATAACGATGATTAATTCAACGAGAGTAAAAGATCTTTTTGAAGAAATCAACCCGCCCATCCTTCTCCCCCTTCCGGTTTCCGCCGCGAAAACAGCCGCTTACTTTTTTTCCTGACTTCAAAAATCCCGATCGCCTCAAAGATAAGCATCGCGGCCAGGAACAACAGCACCGCCCCGATAAAACCTACCAGGCTGAAACGATACTGCAGTACAACCAAAAACAGCGCCCAAAGCGTCATTACCAGCATGAAAAACATCGGGATCACCACAAACCAGGCGTGTTTGCCTTTTTTCTTCAGCCAAACCGCCACTACCATCAGCGCCAGCCCCGCCAAGAGCTGGTTTGTCGCTCCAAAAACCGGCCAGATACTCTTCCAGGCCGGAATCATATTTCCGTTTACGTCCCGGATATCGATCAGGACAAAAACCGCGGGCAGCACCAGGGTAACCACAGTCGCCAGGCAGCGCCTTTTCCCTTCTATCCCGAAAAATTCCTGAAAAATATAACGCGCCAGCCTCGTCCCGGTATCCAGGGTCGTAAGAATAAAAGCGGACAAAGCCAGCAGGCCGAATGAAGAACCGAGCTTCTCCGGGATTCCGAAAACCGACAAAAATTTCGCCATTCCCGCTCCGTAAACCGCCAGGGGAGCCTTAGCAGCCAGGGAATCGCCTTTGCCGATAATCATTACCGTGGCTAAAGCGATAACCGCCACCAAACCCTCCACCAGCATCCCCCCGTATCCAATCGGCAGGGCGTCGGATTCCTTCTTGATCTGCTTGGAGGTTGTCCCGCTGGCAACGATACAATGAAAACCGCTTACCGCTCCGCAGGCGATCGTTACAAAAAGCATCGGGAATACCGGCCCTACTTCCGGGGCATTCCAAACGGTGAACGCCGGATAATTAAGCGGCAATCCGCCCAGGACGATCCCGAAGAACCCTCCGATGATAGAACCGTAAAGAAGGAAACTGCAGAGGTAATCCCGGGGCTGCAGCAATATCCAGACCGGAGCGACGGAGGCGACAAAACAGTAAACCAGTAAAATCAGATCCCAGGCTTTGGCCTCATCCCCCAAAAACTCCGGCAGGTTTACCGGCATTTTTTGCCCCAGCCAGACAAAGAAAAAAACCAAAATTACAAAGAATAAAGAACTCCATTTCAAAGAAAACTTAAAACGGTAAAGCGTAAAACCGAAAACCAGCGCCAGAAGGATAAAAAACATTGAGGAAGAAGCAACTCCTCCATCGAGCTTAAAGGTGCTTGCGGTTAGATCCATAAAAACGGTAAGGACATATACCAGGGTCAGCCAGATAAAAACCAGCATCAGATGGTATGCCCGCCTTGACATATAGGTATTGGCGATCTCGGCGATTGAACGCCCGTGGTTACGGATAGAAATGATGAGGCTTGAAAAATCGTGAATCCCGCCCACAAAGATCGACCCGGCAATTATCCAGATCAGGGCGGGAGCCCAGCCGAATGCGGTGCCGGCGATAATCGGGCCGAGCACCGGCCCGGCTCCGGCGATCGAAGAAAAATGATGGCCGAACAATACCGGGGCGGGAGCAGGGACATAATCCACCCCATCATACATGCTGTGCGAAGGAGGATGGTTCTTATCGCTGACCTCGAAATGCTTCTTTAAAAAAGCGCCGTATTTCAGGTAAGCCAGGGCCAGAAGAACACAGGAAAGCAGAAAAAGTGCGACCAGCAATTCAGACTCCTCTAAGTAAAAGTTTACAAACCGGATAACGCCGCATAAACCGCCGTAAAAATTATTTTACCAAACCCCGGCCGCGGCATCTTCTTTAAACCTCATAAAATAAAAAGCAACTCATTCTTCCGAAGAGCTGCTTTTTAAACTCCTCCTGCCGGCAGGCAAACGCCATACGGGCGCCGCCAAGACACAGAAAAAAAGAGAACGCTTATTTCCCAAACTAAATCTTTTCCTCGTAAGAAGTAAACGGTATCCACATACTCTTCTCCGTGCCGATCGAAGTGCTGTAAGAATGAGGCATCCCGAAATTCAGGCAATCGATCTTATAAGTATCGATATTCTTCATATGCGCCAAATCGTCCTTGATCTCATCCACCATCACCACGCTGGTCTTCCTCACCTCATGGACTTTGCGGATCACGAAATCCTGGTCTTCTTTGGTAAGAAAGGAATACACCGGCATCACCGCGTGTTTATCCACCAGGGCCACGAGATCCTCGGGAAAAACATCTTTCTTGGATTCCGTCTCGATAACCACCGTGCTTAGCTGCCCGAAAAGCCCTCCCTCTTTCTCGAAAGAAACCGGATAGGTGGTAATACAGGGAATCCTGATCTTAAAGATAATACGTGGTTTCCCGCCTTCGTCCACTTTTACGGAATACGCGCACTGATACCTCACCAGGCATTTATCCTTGGAAGCCGGGGTGCGTTTCTCGATAAAAAAAGGATACTGAAATTCGATTTTAACCGAAGAGGCTTTCAGGTGACGGACATAATCCTTGATGTTGTCTTTCAAGGTCTTTGTCCCGATGCGTTCACGATGGTTATGCAGAGTCTGGATGAATTTGTCGATCCAACCGGCCTCAAACTCCTGCATAATCCGGGCGGATATCGAAATATCGGCAACCGTCGACTGGCCGCTTTTGTCTACCTTTGAAACAACCTTCATAGGGAAAGGCAGATTCCTCATCCCTACATCCTCCATGTAACGCTTTTCTCCTGTCATTTTAACCCCTCCTTAAGCCTCTGCGCTAAAACTCCCCACTTTTCATATTCTAAACAGAAAACCCTGATCGTTGAATTTTCCTCCGTAAGAGAAATAACCCCTTTGCCCGCGGTATGGCGCGGCTTCAATTTTAAACCCAGGAACCCGAGATTTCCGCATATCCGGCGGACCAGCGGGATACTGCATTTTATCTCTTCGCCCGTAAAAATAAGGGCGTCGGCCCCTCCCAAAGCGGAGGTAAATCCGCCGAGATATTTCAAAATATTATAACAGTAAATTTTACTTAAAGCAATTTCTTTGGGCCCTCTTTTTACGGCCAGAAGGTCGGAAAAACCGGCCTTCCTGCCCAGGAGCGCGGTAAAGCCGCTTTCCTTAGAGAGCAGCCTGTTGATCGCCTCGAAAGACATCCCGGTGGAGTAGAGCTGGAAAATCACCGTGGGATCGATATCCCCGCAGCTTACCGCGGAAATTATCCCCTCCACGCTGGTGAAACCCATGCTGGTCTCCCGGGGGAGTCCGTCCTTGACGGCAACCATATTGCTGTAATCCCCCAGATATACGCTTATCGCTTTTGAGACCTTCGTTTCCGCCGAAGCCTTAACTTTATCCCAGGCCCACTGATGAAGCAACCCCTGCCCCCCATACCTCCTCACCCCCTTTTTGCGCAGCTCATAAGGGACGGCGTAAGTGCTGACTTCCGGAGGCAAATCCACAAAAAACGCGGTATCGCATAAAAGCAGGTGCTTTGCTCTCGGGAACCTTTTCAGGCAATACTTGATAACCTTAAAAGTTATGTCGTTATACTCCGGGAGGAATTTAACGCACTCACCGATCTTCCCCAGGGAATCGAAGGAGATCTCTTCGGCCGGGTTTTTAATAATATCCCCTCCATGGTAAAGCAGATAACCGATCGCTTCCGGGCCTTCTCCGGACTTATCCCGGGCAATCCTTTCCAGCCTTCCAGGCTCCAGCCTGCACCTGCCCTCCGAAAAGAGGCCGCTTTTTATACGTTCGCCGCATAAATTCCCCGGATTTAAAACCGGAGGTTGGAACGGCTCAGTATCAATTCCGGACAGCCTCTGCTTCTTAGGCCGCGGCATTCGAGAATTGATTTTCGCCCAACGCAAATATGAAAGTGACGGATCGAATATCAGTATCATCTATAACCCCAACAATTTTGCCCCTTCCAGGCAGATAATAAACTCCTCTTCGGTCGGCAGGAGCACAATCTTTACTTTCGAAGAAACGGCTTCTATCCTTACGGTCTTATCTCCCACGGCCCCACGGTTGGCGCGCCGGTCAAGCAGAATACCGGCCCATTCCATATCCGAACATACCCTTTCGCGGACCTGCCAGTTATGGACCCCGATATCATCGGTAAAAACCAGCGCGTCTACCCCTCCCAGGGCGATAATATAACTTCCGATATATTTTTTGAGGCGGTGGATATACATATCGAACGCCAGGCGCGCCCTGGCGGAATCCTTATTTTCGTAAACATGATGGATAATATCCGTGATATCGCTGGAAAATCCGGAGATACCCAAAAGCCCGCTTTTTTTGTTCAAAAGATCCATCAACTGGTCGGGATGATAACCGTAAGCGCTCATCAAATAGATCATCAGCATCGGGTCGATATCCCCGCAGCGGGTGCTCATCACCAGTCCGGAGAGCGGCGAATACCCCATCGATGAATCTATGGAAGAACCGTTCTTGATCGCCGCCACGCTCGAGCCGCCCGTGCCCAGGTGGCAGGCGACAATCCGGATGTTCGCGGGATCCTTCTTAAGGAACCGGGGAACCTCGCCGGAGACATAGGAGTAGGAAAGGCCGTGAAAACCATATTTCCTGAACCCGAACCTCTTCACGATCTTTTCCGGAAGGGCGTAAGTATAAGCGTAGTCCGGGATATGGGAATGAAAAGCAGAATCGAAAGTAACATATTGCGGTAATTTCGGAAAAAATTTCCTTGTTTCGTGGATTACCGCCAGCGCGATAGGATTATGGATCGGCGCCAGGGGAAGGCAAAGGGAAAGCTTCTTTAAATTATGAGGATCCAGGAATACCGACTTCTTAAAATGGCTTCCCCCGTGCACAAAACGGTGCCCCGCATAATCCACTTTTACCCGGGCCGCTTCCAGGCGTTTCAGGATTATGGCGGCCGCCGTGCGGTGGTCGGGAAGCGCGACCACTTCTTTATCCGCCTTTCCGTCTATAAAATGCGTTACAAACGAAGGTTCCGTGCCCTTGACCCCTACCCGGTGGGCCTTGCCGTAAGCGGAGACTTTAATCTCCCGGGGGCTTGCGGCACAAAACACCTTATAGGTCAGCGAAGAACTCCCGCAGTTAAAAATCAGGATATTAACATTGTTTTTCATGATCGCGATTTTAAGAAGACAAACACGCCCTGCTGTTGTTTTTCACCGGGGGAAGTCAATCCTTTGAGACTCCGGACTAAAAAAACCGGGGTTTACTTAAGGATTGATACTGAGCCGCTTTCATTTCCGGATTTAAATCCGGAGAATTCATGCAGCGAAAGTATAAATGCCTCTGGTTTGAAGCGGGGTGATATTCTGTAAGCCGGCACCCGTAAGAATAATTTTCGTATCCGGATTTTTTTAATGACCGGGTTTTATTATAAGGCCAACCGCGAAGGTTATCAAGAAAAATCCGGGCAGATAGGCTATCTGCCCCTTAAAGGATAATAGTATCCGCCCTTCTTTTGAATTTCCACGGCCCTGGCGAAAAGGCCGCTGATATTCTTTTTTGTAAGAATCGTTTCCTTGGGGCCATCCCGGTAAATCCTGCCTTCTTTCATTAAAATTACCCGTTTGATCTCCGGGATAATATCGGAAATACTTTGGGTGACCAGAACCACGCTTGTCCCGGCCCTGGCAATCTTGCGCATAATCCCGGTAAATTTATAAAGCGCGTGCAGATCGAGGCTGTTGGTCGGCTCATCCAGAATAAGCGCTTTGGGATCGTGCACCAGGGCGCGGCCGATCAGGAAACGCCTGGCTTCGCCGCTGGACATCTCGTCCATCCTGCGGTCCCTTAAATGGCATATCTCCAGGAAATCCGTAATCTCCCGTGCTTTCTTTTTCATTCGCGCGCTGATACGCTCCCGGTATAAACCGATACCGCCGAAAAATCCCGAGAGGATAATCTCCATCCCGGTAATTTCGCGGTTACAAGTGTATTGCAAATCATTAGAAACTATACCTAAAAGCGAACGCAGGTCAAAAATATTCCAAACCTCCTGCCCCCAAATTTTAAAGAGATATCCACTTTTTTCGGCTAAAGGATAATACTGGCGGGTGATCGTTTTGATCAGCGAAGATTTACCCGCTCCGTTGGGGCCGATGATGGCAATATTCTCTCCCTCCCAGATCTTAAGCGAAACCGCGTCCAGGACTTTTTTATTTTTCCCCTTTAAAACAGTGAGGTTTTTGAATTCGATTAAAGGAGGAGTATTATGAAATTTGTTATTTTTCATGATTTTATTATAGCACAGAATTAATCCCTGACAAAAATATACCTCTCTCCGGCTGTCAAACTCCAACCGCTACCCTCCAACCGCCAGTTTTCAGTTAAAACGAAAAGAAGGGACACTTCATTCACAACTGCTTGACAGACATCAAGTTTCAGGGACCAGGTCCCTATATATCTCGAAAACTGGGATTGACAGCGACGTTTCTTAATACTATAACTATAAGGTTATGGAAAATTCCAAAATTACTCATGACTTCAGGGACGCTTTAAGGGTTCCGGATATCCGGCTTTTTATCGGCTCGGTAGGATTTTTCACGCTCGCCAGCCGGGCACTGGCGGTAGTGATCGGTTTCCAGATATATAAGATCACTCACAGCGCACTGGCCCTCGGATGGCTGGGCCTGATCGAGGCGATCCCGGCGATATCGATCGCCCCTTTCGGCGGATACGTCGCCGACCGCGTCAACCGGCGCACCATCCTGCTGATAACCCGGGCGGTTTCTTGTTTCTGCACGCTCGTAATGGCGGTAATCTCTTATGAAACTCACGGCAGTTCCCTTTTCGGGCTTTACGCGATGATCTTCCTGGCCGGGGTGGCGCGCGGCTTCGCCGATCCCGCCAATACCGCTTTCGAAGCGCAGGTCGTTCCCAAACGCCTTACCGTTAACGCTTCCTCCTGGATCAGCTGCACCTGGATCAGTTGCTCGGTGATCGGGCCGGCCTGCATCGGGTTTATCTTTGCCGCGTGGGGAGCGGCAGGCTCTTATTTCGTGATCACCGCCGGTTTTATCCTCTCCTGGATCTTTACCGCGCTGATCCCCCCGAAAAACCAGGAAATTACCAAAAGCGGCGATTCGATATTCAGAAGCATCGCGCAGGGATGGCATTTTGTATTTAAGAACCAGCCTCTCTGGACAGCGATGATGCTGGACCTGTTTTCAGTGTTTTTCGGCGGGGCGATCATGCTCCTGCCGATTTACGCCAGCGATATCCTGCACGTGGGAGCCAAAGGCCTGGGGCTCTTAAACGCCGCCCCTTCCCTCGGAGCGCTGATCACCACCTTGCTTGCCACGCGGCATCCTCCGATCAGGCATGCCGGAAGGAATTTACTGTCGGCAGTGGCGGGATTCGGCATCAGTATTATTATCTTCGCTTTCTCGAAGAATTTTACCCTCTCGATAATCGCACTGCTTCTTACCGGGGCATTCGACGGTGTAAGCATGGTAATCCGGCGTTCAATGGTCCGCCTGCTTTCTCCGGACGCCTTGCGCGGGCGTATCGCTTCGGCCAATTGGGTTTTTGTATGCGCTTCCAATGAATTAGGGGCTTTTGAAAGCGGGATGATCGCCGCGCTGATCGGGACAGTTCCCTGCGTGGCGTTCGGAGGTATCGTCACCCTGGGAATCGTCGGGCTTACCGCGGCATTTGCCGGACAGCTGCGCGGATTAAGTTTCGATATCCATACTATGGAACGGAAGATCAAAAACCCGCCATTCCCTTTTTAACAAGCTTTAAGACAAAAGTGCAAAAAAAAAGGGGACAGTCCCCGGGACTGTCCCGGGGACTGTCCCCTTTTCGTCCCCATTTTTTTTGCTGAAAGCCGATAGCTGAAGGCTGATAGCTGATGACTAGAAAATGTAATTTTTATCTTTCCGTAATCACGGCTTCCCGAACATGATAAGCTTCATTCTTTCCGACAACATCCCTGATCCGGTCAACGCTTCCGGGAGGCATAAAGCGCGGGTCAACCGTCGTCCTGAACTCATAGGAAACACCCGCGGCGCGGACTAAAAGCATGCTGCGGCGGACATCCCGGTCATCTGTCTTCACGCCGCAAACCGTTTCATATTCCGGGCCAAAAGGCGCCTTGATATCCATCGCCAGGTAATCCAGAAAAGGCAGCACTTCAGCCAGAATTTCCGGGCGGCTGCCGTTAGTGTCAAGCTTCACGGCATACCCCAGCGAGCGGACTTCAAGAATTTTTTCGGCCAGATCCTCCTGCAAGGTAGGCTCCCCTCCGCAAAAAACCACCCCTTCTATCAAGCCGCGCCTTTTTTCAAGAAAAGAAAGTATTTCTTCAAATGAAATCCCTTCCTCGAAACGCTCCGGATATACCAGGTGAGAATTATGGCAATAAGGACAGCGGAAATTACAACCCTGGGTAAAAATAACCGCGGCTACCTTGCCCGGATAATCGATCAAAGAAGATTTCACAAACCCGCCGATTTTCATAATTTGTATGTTTTTCTTAAACCGAACTCTTCCTTTTTACCGTTATTCCACTGGTTTACCGGCCTTAAGTACCCCACAATCCTGGAGTATACCTCACAGGTCTTCCCGCATTTAGGGCAGGTTTCGTTTTTCCCCGGAAGGTATCCGCAATCCGGGCATACGCTGAAAGTGGGAGTGATCGAAAAATAGGGAAGCTTGTAATTCTGGCAGATCTTACGGATCAGGTTTTTAAGCGCCTCCTGGTCTTTGATCTCCTCTCCCACATAAAGGTGAACCACTGTCCCCCCGGTGTATTTGGCCTGGATCTCATCCTGCAGGTCGAGCATCTCAAAAAGGTCGTCGGTGTAGTTCACCGGCAAATGCGTGGAATTGGTATAAAAAGGCTGACCCCCGCCGGAGGATTCCTGGTAACCGTTACGCAGCCCGGGGTATTTAGCCTTATCGATGCGCGCCAGGCGGTAAGAGGTACCCTCGGCGGGAGTGGCTTCCAGGTTATAAAAGTTCCCCGTCTCCTCCTGGTATTCCAGGAGCTTCTGCCGCATAAAATCCATTACCCTTAAGGTAAACTCTCTGCCCTTTTCGCCGGCGATATTCTCATCAAGAAGGTTCAGGCAGGCCTCATTCATCCCGATGATCCCGATAGTGGAAAAATGATTTTTCCAGTAATTGTCGAAACGGACTTTAATGTTCCTTAAATAAAATTTCATGTAAGGATAAAGGTTCTCTTCGGTAAAAGACTCCAGGAGTTTTCTTTTGATCTCCAGGCTTTCTTTAGCCAGGTCCATCAATTTACCAAGCCGTTCGAAAAATTCATATTCATCGGCCGAGACAAAACCCAAACGGGGCATATTAATCGTCACCACCCCGATCGAACCGGTGAGCGGCGAGGAACCGAACAACCCGCCTCCCCGGCGGCGCAGCTGGCGGTTATCGATCCTCAAACGGCAGCACATGCTACGGGCGTCTTCCGGGTTCATATCCGAATGGATAAAATTAGCCAGGTAAGGCAGGCCGTATTTGGCGGTCACTTTCCAGAGAATATCCAGGTTAGGATTTTCCCAGTCGAAATCCTTGGAAATATTATAGGTCGGGATAGGAAAAGTAAAAACCCTGCCTTTGGCGTCCCCTTCCAGCATCACTTCCAGGAAGGCGCGGTTAAAGATATCCATCTCCTCCTTAAACTCCTTATAAGTAACATCCTGCACCTTCCCCCCAATGATCACCCCCTGGTCGGCGTAATAAGACGGCACCGTAAGATCCAGGGTAATATTGGTAAAAGGGGTCTGAAAACCTACCCGCGTGGGGACATTCACGTTAAAGAGGAACTCCTGCAGCGCCTGTTTTACCCCTTTATAATCGAGCTTGTCGAAACGGATAAAAGGCGCAAGCAATGTATCAAAATTCGAAAAAGCCTGCGCGCCGGCGGCCTCCCCCTGCAAGGTGTAGAAAAAGTTGGTAATCTGCCCCAGGGCGGTGCGCAGGTGCCGGGCGGGTTTGGATTCCACCTTTCCCGAAGCGCCCCGAAAACCTTCAGTCAGCAGGTCCTGAAGGTCCCAGCCGACGCAGTAAGCGCTGATAATCCCCAGGTCGTGGATATGAAAATCACCTTCCAGGTAAGCGTTCTTGATATCCTCGGGATAAATTTTATTAAGCCAGTAGATCTTACTCACCTCCGATGAAATATAATTATTCAGCCCCTGCAGGGAAAACCCCATATTGCTGTTTTCCTTGACCTGCCAGTCCGCCTTCGAAAGATACTGGTCGACCAGGTCGACATTAAACTTGGAGGTTATCTGGCGCACCCCTTTACGCTGTTCGCGGTAAAGGATATAAGCCTTGGCGGTTTTTTTATAAGGCGAAGCCAGCAGGACTTCCTCGACGATATCCTGGAACTGCTCGACGGTCGGGGTATCCCCCAGTTCCAGCTGTCCTGCCAGGCTTAAAACTTTGATCGTAAGCATCCGGGCGGTATCCTCCCGGAATTCCCCGGTGGCGTTACCCGCCTTGGCGATCGCCTCGGTTATCTTGCGGGCGTTAAATACCGCCTTCTCGCCGTCCCTTTTTACAATCTCCTTAAAACCTTCCTTCATAAAAATCTCCATGGTGCCTCCGCTGCGTTTTAATTTCTATGATATATTTAACATACCTAAAAACCATTACCGGATTTTATTCAAAGAAAAAACAATCGCCACTTCCATTTTTACGGAAGACACACCCATACCTTGCGGCACCGGAGGAAAAGGCGAAGCCCTTTTTACGGTGGAAAGCGCCTCCTGATCCAGGATCCCCGAACCGGAAGAATGAATCAATACAATATCGCGGCTTTGCCCTCCGGATAAAACCGTAAAATTTATATAAGCCGTCCCTTCCACCCCGTGCTTCCTGGCCCACAAAGGATACCTTCTTGCCGCCTCAATCCTCTGCTTCACCATATCCTGGTAACGCAGCATCAATTCTTTGTCGGGTTTTGCCGGGTCGATCTTCTCCGCCGGATGCCCCTGCGGAAGCGGCTTTGCGCTTTCTTCTTCCGCATGAAGCCTGTCGGTCTTACTTTCCGGGACAGCCGTTTGTTTTTTTTCTACCGAAGGCTCCTTTATCTGTTTTACCGGAAGCGCCGCGCGCTCCTCCACCTTCCTGAACTTCTTCTGCGGGCCCAAAATTTCCACTTTCGGCAGGAGCGCCTGCTTTTGAATATCCAACTCAACTTTAAGCTCACGCGGGTGCTCCCGGTTTAGGGGCGTTGAAATCCCGAATCCGTGCCCGCCCAATAGCAGGCAATGGCCGGTGAAAGAAATTAAAAAAGCGAATTTAATGGCGTTGTTTTCCCACATCTTCTTTTTTTACGGTTGAGATAACCACTCCTTCGGCCGAGGCCTGCTTGGCAATATCCAAAACCTCCACCGCCAGGCCGAAATTGACATTTTCATCCGCCTTGATCACTACCGTCTTTTTTCCCTCCTGCGCCAGGATTTTCTTCAATCCTCCCGGCAGGCCCGATAACGGTATCTTATTTTCATTCAGGTATATTTCCCCGTTACGGCTGACGGAAACAACCGCCGTCTCCTCCTGATGCGGCCTGGAGGAGGAGGCGCTCGGCAGGTCGAGTTTTATCCCCGGGGAGATCACAAAATTGGCGGTAAGCATAAAAAAAAGGAGAAGCAAAAAAACCACGTCGATCAAAGGGGCGATGTTCAACTCCGTGCTTATTTTTTTTCTACCCTCAAATTCCATCATCCCTCCAGAAATTCCGTTGCCGCTTCTTTCATCGCGGCAGCGATATTATCCACCTTGCTTTCAAAGTAATGGTAAAAAAGCATCGTGGGGATCGCTACGAACAGTCCGGCGGCGGTGGTAATGAGCGCCTCCCAGATCCCTCCGGCAAGCACCGAAGCATCCACCCTGCCGCCCAATTCCTGGATCTTCATAAAAGCCTTGATCATCCCGGTAACCGTCCCCAAAAGCCCCAGCAGGGTGGCGGTGTTTACGATTACCGCAAGCGCCCGCAGGTATTTACCCATCTGCCGGAGGATTTTCGAACCCGCCCGCGAAATTAACTTCTCCCTTTCCTCGGACGCCTTATGCCGGATATGGATGCTGATCGCCAGGATACGCGCCACCGGGCCCCCATCCTGTTCGCACAACCTCACCGCCTCTTCCTCCCTGTTATCCTTGAGCAGCATCTTTACCCGCGGGAAAATATTAGGGACCCTGTCGCGTAAGCGGTAAAAATAATAATAACGTTCCAGGATGATCGTTACCGATACCAGGGAACAGATCAGTATCGGCCACATCAGCGGCCCGCCTTTTAAGAATAAATCGAACATCTTCCTCCCCTTTTTTAATTTTGCGGGACGGGGCAGATACCCCGTCCCGCTTTTTTTTGAGTTTTAGAACTTAGCCTTCAGGCCGGCGTAAAAGGAACGGCCCAAAGTCTCATAACCGTAAACCTCCTGGTATTTCCGGTCGAAAAGGTTCTCGATCCTGCCGAAAATCTTAAGGTTCTCGGTAATATCGTAAGAAGCGGCCAGACGAAAGATCGTATAAGGCTTATCTTTTACGCTATTATAATCCGAATCCCGGCGGCTGCCCATATAGTTCATCCCGAAATCAAGATTAGCCTTGGGCAGAAATCCCCAGTTGATATTAAAATTAGCCTGGTTCTTCGGCCGTCTTACCAATTCAAGGCCGGTGCTTTCATCCTCGCTGTCGGTATAAGTATAATTGGCCGAAAAGGTAAGGTTATCCAAAGGCTTGATTTTCGCCCCAACCTCGAACCCTTTAGTCACTGCTTTAGCCACATTTCTATACTCGCCGTAAGGGAAAGTGCCGATAGATGCCCATTCGATCAGATTCTTGAAATTATTATGAAAATAAGTCAAGTCGAAAGACAGCTTATCCTGCAGGAAACTTTGCTCGAACCCAAAGTCATAGCTCCTGTTCTCTTCGGGCTTAAGGTTGGTATCCCCATAAATCGAATAAAGCTGATAAAGCGTCGGCGCCTTAAAACCCGTTCCCCAGTTACCCTTCAGGCGGGTGCCGGTTTCCGGGATAAGATAAGCGGTGGATACCTTATAGGTAGTCTCCGTACCGAACATCTCATGATCGTCAACTCTTAAGCCGGGAGTAATAAACAACCTGTCCCAGACTTTAAGCTGGTCCTGCAAATAGTAACCGTAGTTATCGACGCTCTTGCGGTCTTGATGATCTGAAGAACCGTAAGGATCGGGAACGAGGCTATAGGAGGAGGAACCAGTCTCCTTCTCGTATTCAAAACCCGCGGTAATCATATTCCATTTTACCGGCGAGATATTATGCTGCCATTCGACCTTTTTATTATTTCCTTTATACCAATCTGCCATAATATTATCGTCATCCGCGTTCCAATCCCTGCGGTCTTTACGGCGGATATCATGGTAGGAAAACGATAAAATATGCGTCCAGTAAGAATTGATCGCCTGGTCAAAGGCCACTTTACTGGTCAGGTCACGGGACCAGGAGGTATAGTTGGAAACGTCGTTATTGGCGCCGTTATCCAGGCCGGTTACCGCGTCGGTATAATTCACCACCGCGCTCAATTCGGCGTTATCCAGAACCTTATACCCCACTTTTGAAGAAAGAGAAGTATTATGGTAAGGATCTTTTTCGGAACCGTTATAAGCCTTGGAAATGCCTTTAGAATCTAAACGCGTAGCCGAAAACGAATAATTCAGCTTATCCTGGGCGGTGATTCCCCTTAACGCCAGGTTCTCGGTAAAGGTATTATGAGAGCCGCCTTCAAAAGAACCTTCAATCTCGGGTTTTGCCGTTCCTTTCTTGGTGATAATATTAATCACGCCCGCCATCGCGTCGGAGCCGTAAAGAGTAGACTGCGGCCCGCGCACGATTTCGATGCGCTCGATATTATCGGTTAAGAGATTTGAGAAATCAAACGTCCGGCTTGCGTTAATCGGATCGTTGACCTCTACCCCGTCGATCATCACCAGGGTCTGCCCGGAGTTTGCCCCGCGTATAAAAACTGAAACCCCTCCGCCCAACGCTCCGGTCTGCATCACCGTCAAACCCGGGACATCACGCAAAACCTCTTCCACCGTGCGTTTGCCGGTTCTGGCGATATCCTCAGCGGTAATTACGGTAGTGGAGCTTCCGATCTCCGCCTGGTAAGTCTCAGTTTTGGTCGCAGAGACGATCACGTTCCCCAGGTCGTATTGCGTTCCGGTCCCCGCGCCCTCCGCGGATTGTTCTTCTATGTTAACGGCGCTCTTTGACTCATCAACAACCCCGGTCGCTGCTTCATCCGCCCGGGCCTGGCCCGCCGTAAATAAAACCGCCATCAAAGTATAAATCAAAAACTTCCTTTTCATTTTCTCCTCCCTCGAGAATAGTTGCCTCGCGGAACTTACTCCGCGGGTTTCCGAAACAGGTAATCGTCCGGGCTCGTAAAAACAGTAGATAGAATATAGTAGGTAGAATATAGGGAAACCTACATTCTATATTCTAACTACTACCTACTGATTCACATTACCGTTGCGGGGCAGCGGAAGGGATGATTACCTTCACTTCCTCTACCTGTCTGGAAAAATTAAAACACTTCTTCTTCAATTCCTTTCTTTAACGCCCTTTTATACTTCTCCCGCCTCCTTTCCCTTACCTTCCTTAAGTTTATTATCCACCTTACCCGAACAAACATCTTCCTGATAAGACCACTTTATATGTTTAGCTCCTTCAGCGGGCCGGGTATAAGCCAGCTTTGAAGAAGGCTTGCCGTCAACCTGATAATACCAGGCGGTTTTTCCTCTTTCCCCTTTGACCCCGTCGACGGCGGTGACAAAAACATAACCGGCGACCGGATGGGTTTCCACTACCGCCGCCGTCTCCAGGACTTCAAGAACGGTCCTCTCCCCGTCAAGACAGAGTTCCACGCTCCGGGAGGGTTTGATCTTTCCATAATCTATTTCCAGGATAATCGTTTTAGCCCCTGCTGTTTTGGCCGGAGTATTTTCAGCATAAGCCCCCGATACAAGCAGTATCATAAAAAAGGCATCCGCCATGATAAAACAAAGCTTTCTAAACATTTCATTCTCCTTCCAGGTTGTCCGAATTCCTGTCTTTTTCCGTCTCCGGATTTTCTGAAACCAGCACGATGTAAGGTTTTAAGGATACCGGGTTTTTCTCAACTAATACCGGGGTTTTATAAACGTCCCGGATATCGCGATAATTCAATACTTCTTCGGCCAAACCGGAGCGATAGACCTTTCCGCCTTCGATCAAAAGAAGCTTGCGGCAATACTCTCCGGCAAGGTTTAAGTCGTGCAGGACGATCATTACGGTCAGGCCTAAATCCCGGTTCAACTTCCGCACCAGATCCAGGATCCTTACCTGGTGGGCGATATCAAGATGCGCGGTAGGCTCATCCAGAAGCAAAAGCTTCGGTTCCTGCGCCAGGGCCCGGGCGATCAAAGCAAGCTGCTTCTCCCCTCCGCTCATGCGGTTTAAAGTCCGGCCCCTGAAATCCGACATTCCGGTCAGCTCCATCGCGCGCTCCGCCGCCCGGTAATCCTTCTTCTCTTCGAAAAACTGAAAAGCCCGGTAATAGGGAATCCTGCCCAGGAGCACAAACTCCTCCACCGTCATACCGTCCAAAACCGGGCTTTGGGAAACCACCGCAACCTCTTTTGCCAGGTCCTTAAACGGCATCTTTTGGATATCCTCACCCTTCCAGAATATCCGGCCGCCCGCCGGGGGGATCACTCTTGAGATCGCCCTTAAAAGGGTAGTCTTTCCCGAACCGTTCGGCCCGATAACCCCCAGGAATTCCCCGTCGCCGGCTTCAAAGCTTACTCCGGAAAGAACGGTTTTATCCTGGTAACCGCAGGTTAAATTCACGACTTTAAGCATAACTATCCTATGAGTTCCCCTTCCTTGAAAGGGCGTAAATAAAAAAACTTCCACCCAGTATACCGGTGATTACCCCTACCGGAAGTTCCACCGGGGAGATAACCGTGCGGGCCAGCGTATCGCAAAAGATCAAAAAGGCGCCCCCGGCCAAAAAAGAAGCCGGCATCAAGATCCGGTGGTCCGGGCCGGTGAACATCCTCACGAAATGCGGCACCACCAGCCCCACAAACCCGATCATTCCGGCGGAGGAAACGCCAAAACCCGCCAAAAGCGAAGCGATTATAAACAAAAACTGTTTGCTTCTTTCTACCGGAATTCCCAGGTGCGCCGCCTCCTCCTCCCCCAGGGCAAAAGCGTTAAGATCGCGGCAAAACAGATAAGAGAGCAGGAAAAGCAAAACCGCCGCCAAAGCGGTTATCTTAATGATGAACCAATTCGGTTCATCCAGAGAACCCATAATCCAGAAAACTATCCCGTGGATATCTTCGGCCCTCGACAAAGACATCATCAGCATGATCAATGATGAAGAAATAAAACTTATCATCACCCCGTTAAGCAGGAGCCCCTGCAGCCTTACCGTCGCTTTCCTTAAATTAACCAGGTATAATATCCCGATAACCGCCAGTGCCCCCAGGAAACCGAAAAAAGGAAAAGTCATCACTCCCAGGGTTTTATAAAATTTAAAGACGATATTTAAAGAAACCCCCAACGCCGCCCCTCCGGAAATGCCCAGGGTATACGGCTCAACCAGCGGATTACGGAACATCCCCTGCAGAATGACTCCCGCCAGCGCCAGCCCTCCTCCAACCGCAAGGCCCAAAATGATCCGCGGCAGGCGGATATCGAAAAGAATACTGTATTCGGTGCTGCCTCTGCCGCCAAGCAGCAAAGGAAATATCTTCTTGACCGGGATACCGGCCGATCCCAGGCAAAGGGCGACAAGACAAACCGCCAGAAGCATGAACGCCAAAATCGATATTCCGGTTAACCAGCGCAGATATTTTTTATTCATTTTCAGGATGCAGCAAAGCCGCCGTTTCTTTTAAGGTGCTTACGAAACTCTCCGGAGTCGGCGAACAAAATTTGTCGCTGTCGACAATATAAATACGCTTATTCTTTACCGCCGCGAGATTAGCGTATTTTTCCCATAAAGATTTCTCTTCATCCCCCACGATCCCCATGGTGGTAATAATAATCACCTCGGGATTAAGCTTTAGCACCTTCTCGCGGCTATAACCTCCGCTTTCTCCCGCCGGGCCGAGATTAACCCCGCCCGCCATTTCGACAAAATCATTGATGAAAGAATCCCGTGGGGCAACCCAGAGAGGTTTTGCTCCCGCCTGGACGATCACCCCGGGGCGGGCAAACCCCGCGACAGACCTCTTTACGGAATCGACTTCGCCGCGCGCTTTTCTCACGATCAAAGCCGCTTCTTTCTCCTTACCGAGAATTACGCCCATCTCCATAAATTGTGCGCAGAGTTGTTCGAAACTCCTGGCGGCGGGGAAAACCACCACCCGAATACCCAGATTTTTAAGTTTTTCAACTCCTTTGGGATTAATAATCGCAGTCGCCAGCACCAGGTCCGGCTTAAGCGCGGCGACCTTCTCGATACTCATATCCACCGCCGCGGCTACTTTTTGCGCCCCGGCCGGTACGCGGCGGCAATAAGTGGTAACCCCCACAATTTTATCTTCCAGCCCCAGCAGATAAAGCTCTTCGGTAATCCCAGGGCCGAGGGAAACTATCCGGGCGGGATCCGCCGTCCGGACAGATTCCAGAGTAAACGCCTTCGGCGGAAAACAAACCGCCAGAAAAAGCAAAAATAAAACCGTATACCTGCCTTTAAACAGCATCCAATCCCCCGTCCGGATTTTTAGCTAAAAGCTCAAGAAGCCAATGTCCGTCTTTCAATTCTTTTTTTCCGGCGGTAAACTCTACCGGGTATTTAAAGAACGGTCCGTCGTAGACAAAGGTATGGAATTCCCCTTTTTCACCGCAAGGGTCAATCCCCGGCCCTAATCTGCCGACAAAGGTTTTATCGAAATCCTCCCCCGGCCGGACGGAGCCTATAAACTCCGCCCTGGCGGAAACCACAATGCTTTTAAAACCCGCGCCGATAATCTCCGCGGCCAACGCTCCGGTATCCCTGCCCCAGATGGGAAAAATCGCCTCAATACCGGTTTCCTTGCAAAGCTTTTCCAGCCAATCCCGGTGTTCCAGCAGGTAAATATCCCCGAAAACTACACCCCGGATCCCTTTAGATTCTTTTAATCCCCCGATCACATCTTTAAATACTTGAGAATACCCGCCCGGGACGACCGGCTTCTGGATAATTTTAAATCCGGCGGAAACGGCCTGCCTGTTGATAAGCCCCGCTGAAATACCGTGCGACAACGACCGGCATGAACCCTCCTGCGTAAAGTTAACCAGGGCGGAAATCCGGTGCCCGAGAGAAATAGCCTGATAACAGGCAAAACAACTATCTTTCCCGCCGCTCCATAAACCGGCAACTTCCATCTAACAATACCCCCTTAGAATCACCAGTCCGCCCGCCAGCATCAAGGCGGAAGCAATGTAAGAAACCGTTGCTGCCTGGCGGATATGGCTTAAGTTTAAAGGATTTGAAGTTTCCCCCAATAAAGGTTTATCTTCGGGTTCCCCCTGGTAAAAACTCCTCCCTCCCAAACGGACACCCAGCCCACCGGCCATCGCATCTTCCACCCCCTGGCTGTTTACGGCCGGGCCTTTAAAGATATATCCGCACGCGCGCTTCGCCGCCCCCCAAAAATTCCTGCCGCAAAAAAGCATCGCCGCGCTGATCAATAACGAAGTGATCTTGGAAGGGATAAGGTTCATCCAGCCGTCAACCCTGGCGGCGGCCCATCCAAATTCCTTAAAGCGCGCGTTTTTATACCCCACCATCGAATCCAGAGTGTTCACGGTTTTATAAACCCAGAGCAGGACCGGGCCGCCAAGGAACGCGTAAAACAACGGGGCTACGATACCATCCATCGTGCTCTCGGCGACCGTCTCAACCGCCGCGCGGGTCACCTCCGGCGCATCAAGTCCGCCGGTATCCCTGCCCACGATCATCGCAAGGTCATTCCTGGCGTTAACAAGATCCCCTTCTTCAAGACTCCTGTGGATCTTTTCCGCTTCATCGGAAAGGGCCCGGATGGAAACGGAAAAATACACAAGCAGCACCGAAACCGCGTAAAATAACCAGCTTCCGGCCATTAAACTTAACTTCAAAACGATAACCACCGTAAAGCCCGAGGCGAGCGCCGCAAGGACAACCAGGATTACCCCGCCCCATCTCCGGTTAAGCCTGCCCTTATTCAATATTTTTTCAAGCCGGGCGATAAACCTGCCGATTATCCGCACCGGGTGCCAGGAAACCTGCGGATCCCCCAGGAATAAATCCAGGACGCAGGCGGCAAAAATAATAAGAAAACCGCTTTTCATAACCCCTTCCTCATAATCCCATACAAAGATTTCAAATCGACATTCTTCCTGACAAGCAAAGCCAGCTTGTCGAATTCCCGGTCGTAATTGAAACCTGACGCCGCGACAGCAGCCATTCCTTTCCGCGCGCGGAGGCGATTCAGGAAACCCCTCCGGAAACCGTCAGCGTCAAAAACCCCATGTAAATAAGTCCCCCAAACCCTGCCGTCAAGGCTCAAAGCCCCCTCAAAGCACCGCGTTTTTTTATCCTGCCTGCGGGAGATCCGGAATAAAGGCAGGCACCTGCCCGAAGCCCTGCTGCGGCCGTGATGGATCTCGTAACCCGACACCTTAAGGCCGGAGGAAATTTCCTTTCCCTCGGAACGCGAAAGCACTTTGCTTTTTCCGAACTCCGTAACCAGGGGAAGAAACCCCATCCCGGAAATTTCCTTTTTGGCGGATTCCGCTCCGCGCGGGTCGCAAATCCTCTCCCCCAGCATCTGATAACCTCCGCAGAGGCCAACCAGCGAAAACCGGGGATTATCCTTAAACCACCGGCGGATTTTATCCTCCATCCCCTTCTTTCTGATATACTCCAGGTCAAAAACCGTGTTTTTACTCCCCGGAATGATTACCAGGTCCGGGCGCCCCAATTCACCTCCGGCTTCTACATAACGCAGCCGCACATCCGGCTCATTCTCCAGGGCGTCGAAATCCGTAAAATTTGAGATATGCGGAAGGCTGATTACCGCGACCTCAATTTTTTTTCCCGCCCCGCAAGGCAACTTTCTTTCCAGCCCGGCGCGCTTTTCCAGCGGGACAGAATCTTCTTCGGGAATCCGGATATCCTTAAAATAAGGAACCACCCCCAGGACCTTTATCCCGGTCCTCTTTTCAAGCATCCTGATTCCCGGCAAAAGCAGCCTTTTATCGCCGCGGAACTTATTGATGATAAAACCTTTGATCATCTTCCGCTCATCCTCTTCCAGTAATGCAAGGGTGCCGATAAGCCAGGCGAAAACCCCGCCTTTATCGATATCCCCCACCAGGATTACCGGGGCGCCGGCGCGTTTTGCCATCTCCAGGTTTACGATATCATGCGACCTTAAATTTATCTCCGCGGGCGACCCGGCACCTTCGATCACCACGACTTCATATTCTTCTTTAAGCCTGCGGAAAGACTCAATGACCGCCTGGCGGGCGATCTTTTTATATTTTACATACTGGTAAACCGACATATTCTTAAGCGCCTTACCTTTCAGGATAATCTGCGCGCGGCGGTCGGAGGTCGGTTTCATCAGGATCGGGTTCATATCCACCGCAGGCTCCAGGCGCGCCGCCTGCGCCTGGACCGCCTGCGCCCGGCCGATCTCCCCGCCCTCTTTGGTAACATAGGAATTTAAAGCCATATTCTGCGCCTTGAACGGACAGGGACGTAAACCGTCCTGCAGGAAGATCCGGCAGAATGCCGCCGTGATCACGCTTTTACCTACCCCGGAACCTGTCCCGCAAAATTGGATTACCATTTTAACTTCTCCAGCGCCGCCAGGAGTTTTAAGTTATCCCGGCGCCCTCTTACCGCCGCCCTGAAATATTTATCCCCCAACCCGGGAAAATTCCCGCAGTCCCTTATCAGCAGTCCGCGTTTTGCCAAACTTCTTCTCAAATAAGCCGCGGAAAAGTCAGATTCTATCTTGACCAGTAAAAAATTGGCGTGCGAGGGAAAAGGCCGCAGCCCTTTAATCCGGCTGATTCTCCGAAAAAGAAATTCTTTCTCTTCCAAAAGCAACGCGCGGCTTCTCCGGATAAAACCTTTCTCCCGGATCACCGCCCGGGCGGCGGCCTGGGCAACGACATTAACCGGCCAGGGCTGCCCGCATTCCCGCAAACGTAAAGCCTGCTTTCCGCAGCTCACCGCGCAGCCAAACCTTAAACCCGCCAGCCCGAAAAATTTTGTCAAAGAACGCAGGACAATCAGGTTGCCTGACCCGCAGGCGAAACCGGTAAGGCTCTCCTTCTCCGCAAGATCGATAAAAGCCTCATCCAGAACCAGGATTGTTTTACGGCTTTCCAGCTTCGCCGCCAGTTCCCGCAACTCTTTTCCTGAAACCAGCGCCCCGGTTGGATTATTGGGATTGGACAAAATAACCATACCGCAGCCCGCAGAGGCCTCAAGGACTTTTCCGGCGCAAAAACTAAAACCCTCTTTCTCTTTCAAATAAAAAGAACGCACTTTTGTTCCGGCGCTTAAGAGAGCCCGGCGGTATTCGCTGAAAGCCGGGGAAATTACCAATGCCTTTTTCGGCTTCAAGGCATAAACTATCCGCCAGATAAGATCCGCCGAACCGTTCCCGAAAACGATATTTTCCTCTCCCGCGCCCAGGTATTCCGCCAAATCTTTTTTTAAATCCGGGTCCTCCGTATCGGGATACCGCCCGGCCTGCCGGAGAGAAGAATAAACCGCTTTTTTTACCCCTTCCGGAAGCTCAAAAGGGTTAATGCCGGCGCTGAAATCTATGATCCCGGCCTGGCTTAAGCCGAATTCCCTGGCCGCCTGTCTGATATTTCCGCCGTGCGCGGACTGGTCTATCATAGTCTTATCATCTTATCAAGAGGAACATCCCCAGGCAAAAAACCTCCGCCAGCTCACTCGCCGCGCCCAGCACGTCACCGGTCACCCCTCCCAGTTTCTTTTTCAGGTAAAAAACTGACAAAACCGTAATCGCCGCCAAGGGAAGAAACAAAAAGAAAAAATTAAAACGCAAAAGAATTATCCCCGCCGCAGCCAGAATAACGCTGGCAACCCACAGCTCCCTGGCCCCGGTGTTTTCCACAAAGGCCTTGCCGAAGCCTTCCGTATCGCGGGCATAATTAGATAAAGATGCCAGGCAAACCATTACCCAGCGCGCGGCGGCGGGAACAAAGATAAGCGCGGCGGATTTAAACGGCAAAGGAACCCCGTTAAAAAAAACGACTTTTGCGATGACCAAAAAAACAAGCGCTGTCACACCCTTTGCCCCGCAGTGGTGGTCCTTCATCACCATCAAAATCTTATCTTTATCCGGGCCGGAGCTGAAACCGTCGGCGGCATCCGTAAACCCTTCAAGGTGCAAAAAACCGCCAATAAATGCCCAGGCCCAGACAACGATGACCGCGACGGCTAAAGGAGGCAGAAAAATCTGCAGCGCCGTATTAAGCGCCGCAAGCAATAAACCGAGCAACAAACCCGCCAAAGAGAAATAAGCCATTGAACGGCCGAGTTCTTCCGGGCCTTCTTCCCTCTTCGGGAAAGGGATAATTGTCAGAAACTTTAACGCGGTAAAGAAACTCTTGATTTCTTTCATCTTTCTTCCCGGGAAACCCCCGCACTCTCAAAGGTCGCCATTTCATTTAACACCTTAACCCCCGCCTCGATCATACTGATCCCCAGGCAGGCGCCGGTCCCTTCCCCCAGGCGCATCTGAAAATCGAACATCGGCTTAAGCCGCATCCATTTTAAAGCTACGGCATGCCCCTTCTCCACGGAATCATGACTGGCAAAAAGGTAACCCCTTACCAAAGGAGAGACCTCCGAAGCGATCAACGCGGCGCTGGCGGTAATAAAACCATCCACCACCACCGGCACCTTACGCGCGCCTGCCGCAAGCACCAGCCCCGCCAGGGCGCCGATCTCAAACCCGCCGACTTTGCTTAAAACGTCCAAAGGATCCTTGCGGTCGGGCTTATTGACCTTTAAAGCCTTTTTTATCGTCTCAATCTTGATCTTAAGATGCTTATCATCAATACCGGTCCCCCTGCCCGCTGTTTCATCCGGCGCAGCTCCGGTAATACAACTGGTGATCGCGCTTGCGGCGGTAGTATTGGCAATCCCCATCTCTCCGAGGCCGATAATGTCAATCCGTTCTTTTTTATCCTCTTCTTCAAAAGCTTCGATCCCGGCCTCAAGCGACCTTGCGGCTTCCTCGCGGCTCATTGCCGCGCCGCGGGTAAAATCTTTTGTCCCGCGCGCGACTTTCTTGCCGATAAAGATCGGGCTGGCGGTTTTAATATCCCCGGCGATACCGGCATCCACCACTACCACTCTTGAGCCGATATGCCGGGCAAGGACGTTAACCCCCGCTCCGCCGTTCAAGAAATTATAAACCATCTGCGCGGTGACTTCCTGCGGGTAAAGGCTTACCCCCTGGCATGCCACGCCGTGATCCCCGGCCATTGTAAAAATCACCTTGTTTTTAACCGAAGGGGAAATACTCCCGGTAATCCCCGCCACCCTGCAGGCAAACTCCTCCAGCCTTCCCAGGCTGCCCCGGGGCTTGGTGAGGTTGTCGAGCTTTCTTTGCGCTTCTTCCATAACCCTGGCTCCGGGACAAAGGATGTTTTTTACCGTCTCTTTCAGCTTTTTCACGTCTTTTCTCCTTTTATTTTCAGGGGTATTCCGGCAACCAGGCAAAAAACCTCATCGGCGGATGCGGCGGCGCGCTGATTGCAGCTGCCGGCGATATCCCTGAAATCCCTGCCCAGTTTATTCTCCGGGACCAGGCCGCTCCCTACTTCGTTGGAAACGATAATCACCTCCGCCTTTCCTTTTTTTATCTCCCTTAACGCTTTATCAAGCTCCTGCCG
>JAQTRM010000007.1:30216-31918 GCA_028711825.1 Candidatus Omnitrophota bacterium | reverse complement strand
AAAAAAAGATAAAAACCTGATTAAAAAAGTTATGGAAAATAAAACGGACGGGAACCCGGAGCTGCTAAAGGTACGCGCGATAATCGAAAAAACCGGCGCCCTGGATTACGCGAAAAAAGAAATAAAAAGACTTTACGCGCTGGCGCAGAAAGAAATATCTTCCTTAAAGATGGCCCCCCGATACAAGCAGGCGCTGGAGGCCTTCTCGAAAAGCATCCTTAAAGCCTGATCTTCCTATTCAACGCAAATAAATTTACAACTCCGATTCTTGACATCCAGGGCTAATTCGTTGCCCGGATCAAGCTTAAAGGCCTGATCAAGATAAAATTCATACGCTTTACGGTTTCCCTTAACCAGCTCCATCTGGGCCAGACGCACGTAGGCATCCGCAAAAAGAGGATCGGCTTCTACCGCGCGTCTGAGGTAGCCTTCGGCTAAAGAGGGGTTTCCTCCGCCCAGTGCCGGAGCGAGCAGGTAAAAACTACCCAACCCGAAAAGTACCGCCGGGGAATCCGGCTGCAGCCTTTGGGCTTTTTCCAGGTTTTTCTTGACTGCCAGCCCGTCGATCGCCTTGGAAAACACCCCGCCGTAATGCGCCAGCATTCCCTTGGCGCCCGCGTACATCGCGTAGGCGCGCGCGTAATTGCTCAAATCCGTCGCCCCCTCCCCCCGCTGGATCACCTTAAGCGCCAGCCTCACCGAACCGTTAAAATCCATCTGGAAATATTTAATATATGCCAGGCTGATAGAAGCCGGGGAAAATCCGGGATCGGAAGAAATAATCTTTTTTAAAATTTTCTCGGCGGCGGGAAAATCGTGCCGGCGGCGGAGAACCTCCGCCTTCCCCCATTCCGCTTCGATCGATCCGGGTTTCTTCTGAAGCATACGCTCAAAAACTCTGCCTGCTTCGGCATCCCGGTGCAAGTTAAGATAAACCAGCCCGAGCAGATATTGCTTATCAAGCGAACCCGGATCTTTAGCCGCTTCTTCCTCCGCCGGGGCCAAGGCGGTCTTATCCGCAGTTTCATGCAGAACCTTCCAGTCCATACAGAAACACGTACCGGAAAAAATAAACAAAAAAAGCGGTAAAAATATTATTTTTTTACGCATTCACCCTTCTTCTTCCAGAACTCCCAGGAAATGACCGTCAGGGCCACCATGCTGAAACCAAAAAGGAAATCTTCAAAAGGTATGCTTCCCAGCCGCAGTCCGAGAAAATATTCCGGACAGTATCTTACAATCCCGGCGCCGGTGAGGTAACCGTTAACCGCAAGTTTAAACCCGAAGATAACCGCCAGAAAAAAATAAAACAACTTACGCCTAAGGATATTTACCCCGCTTAACCTGTCGGCCAGCACGACGAAGACTACTGAAAAAAACGCGATTACCGTATATTCTTTCATCTGAATTTCCCCCGGATAAACTTAAGCGCCTCCCAGGTAAAGACGCAGCAGAACGGGATTACGATAAAAAACAGCCATTCCTCCAAAGGCAGGCCGAACAACCTTACCCTGAACACCCCGGCGGAATCAAAATACCAGTGTCCACGCCAGGCGGCGAAAACATCCCAGGAACCAAAAACCAGCAGGATTAACATCAAAGTAAAAAACAATGCGCGGGCATTACGCCAGAACTTGAGGGGCGGATAGAAACTCAGAAGCAGCGGGACAATACCGGAAAGAATCAATAAACCGAGATACTT
>JAQTRM010000007.1:0-30116 GCA_028711825.1 Candidatus Omnitrophota bacterium | reverse complement strand
ACATTTTACCTGGCATCCCTCCTGCTCCCGGCGGAAAAAAAATACGCCAGTTACGCGATTTACGCGCTCTGCCGTTTAAGCGACGAGGCGGTAGACAACTCTTCATCCGCCGACCCTGAAGGCGCCCTGCGCAAATTAAGCGAAAAAATAGCATTGGCCTGCGGCCGGGAAGAGATAAAAGACCCTTTGCTTGCCGCTTTCGGATGCACTGTAAAAGCCTGCGGGATCCCGGAAGATTACTTTAAGATACTTCTCGACGGGATGCGCAAAGACCTTAGCGTTAAACGCTACGCGGATTTCCCGTCCCTTTACGCTTACTGCTGGCAGGCCGCCGGCGTGGTCGGATTGATGATGCTTAAAATTATCGGCTCCAGGGACAAAGCCGCCCAGGCCTATGCCGTAAAACTGGGTGTCGCCATGCAGCTCACCAATATCCTGCGCGATATCCGGGAAGACCTGGACCGGGGAAGAATATACCTGCCGCTAGATGAAATGTGTTCTTTCGGAATATCCGAAAGTCAACTGGCAAACGGGATCAATGATGAAAAATTCAAAGAATTCATGCGTTTCCAGGTCCGGCGCGCAATGAAATTTTACACCGAATCCCTGCCCGGGATCAGGTTGATCGACAACCGCCGCGGCAGGCTGCTGGTGCTGGCGATGCTGGAAAATTACCGCCTGATACTGGAAGCGGTCAGAAAAAACAACTATGACGTATTCAACAGGCGGGCGCAGGTGAGTAAATGGAAAAAAATCGCGGTAATCCTGAAGATACTACTCCGGGGAGAATACTTATGAAGATCAATCTGGCAAAATCCGCGGGTTTCTGTTCCGGGGTTAAGCGGGCGATCACCATGGCGCTTGAGACCGCCGGCTCCCGGAAAAAAGTTTATATGCTCGGGGATATCGTGCACAATGAGATCGTGGTCGAAGCTGTCCGCCGGGCGGGAATAAAAAAGATCAGCCGCCTTTCATACGGCAAAGGCAAGACCCTGCTTATCCGCGCGCACGGATCTTCCCGGGCCGTCATAGAGAAAGCCCTGGCGCGGGGTTACCGGATCATCGATGCCACCTGCCCCATGGTAAAAGAAATACATAAAATCGCGTGCGAAATGGAGAAAAAAGGATACCGTATCATCATTATCGGGGACAAGAAACATGACGAAGTCCGGGGGATCGTAGGCCAGCTCAAGGAAAAAGCGCTGGTGATCGATAAACCGCAGAATATCCCTTTGGAGCGCGTCAAAAAAATCCGGAGCGCCGGGATCGTGGTGCAGTCAACTCAAAACATGGATAACGTCAAAAGAATTCTGGAGATACTGCGTAAATTTATCCCGGAGGTCTCTTTCTGCAACACTATCTGCAACCCCACCCGCATAAAACAGGAAGAGATCAAAAACCTGCCCAAAGAAAACTCCGTAGTCATTATTATCGGATCCAAAACCAGCGCCAACACCAAAAGGCTTTATGAAATATCACATTCTATCAATCCGCGCAGTTATCGGGTAAATTCCGCCGGAGAAATTAAAAAATCCTGGCTGAAGGGCGCCGAAAGCGTGGGGATCACCGCGGGGGCTTCCACCCCGGAATCAAGCATTAAAGAAGTAACCAAAAAATTAGAGTCTATCCGCCCCTTTTAATCATCTCGGCGACGATCCGGGATCCGGCGATCACTACCGGCAGCCCTCCCCCCGGCTGGGTGCTGGCGCCCACATAATACAAATTCCGGAGTTTAGGGTCTTTATTGGCGGGACGAAAGAAAGCGCTCTGGAGGAGGTTATGCGCCAGGCCGAAGGTTGCGCCGAACTTGATATTATAACGCCCGGTGAAATCCTCCGGGTAAAACCGGCGCTCCACTTCAACCAGCTTTGCGAGGTCGCAGCCGCAGGATTTATTTATCTTATCGAAAACCTGTTTCCGAATCCTGGATTCATGATCTTTAAAACGGTGCTGCGGGTTTTTCAGGTTCGGCACCGGGATCAAAAGATAAACTATCTCTTTGCCTTCCGGAGCCAGGGAAGGATCCGTAACGGTGGGGAGATGCACATAAAAAGAAGGGTCTTCCGGAACGGTCTTTTTCTTAAAGATCTGGTCCAGGTTCTTATCGAGGTCTCCGCTGAAAAACAGGTTGTGATGTTCCAACCCTTCGAGTTTCCGCTTTAAGCCCAGGTATACCAGATAGGTTGAGCAGGAATATTCAAAATCCGGTATCCGGCGGTCTAAGAGATCAGTCTGCGTGTAAGGGTAATCGGCGTTTACCACAAGGTAATCCGCCTTAAAGCGTTCATTGCCGCAGGAAAGGGTAAATTTCCCGTTTTCCTTTTCTATCTTTTCCACCTCGCATCCGTAATGAAAATTCGCTCCGAATCTGGACGCGAGTTTTTCCAGCGCCAGCGGGATGCGGTACATCCCTCCCATAGAGTGGAAGATTTTCTGCGCGTGGTCGGCATAAGTGATCACGCTGTAAAAAGCGGGAGCCCGGTAAGGGGAAACCCCCATAAACATCGCCTCAAATGTAAAGGCATAACAAAGCTCCCGGCTCTTAAAATATTTCCGCGCCAGCTTCCAATATGAATCAAACGCCCGGATCCTGCCGGCAAGACTTAAGTAAGCGGGATTAAAAAGATCCTTTAAGGTGACGCATTTATAAAGCAGCGGCCTTACCAACCCGTAGATCCTCCCGGTCTCCAGGATGAAATCCTCGAAACGCGCCGAAGAGCCCGGCTCGATCTTCTCCATCTCCCCGAGAGTAAGCCTGCTGTCGCGGTGAACGGTAAACTGCCTGCCGTCGGCATAAACGATCTTATAACTTTTCTCCAGGACGCGCAGGTCGAGATAATCCTTGATATCCTGCCCGCAGTAAGAAAAAATTTCCTCGAAAAAATCCGGCATCATCACGAAAGACGGCCCGGTATCAAATTTAAAACCGGCTTCGCATATCAGGTTATTGCGCCCCCCGCAGGCCGGAAGCTTTTCATAAACATCAACCTGATAACCGTCTTTGGCAAGACGGCTGGCCGCGGCCAATCCCCCCACCCCCGCGCCCAGGACCGCTACTCTTTCTGGCATCTTATCCTCCCGGTGAGCAAAACCGATTTTTAGAATACGATTGTTTTATTTTCGTACCGGATAATACGATGGTCGATATATTTGGACAAGGCGTAATCCAATGCCTTTTTCTCGGAATGCCTGCCTTTGGCAATCAGGTCCTGGCGGCTGTCCCGGTGAGAGACATGCTCCACTTCCTGGGCGATGATCGGCCCTTCATCCAGCAGGTTGTTCACGAAATGCACGGTGGAACCGATCACCTTAACCCCCTTCTCAAGCGCCTGGCCGTAAGGGTCGGTGCCTTTAAAAGAAGGCAGGAACCCGTGATGAATATTGATAATATCTTTGTTATAAGATACAAGGAATTCCGGAGAAAGCACCAGCATATAACGCGCCAGGACCAGAAAATCCGTCGCGCCGGAGGCGTAAGAAAGGATCTCATTCTCCCGGCGGTTATCTTTATCCGCCGGCAGGTAATAAAACGGGATGCCGTAACCGGTTACCAGTTTGCGGTGTTTTTCGCAGTTACTTAAGACGAACGGTATCTTCACTTTCAGCTCCCCGGCATTCCAGAGATAAAGTATCTCCTCCAGGCAATGGTCCGGCCGGGAAACAAGCACCCCCATGCGCAAAGATTCTGCGCAGTCATAAATCTTCCAATCCGCCTCAAACTCCCGGCCCACCGGATCGAAGGCCTCCACGAGGCCGCGTAAACCGAAGCCTTCTTCCTCCATCACGAACTCCACGCGGATAAAAAAATACCCTCCTTGCGGATCGGTGCTATGCTGGTCGGCGGTAACGATATTACCGCCGTTTTTAAAAATAAAATCCGAGATCCGGGCGATAATACCCTTGCGGTCCCGGCAACGAAATAACAAAACGAATTTACGCATAGATACCCCCGCCGATTAAATACAGCTTAAACTTCCCTGCTCTCCCGGAAAATAAAAAACCGCCGCAAGGGGCGGCGGACAGAGGGAACCCGGCCCTCCCGGGCCGAACCCTGAGAAATAGATTTATCGCGTTTTTCTTCAAATCAATCTCCGAATACCCCGCCCTAAAAACCGGGCTTACTTCTTAGATTGATACTGAGCCGATAGCTCTTAAATGCGGCGAACGTATAAACCGCGCCTCTTCAAAATTTGCTGAAATTATTTCTTTAAGTTCCGGTGCGTCCTCAAGACCATCTCCAGCAGCGGAAGGCTGGCGTCGAAATCCGCCCCTTTGTAAAATACGCCGCTCATGCCGTGGCTCCGGGCCTCCTGGATCTTCGGGTCGGCGATATACGAACTGATAATAATAATCGGGGTGACGGTGTCAAAGCTCCTGATGCTCTTTAAGGCATCGACCCCGTCCATCACCGGCATTCTCAAGTCCATAAATACGATATCCGCCTTCTTCTGCTTGACCAGCTCGATCGCCGCTTTACCGTCGGGAGCGGTGATAACCTTATATCCCTTGGACTCCAGCCAGAAAGTCATCAGATTCCTGAAATCCGCCTCGTCGTCAACCACCAATACCCTGATACCCGTTCCGTCCATTATCAATCTCCTTATTTTTTAGAATTCAAGTTTTGCTCAAAGGCAGGGTAAAGCTGAATTTCGCGCCTTTACCGCTGTCGCTTTCAACCCAGATCTTGCCGCCGTGCAATTCCACAATCTCCTTGGCGATAGAAAGACCGATTCCGGTGCCGCTGACATCCGTAAACACTTTTTTTTCGGTCTGATAGAATCTCCTGAAAACCTTCCAAAGCTCATCTTTGGATATCCCCACTCCGGTATCCTCTACCATCACCACTATCTCCCTATCATTATACAACCCGGCACTCACGGTAATGGTGCCGCCGTTGGGGGTAAACTTGATCGCGTTGCCCACCAGATTATTCAAGACCCGGATGATCCGGGCAGGATCGATATTCACTTCCGGCAGCCCATCGCGGATATTTTTGACCATAGACATCGATTTCGTATTCGCCCAGGCAGTCAATTCTTCGATTGAGTCGTCGATCACCCTGCCGATAGGGTAAGACGTCAATTTGATATTCATCTTGCCGGCTTCCAGTTTGGTAAGGTCCAGAAGGTCATTGATCAAAAGACCCAGCCTCTTGCAATTTCTGGAAGCGATGGAAAGAAACTGCTGCTGGCTTTCCGACAAATCTCCTCCGTCCTTATTCAAAAGAAGCCCGATCGCTTTGTCGATCGAAACCAGCGGAGTACGTAATTCATGGGTAACATTGGCGACAAAACTATCCTTCAGCCGCTCAAGTTCTTTCTGCTGGGTAATATCGCTGAAAATAGAAACCGTGCCTACCGTCTGCCCTTCCTCATTCTCCAGGATCGTGCTGCTGGCCCGGATAGTCTTCCCTGTCTTTTCGCCTTCGCTCACCAGCTGGATCTCCTTGCCGTCCTTGCCGGAACCTTTAAGCAGCGAAGCCAGGCGCTCATCCTGCAACCCTCCGTCGATAGGCTTGCCGGAATTATCTTTTTTACTTACGCCCAGGATATTTTCCAGAGCGGGGTTCATCATCACCACCTTGCCCTGGGCATCCAGAACCAGAAGCCCGGCGGCCACGCTGCGGATAACCGCGTCCGCCTGTTTCTTCTCCGCCAAGGCGTGATTATATTTACTTTTCAACACCTCCTCTTCCCGGAAATTCTTATCGATAATATCCTCGTAAATCTTGCTGACCTCCCGGGTATTCTGCTTGATCTTTTTATTCAATTCCTGGTTAAAAAGCTCGAATAACTCCTCGGTAAATTCCTTGCCGTGTTTCCTGGAATCCAGGACCCGGCTCATTTCTTTAAAAACCGCCTGCCGGAACGAATCCTCGGGTTCGAAGCCTGCCGCCGAAGACTTCTTGCTCCTGCGGGCATATTCTTCTTTCACCTTTACCCCGAGCGGCAGCCTCGACCAACGGATGAGGATCATGGCGCTTAAGAAGCTTGCGATCGAAATAAGAAAAAAAAGCAATTGTACCTGATGCATAAACTACCTTCCTTTGTGAAGCCTTACCGGCCTGAACTCCGGGCAGAAAAACCTCCGGGAATTTCCGCGAAGGATTAAAACCCTTTCATTTTATATTTTAGCAATAACCCCGCTTTTGTCTATCAATTTTACGGGCGCCTTAAAGCGGTTTTCTCCGCGGAAACATCTTATTTTACTGCAAATAAAAACCCGCCGCAAGCACTTAATCCATCCGCCTTTTTCCAATGCGCCGGGGCCCGGTATTTTTTGCGGGCTGCCCTGAAATTTCCAGGGAAAAATCGTAAACCCGCAGCCCGACCCGGGCGATGAATTTTTTCGCCGCGTAAGAATGAGGATTATTATGGCGGGTCAGGACGCAGACCAAAAAATCCCCGCCGCAGAAAAAAATAATCCCGGAGTCGTGGCAGACATTCCGTTCCAAACCGGTCTTGTGGGCCACGGTAATATCCGCCGGGAGATAACGCGGCAGGCGGTCGTTGACCCGCTGTAATTTAAGCATCCGCAGGCACTGCTCGGAAACCTCACGGTCGATGAGGGTGCCGCGGTAAATACGCTCCAGGATAGAAGAAACATCCTCGGCGGTAGTATAATTTTCAATCCCCCGGTCGCGGGAACGGAAATCCGCCACCCTCCTCGAAAGGTTGGTATTTGTCAACCCCAGGGAGACAAAAGCGCTGTTTAAATAATCCATCCCCAGCAGGGTAGTAAGGATATTAGTGGCGGTATTATCGCTTTCATAGATCATCAAGCCGATAAGCTCCTCTACCGTAAAAACCGTGCCGGGCCGCACGCTTTTAAGCATCCCCGAACCGCCAAACTTATCGCTGCTCTTTAAAGCCACCTGGCGGCTAAGGTCGAGGCGGCCTTCCCGGACGGCGGAAAAACAAGCGGCCATAATCGGAAGCTTTACCAGGCTGGCAGAAGGAAAAGGAAAATCTTTCCGGTAAAAAAGCTCCCGGTTAAACTTTAAATCCTTGACGACAATACCTGCCTGCCCTTTAAAACGGAAAATCTCCCGGCCGAGGCCGATCCTAAGCCTCTCCCAGGCGGCCTCCCGCATCCGAAAGATCTCCTGCTGTCTGCGAATCTCTTTAAAATGAGTATAATAACGGAAGGAAAAATAAAAACCGCAGGCCAGCAGCAACCCCGCGGCGGCCGCCACAAAAATTTTCCTGTTTTTACCGGTTAAATGTTCTGGAACCATAACTCCTTCCACCAGGGACCGTTTCCCTATATCCAGATGAGAAATATAAGGTTACACACGAAGTGTCCCGCTTTTTCTCAACAAAAAAAGAGGTTTTCTGGAATTTAAAAGATTAAAGATTCTTGACTTCTGAAACTCTGCGGGTTTACTGGAAAAATCTTCCGGAAAAGCAGGAAACGGAAAAGACCAAGGTTAAAATCAAATCCTTTCCGTCCTCTCGATACAATCGATCAATTCCCTGACACTCACCGGCTTGGCAAGGAACGGGTGCCCGCCGATCGCCCCGCGGCTAGCCGCAACTTCCTCTTTTTTAGCGATCGCGGTAAGGAAGACAATCGGGGTGCCTTTAATCTGGCCGTCGCTCTCCAGCTGATGACAAACATCTCCGCCGTCGATATCAGGCATGATGATATCCAGAAAGATGAGATCCGGCCTAAACTCCCTGGCGGCCTCCAGCGCGAGCGCCCCCTTGTTAACCGTCTTAACTCTATATTGCCCGGTCTGTTCGAGGTTCAGCTTGATAAGCCTGGTAAAATCCTCTTCATCATCAACTATCAACACTCTTCTTTTTTCCATCCGTCCGCCCTCCGGTTAGACCTCGGTTCGACCAGGGACCGTTTCCTTCAAATCCGGTTGAAAATCATAAAGTTATGTATGAAGCGTCCCTTTCTTTAAAGATATAATTTTATTCTCTCCAAAATCTTGCTCGCCGCTTCCTTACCGGAACTCACCATCCCCACCCGGACTTCTACCTTGGTGGAATTAGCGGAGGTTTTCCGCACATCGATCCAGATATCCCTGCCGTCGGTATATTTACTGCGGATCTGCGTAACATCCGCCTGCCTGTATTCCTTGATAATTTCAAGATCCAGGGAATTCAAAGCCTTCTCGGCGGCCTTGATGGTCCTATCATAAGAAGCGTTGAACTGCTGGGTCAGCTTATCCGAAAGCCAAACCGCGGTCCCCGCCCCGGCGGCCGTACCGGCAACCAAGGCAAAACATCCGTATAAATTCATAACCATCAATCCCGCCAGGACCGCTCCCGCCAATCTTTTCATAAACTCTCCTTTCCGCCGGATAAATAAAGTTGCCCTTAATTTTTTCAGAAAAATACGAGGGCTACCTCACCGGAACTTCAAACGCGGCCGGACGGTTTTTTATCTTCTTGCTCCTGGGAATAACTACTGTCAGAACCCCATCCTTGTAACCCGAGGTGATTTTACCGACCTGCGCGTCATTCGGCAGGGTAAAATAGCTCAAAAAATCACCATAGCTCAATTCGCGGCGGTAAGAATCTTTGCCTTTTTGATCCTTATCGGTCTTGCTCCGGCTGGAGATTACCAGTTGCCTTCCCTGCACCTTAAGTTCAATTTCATTTTTATCCACCCCGGGCATCGCCACTTTAAGGATATAAGTAGTATCGGTATTGCTGAATATCATTCCCGAGCCGCCGAACAATTTATCATTAACCGGTGCCGGCGGGTTCGGCATCATATTATCCCGGAAAGCGCGGTTCATCTTTCCCTGCATGCGGTTCATTTCCGAAAAAGAATCGCGCAGCGAAGAATCATAAAAAACCGGCCTGCCCTGGGCAGGAAGCTTTTTAACAAACCCCGGATGGTAAGGAGAGTAAACTTCCACCCTTTCCTTCTCTTTGCCGTACCTGCCGAAAAGATACGCGTTCTCGAAAATAAGCGCTCCCGCCAGGATCACGATTGACCAAAGCATGATTTTATGTTTCATCTGCACCTCCCGTTTTTAAAACATTTTATAAAAAACGAAAAACTTGTCAATACCCGGAACTCTCCAGGCACGTTAACGGCGTGCCGAGATCGCCGCGAAGTTATACTCCTTGATTATCACTTCCGCCCGGGCAAACCCCGCCCGGCGCAGCATCGCAAGCTCCTCACTCAGAGAGACCGGACGATCTTCCCTGCGGTGGCGGCAAAGCATATTTTCGACCTGTGCCCGCTTGATACCGTTATTTAACATAAATGATTTCCACTCCCGGACATAAAATTCCTGTATCAACCTGTCCGGAGAGACAAAAATATCTATCACGTTAAAAACCCCGTTCCGCGAAAGGGTATTGCGCAGTCTTCGGTAAAAAGCGGTCTTTTCTTTTTTTTCGATATGGTGCAGCACCATAGAAGCCAGGATCGCATCGTATCTTCCGGAATAATCGAATTTACGGATATCACCCTGCCAAAAACTCACCCCGCGTTTTTTCCCCAGCTTGGCACGGGCCATACGGATCATGTTTTCCGCCATATCCAGGCAGGTTACGGATGACCCGGGGTAAGCCTTGATCAACGCCTCCGCCAGGTTGCCTGTCCCGCATCCCAGGTCCAAAGCCCTTAGAGCTTTCCCTTTCTGAAAAGGAACCGCCTCAACCGCCGCTTCAATCATTCTGCGGTAAGAAGGCATGATCTTAAAAAATACCCGGTCGAATGCCTCCGCCTCTTTTTCGAAATGGCTGCGGATCTGCCCGAGCCTTCCTCCCGTTTTAGCAGTCATCGCCGCACCCCTCGATCATTACCGCCCTGGTAGAAACAGAATTTTCCCTTAACGGCGCGATCGCCAGGTACTCCGGAGAATTCAGCCATTGCCTGACATCTTCCGAAGAAGGAAATTCAATCAGGATCATCCGTTCGGGATCCCAATTCCCGAAGACCGCGGTAACTTTGCCGCCGCGGGCCAGGTACTTACCTTTATATTTTTCCACGACCGGACGGACCTTACCGATGTATTCGGCGTAATCTTTTTTATTCCCCGCCGCGGTCGCAATCTCCACTATAAAATATACCGCCATATCCGCTCCCTGTTTGTTAACCCATTCTACTACGGACGGAAAAACGCTACAAGCGATAAATCAAACCGCTTTGCCTCCGGAAGCCGGAACAAAACGGTAAATATCATATTTTTCATCCGCGGCGGCGCCGAAGGCAAAAGGCAGCGGCCCCCAAAGGCTAGTGTAAAAACCCGCTCCCGCCGTGCTGTCCATTACCGCAAGCCCCGGAAAAGGCGGCAGTTCCATACGGCCGGATAAAAAGAAAACCTCTTTCGACAAAGGAAAAGTATTGGTATTATTGGAAGGAACCACCACCGAATCCCCGCTGGCCAAGGAGGTCCTCCGGACATCTACCGCCTCAAAACCCTCCTCTTCCATATAATACTGAAATCCCCAATGGCCCTGAAAAAATACCCTGCCGGGATAATTCAAGCGCTTTGCGCCGATCTCTTTTGCCGCTTGCCGCGCGCTCCCGGCAAACCGGTAATCCGCCGCCGCCAGAATCAGAGAAAACAATATCCCGCAGGCAATCAATAAATAAATTCTCCGCCGCGCAGAAGCTGCAAGCGTTTTCCCCAACCGCAAAGAGGCGATAACGCATAAAGGCGGCGCGCAGGGCAGCAAAGACCTGCCGTTAACCGTCCAGTTAAAGAAAACACTAAAAATAAACGTGCCGGCGGCCCAGGTAAAAAGCAACAGCGTCAGGGGATCCTTCCGGTTCCTCCAGGATTCCACGGATAAAAACACCAGGATCGCTATCCCGCCGAAAACAAAAAGGCAAAACTGCAGGTAGTGCGGAAACCCCGGCAGCCCCGGAGAGGCCGGAAGCAAAAACCCCGGTTTCTTAATGAATAAAAACACCGCCAGCGCCGCTAAAGAAACCGCCGCCGAAAATAATAACTCCTTTTTCCGCATCAGGAAACACACCAGGAAGATAAAAACAATATAACACCCTCCGGTAAAAGAAAAACCGGTAAGCAGGTTTTCAAAAACCCCGGAGGCTTTCCCGCCTTGCGAAAAAGAATATGCCGCGGCATTATAAAGCAGGCTTCGGCCGTAAAGCGCGGCGGTATTAAAATGGTAGAAGGCGAGCATCGACAGCGGGATCAAAAGGTATAAGAGATAAGCTGCCCCTCCCCGCCTTTTCTTAAAGAAAGCGTAAAAAATAAACAGGGGGATTAAAAACGCGCCGAAATATTTTGTCAAGGCGCAGAAACCGGCAAGGAATGAGGCAGCCAGCAGGCAGGGAGAGTTTTCACCGTCTATGCCCTTTACCCAGAAAAACACCCCCCAGATGAATAATGCCAGCATCGTAACATCGCACATCACGGATGAGGCCGAAACCGCGAAAACCGGCGATGCCAGCAATAACAGCCCCGCCGTAAAGGCCGCGCCCGGAGCCCGGCGGGCAAGGAAATAAGTTCCCAGGACCGCTCCGCATGCCGGGATAATGAAAAACGCGTGCAGCGCCCTTTCACCCCAGCCGAAGAAACGCCCGGCCAGGGCGATATAATACGAAACAAGCGGCGGGTTCTGGATCACCTCCCAGGCCCGCATCTTGAAACCGTACCAGTTAAGGATAAAACCGTAAGGATCGCAAAGGGAAGAAGAAACCTGTTTTGCCGTCCAGATAAAAAGAGGGTCGTCGATATTGAAGGCTTTATTAAGAAAGGGGATTGCCAGGGCCGCCGTCAGCGCCGCAAGCAACAAGGCCTGCAGCCCCGGCCGGGCAGACTTTTCAAGGATAAAATTTTTCCAACGGTGTCCGCCCAATCCCTGCAGCCCCTTTTCTTAAGAAACATTTCCTCTCGGTTTTTCAGATGGATTTGACATCAATGCGATCCGCCTTACGTCCGGAAAAAGCCATCGGCAGTTCCCGGTATTGGACGATTATTTCGTCGCCTTCCATAAGGTCGGAGATGGAAAGAAAAAGGCTGCCCCTATTGATCTTGGTGTGCGGGGTAACAAAGAAAGTAATCTCATCATGGCGCCCGTCCGGCTGGAGCGCCTTTAAAGTTATGGAAGAATTCACGAAACTCACATTGATCAATTCTCCCCTGGCATAACAGACCTCGGGGGCCTGGTATTGCTGAGCGAAACAAGTGCTGTGTCCGGAGCTAAAGAATAAACACCCCGATATTAACAACAATGCCGCCAACTTATTCACCATCTTACCCTCCCCGCGGGGACGTCCTTTAAAGGGACACCCTGCCATATTATAACTCCTTAGACCTTAAGATATTATAACTTCGGATAATCGCCGCTGCAACAAATTTTGGCTCCGGCCGGGGCCGTTTTCAAACGCCCTTATTTTTCTTTTTCTTCGCCTGCGGCAGAGCGGCGATATCTCTCTGGCGGTAATATTCGATCTCGCTATGGAGCTCCTTGGAGATGATCCTTTCCGTTTCCGCCCTCACCTCCGCTATCCTGATTAACTCCTCTTGCAACTTTATGCGCGCGGCGGTCTCCTTCTTCAGCTCAAGCCACCTGCGGAAAGAAAACACCGCCAGGCAAACGGTTAAGATAAAGGAAACCGAGATAATCTCATCGATAAATGTGATATAATCCGGGTATTTCCGGAAAAAATCCACCAGGAACTTAAAAATGTTGAAAAAATAAGAGAGAACAGCTACGGCCGCCACCACTAAAAAAATTATCAGCAGGTCATAGAACGCCCTCTTCCGGGAACCCGGCGATGCTTTCTTGCCTTTATGTTTATTCTCCATCTAATTTCCTCTTCAGATCACGTTGTCGAAAAATTTGCCTGAGGAACCGTTACTTCCCGGGCTTGAACCATCCGGGCCTGATAAATTTTGTCATACAAACCACTCCCATCCCGAAATAACCGGAAAGCGTCATCCATAACCCGGGCAGGATATTAATACTCATCACCATCTTATCCATATTCGTAGTCTTCAGCTTATAAACCCCCACCGCATAAATCGCTATTCCCAGAATCCCCACCGCCAGGTTAAACCAGCGGTTTTCTCTGATTCCGGCGTGGACAAGAGCCAGGAATAACGCTAAAAGCGGCACCACCCAAATCAGCCAGCTCTTCCTGTCGGCGTCTTTAACCCCCGGATTATAAAGCTTGATCACTTCGATCATCAACCGGGAATCCCGGCGGTTGGCGAGTATCGGCACCTGGTAGCCGCTGATCTTCATCAAGGAAGAACCGCTTTCCACTTTCAGGAATTTCGAGATCACCCCTCTGGCCGGAGTATTAATACTGATCCAGGGCGTAAAAAATGAAAACACCGCCACAAGCGCGCAAATAAACACTAAAGCCACGGATAAATTTCGCATCTTTTCTCCTCCTTCCTGTCTGTAAAGCTTTATTGTGTCCGTCCGGGGACCACAAACAGATTATCCTGCCCCAGAGGAAGATTCAACCTCGCCAATACCGACTTAAGCCTTAAGGCCCTTTCCTTGCGCAGGGTATCACAGTTATCCCCCTTATGCCAGCTAATCTCCACCAGCTCCGGTTTCTCGGAAAGAACAATCCCGAATTCCTCCTTATTGTTCATCATATAAGAATTAAAAACCACATTGCAAGTATTAAGCGATCCGACCCGGTCGATATTCCCACGATTCCTTTCAATAAAAGAAACAGTCTCCTGGAAATCCCGCTCCATCTCCCAAGGGAAACCCACGATGATATTTACCCAGGCCTGGATCCCGGCATCATGCGTCAGGCACAGCACCTTCTCGGCGTCGGCAGCCTTAAAAAGCTTGCCCATCCCTTCCAGGACGCTGTCGGAACCGGATTCGATACCGTACTGCAGCACTTCGCAGCCCGCCTCTTTTATCCTGTCCAGCAGTTCCGCGCTCATATCCGCGCGGGCAAGCGCCTGCGCGTTCCATTTAACTTTAAGTTTCTTCTTTATAATCATGCCGCACCAGGCATCCAGGTGCTTTAAGTCGGCGTTGACCAAAAGGTCGTTAAAACTAAAATTACTGATCTTATTATTTATAAGGTGGTATTCGATCTCCTCGACAATCTTTTCCGGGCTCCTCAGCCTTATCCTGCCCTGATAAAACCTGTCATTACAGAAGACACACCGCCCGATACATCCCCGGCTGGAAAGGAGACATAAGAACGGGCTGCCGTATTGGCTTAAATCAAACTCCTTGTAAGTCGGGAAAAAGAGCTTGTCCAGGTTCGGGGGAGCGGAACGGAGAACCAGTTCTGTGTCCCGCTGGCCCTTCAATAATACCCCCTCCATCGGAGAGGCTATCACCCCGTTTTTAAATTTCTCGATAAATTCATAAAGGACCTCTTCCCCTTCGCCGACCACCAGGGCGTCGATTACTCCATCCCGGCGCAAGATATCCCTCTCATGCGCGTTCAGGCATCCGCCGCCTCCGGCGATCACAAAAACATCCCCGGCCTGTTTCAGCCGCCGAGCAAATTCCAGGGAAAATAGCAGACTGTTCTGATTGGTCGATATCCCCACGATCTCCGGTCCCGCCGCGATGACCCTGTCCACACAGGAGGATATTTCCCGGTCAAAAACATCCCTGATAATGTCAAAGGTCTCCGCTTTATTCCATTCGTCCTTCCTCTCGAAATTCCAGAGGGTCTTATCCTGTGCCGTGTTAAACAGCGCCACATTTACATCGAAAACTTTCACGGAAATATTCTTTTTTTCAAGGTAAGAAGCAAGATAAGCGATGCCCAGGGGAGGGCTGAAGAGGCCCCAAGGCGGGGCCTGCACTAACGCGATGTCGTTTCCTTTCTTCATATTCTGTTTTTCCGGAAAAATCTTAAAAATCCTGGCCCGCGCTATGCGTCCGGTATCGAAAAGAATACGGCTTATTTAAATAAAAACCGCTAAAACGGCGAAAAACGCCGATCTCTATAATTATAACTCTTTTAATATGGCGGACAACAAATATTTATCGCCGCGCCTTAAAAAGAATAGCTCAACGCGGAGATAAACCGGTAGTCATTTTTCTTGGCGTCGCCGGTGGGGTCGGAATAGTAATCATCGGTAAAACTCAGGCGCAGGGAGAGCCTGTCGCTGAGCGGGTTTGTGAAAGCGGTCTCCGAGTGCAGGCGGTACTCCCCCGGCTGGGTAAGATAAGGGTAAAGGGAAAGCTCCTGGGTGATGCGCGACTTGGCGAAAAGCGCCTTCTCGAACATCGCCCGGGGAAGGAAGACCGCCTCGTCCCGGTCCCGGGCCTCCCTCCGAAACTCGGTATGTTCCCAGCCGAGCCCGAATTCCAACACCAGTTTAAAGTCCGGAGAGTTGAAGAACCAGTAGCCCGTGCCCAGGGAAGGAAGCAGCCTCCATGAGATATTGGCGAACCGGTCGTGGTCGTTCTCGACCTTGTAAAAATTATACCATTTCCTTTCATGGAAACTATAGGCATAACGGAACATATTATACCATTTCTGGGCGTCCATCTTGTCACTCGCGGAAGAATAAAACATCTCCCCTTTGACGGTAAACTCGTTATCCGCGGTTTTACGGTTAAGCAGCAGCCTCAACGCGAGGTCGGCTTTATTGGTATTACCGCCCGATTTATCATACCCCGCCGAGGCGTCCCCCGACCAGAGGCCGGGCTTCTCTTTTTCCTCCGACTTATCTTTATCCGGCGCGGAAGTTTTATTCTGATTCCCGTAGACAATCTCCTTCACCACTTCTTTATTTATGGAGACGGCGCCGACAAACTCGTTCTCGACCTTTATGCTGTCCCCGTCCTCGAAAACAACCTTCCCACTTATCCTGTCCCCGTTATTAAAGTAGACCTGAGCCTCGGGTTGCGCTTCCTCCGCGTAAAGCGGCGCCCGGGGCGAAAGCAACGCGCAGCTTAAAATAAAAAATGTGATGATACTTTTAAAAATCATGTTTACCAACTCCTTATTTTCGATTATTGCATCATCCGGGAAAAATGGCAAAGAATTTTTATCCCCGGGAATTAACCGTTTAATACAACTCCCTGGAGATAAAAAAGGTAAAATAAATTTTACGGGAAAATAATCTTGCGGGTGGACAAAAAGGCGAAAACAGTAAAATTAAGTTTTCTTCTTGTTCTTTACGACATGCTTGCCGGCGAAAGCACGCTGCAGGATCTCCCAGATCTCATGCGCTTCGCCCGCCTCCGCGATGAGGCCGCGGGTCTCCGCGTCGCTCATTGCCTTGGCAATAAAACTCAACACCTGCACCTGGGTATCGTAACCATCCCCGGGGGTCAGGATCAGAAAAACAAAATGCACCGGCTTGTCGTCGGGAGAGTTCCATTCCGCCCCGTCGACCGACCTGCCGAAGATAACAAGAGGGGTTTTTATCTCGGGCAGCCGGGCATGCGGCACCGCGATCCCTTCTTCGATTGCCGTCCCCATCTCATTCTCGCGGGCGATTACCGCCTTATAGATATCTTCGGCGTCCGGCGCCTCAAGCTGTCCGGCGGCAAGTTCGCACAACTCTTCAATTACTTTATCCCTCTCATTATGCCTTAAAGAACTTACGATGCCACGCGCGGAGAAATATTCCAGGATGCTGATCTCCTTGCGTTTCCGGATGGAATAACTCAGCCAGGGGCCGAGGATTACCGAAGAAATTACCGCGCCGAAGACAATCGCCACGAATACCGGTTCGGTGATCAGATTATACTCCAGCGCCAGGGACCCCACCACGATCTCCATCGCGCCTCCCGGGATATGGGCGACCGCGATCGAAAGCCTGTTGGTCTTCGGCAGCCTGGTAAGATTCACGCCGAGCCAGGCCCCCGCGAACCTCCCGGCGATCCCGATGCCGCTCACCAAAAGAATGAGAAAAATATCGAAATTCCCTAAAAAATCCACCTTCAACCCGATATTCACGAAAAAAAGCGGTACGAAAATCGCGTAAACCATCTGGGAGATCACCTGCCGGACGTTCTCCGAAAGGGCCCGGGATCCTCCCGCCATAATACCGGCGATAAAAAAACCGAACAAAGCGTGAATACCGATCTTCTGGGTCGCCGCACCGCAGAGGGCTCCCAGGACGCAGATAAAGGTAAGCGAAATCCCCGGCTGAGGCATCTTTTTATTTTTGATACCGGTAATTACCTTATCCACAATCTTCCTGCCGGCGGTAAGGCAGAAGGCGGTAAAAACGATAGTAAGGGCCGCGACGGAAATGACATTCCAGATATTCAGCCCCGCGCGGATAAAAAATCCCAAGACCAGGGTAAAAATCAGCCATCCCAGGATATCGTTGACCGACAATGCCGACATGATCAAAAACCCCAGGTCGGTCTTAAAAATCTTCAAGTCGTGCAGGGCGCGCGCGGCGATCGGCAGGGCGCTGATCGTCATTACCGTCGCCATAAACACCGCGAAGATAAACCTCTGCTGGGGATTTACCAGGTATGAATCAGGAAGCAGGAAACAAGGGATAAAAGCGATCCCCATCGGAACCACGATATCCGCAAGCGCGATCTTTAAAGCGTCGCCTCTTTGCCTCCAGGCTGAAGCAAAATCGATCTCAAGCCCCGACTCAAGCAGCAGAAAAAGGACTCCGATCCAGGCCGCCGTCTCGAACATATTCTGCTGGACGGCGTTGCCGGGGAAAATCGCCTGGTGCCAGGCAGGCAGGAACCTGCCCAGGATGGTCGGCCCCATAAAGATCCCCACCAGGAGCTCGGCGGTCAGAGGAGGCTGCCTCCATCTGCGAAAGATCTCCCCCACCCCTCTTGCCAGGCCCAAAAGCAGCGCCAGCTGGACTAAAAAAATAAATATGTTATTTTCGTTGAGATAATGCATCGGTTAATTTTCAAATATACTGCGGATAAATATTAATACCTGCTTCAGATTATACAAGCCTATGGCGGAATGGACAAGTGATAAAAATTTCCCGCTCCGGCAGTAAAATTTACCCGAAGCGTGCCAAGTCAGGCGCCCCCGCGGGGATCCTCGCCGGAAACCTTAGGTTTATTTACCGGCAAATAATCTGCCTGGCATTTTTCAACTTTGATCTTTATCTTTCCGCGATGCAATTATCCAGGATCAAACAATCCATCCGGCTTCTCTTAAAACAACTTACGGCATCTTCGGGAGTACACACTATCGGTTCCCCCCGCAGGTTAAAAGATGTATTGATAAGCAGCGGTATCCCGGTAAGCTGCTCGAACTCTTTAATCAACTGCCATAACCGGGGGTTGGCCTTCCGGCTTAAAGTTTGGACTCTCGCGGTTTTATCGACATGGGTTACCGCGGGAATAACGGCGGCTTTTTCTTCCCTGACGCTTCCGGCGATCAGCATAAAAGGAGAAGGTTGTTTGATGCGGAAAAACTCATCCGCCCTCTCCTCCAGCACCACGGGCGCATAAGGCCTGAAAGGTTCCCTTTTTTTTACTTTCGAGTTTAGAATATCTTTCATTCCGGGATTGCAGGGATTGGCCAGTAGCGAACGGTTGCCCAGGGCCCGCGGGCCGAACTCCATTTGCCCCTGGAACCAGCCGACAATCTTATCCTGCAGGATAAGCCCGGCCGCGTATTTAAACAAATCCCCGTCTTCCATTTCCCGGAAATTAATCCCCGCGTTAACCAAAGCCCTTCTGATGCGGGTTCTGGAAAAATCCGGGCCCAGGCAGGCGTCCTCCATCACATAATTCCTTTCCTTACCCAGCAAAGAATGATAAATATAGGAAGCTACGCCCAGGGCACCTCCGCTGTCCCCCGCCGCCGGCTGCACAAAAATCTCCTTAAAAGGCGTATGTTCCAGAATCTTATTATTGGCGAGACAGTTCAAAAACAATCCTCCGGCCAGGCAAAGTTTATCCAGCCTTGTCTCCCGGTAAAGATTATTGGCGGCCTTGATCAGGACGTCTTCGGTGAATTTCTGCAGGCTGGAGGCGATATCGCAATGCCTTTGCTCGATCTTGCTTTCGGGAGCGCGTTCTTTACCCAGGGCCCTGACCAGCTTGCCGCTGTACATCCTGGAACCTTTATTAAAACCGAAAAAGCTCTGGTCGAGGCGCAAACTGCCGTCCGGTTTTACCGAAACCATCTCTTTTAATTTTTCCAGATATACAGGCTCGCCATAACCGGCCAGCCCCATCACTTTGCCCTCTCCATTCAGCGCCTCGAAACCAAGATAGGTGGTAATCGCCGTATAGAATAGCCCCAGCGAATCAGGGAAATGCGACTCTTTAATCATCCTGATCTGCCCCGCTTTGCCCGCGCCCAGCGCCATCGTCGCCCATTCGCCTACCCCGTCGGCGGTAAGGATCGCCGCCTCCTCGAAAGGAGAAACCAAAAACGCGCTTGCGGCATGTGAAAGGTGGTGCTTGATAAAAAACACTTCTCCTTCATAACCGAGTTCATTTTTCAATAAGAGCGGCAGCGTCAGGCGCTCCCGGAGCCAATCCGGCATTGTCGCCAGGAAATTTTTAAAGGAAAAAGGGTAAGCCCTTAAATGGCTTAAAAGCACCCGGTAAAATTTCAGGTAAGGCTGTTCGTAGAAACCGACATAATCTATTTCTCCCGCCGTCAACCCCCCTCTCTGGAGGCAGAAATTAACCGCATTTATGGGGAAAAGCGGGGAATTCTTCCGGCGGTTGAATCTTTCTTCCGAAGCGGCGGCGGTTATTTTACCGTCCTGCAAAAGGCAGGCGGCCGCGTCATGGTAAAAACAGGATATCCCCAGTATATTCATACTCATATCCCCGCGTAGATAAACGCGATTATCGCGCTGGGGCCGATGTAAAAAACGGCCAGCGCCAAAAACGCCAGGATAACCAATAAAGGCGCCAGGAAATATATTTTATACTTCCGGACCAGGTGGAATATTTCTTTCAGGATATAGAAAAGTTTCTTCATTGTCCGATCCTGCCGGCTATGACTGGCGCCGGCTCTCCTCGATACTGTTTTGGTATCCTTCGGCCCGGATCCAGAAAGTATCCTTATCCTTCTTTCTTCCGGATAAAACCTCGCGGTTAAAAACAAAAGTAAAAATAAATGTAATCCCCAGGCCGAAGTAATAAATAACAAACAACGCAACGGATATCAATATCTTCTGTATTATTTTAATAAAACCCTTCAATATATTTTTTATCATATTGATTCTTTTCCAAAAGCCAGGTCTTCCGGGCCGCAGCCTAATTTTTTTAGAATCGGCGCCAATCGTTCTGCGCCAAAATTCACTTTAAGCGCTTCCAGGGCTTCTTCCCTGGTCAAGGCCCCCTGGCGGATCAGCCTGCTCATCTCCGCGTGATAATGCGTATACCCGTAATGCTTAAGGGACAGATAAACGGAAAGAAAATTAAGCCCGCAATTGGTGGTTTTGGCGGGATAGCTTTGCTCCGGGGTTTTCCATCCAAGTTCTTTCTTGATTGTTTCCAGGGAAGTTTCCGCCTCAAAAGGCAGGAACCAGTGCGGAGAGAGGACAACGCACCTCTGCCTTTTTCTTGCCCTCTTTAAAACCTCCTCCATCGAACGCGGGAAATCCTTATAACGCGGGTCGTTTTTACAATAACGATCCAGGAACTTCCCGGTCTCTTCGGCCATTGCGGAAAACTCCGGCGCGTTATCGCAGGCGCATCCGGGAAAGATTCCTTCCCTGGACTGCCCCTTAGTCCAGCCGGCGATAACCAGGGAGATACCATACCGGGCGGCGGTCTTTATGGTAAGATCCATATACCACAAAGAACAAAGATGACAGATTACCGCGCCGGAGCCCGCTTTCACCAGCCGGGAAAACATCCCGGACATAAAATCGCTCTTAAAATATACCAGGTCTACCCCTAAGGCCTCTACCGCGTTTTTAACATTCTCCAGGGCGTCTTCGGTTTCAAAGCCGTTATCGAACATAAATGCCAGCGGGTTGAGCTTATACCTTTTCTTCATATAATACAAAGCCGCCGTGCTGTCTTTCCCGCCGCTGCACATCACCAGGCAGTCATATTCCCCGCGGCTTTTATAATTTCGGAGCATTTTGGTGAATTCAGTCTCCAGAGAAATGCCTTTCTTGCCGTCCTTTTTTTCTTTTTCATACTCCCGGCAGAGATTGCAGACTCCTTCCTCATCCAGCCAGATCCCGGGCCTGCTTTCCGGCAGGACGCACCTTTCGCAGATTTTTTTAGTGTCCATTTATCAGCTTCCTCCGGCGCCGTTTTTATCGCGATGCGCGCCTTTCGCTAAACATTATTTACCGGTTACCTCTTTTAATATCGCCCGGGCGGTATTTTCCGCGATCAGCCTGTTCCCCTTAGGGGTGCAATGCCCGAAATCGCCTCCGAACATATCGATAAAATAATCCTTAAAACCCGATTTCCCCACCGCTTCCTTAAAAGACATCTCATTGTCCACATAAATATTCCCGCTGCTGCCGGCGAATATTCTCTTTAAAGGAGCGATACTGCGCATCGGATACTGCACGCAGACCAGTTTGATCCCGCGCGCGTCCAAAACCGCTTTAAGCTTCCGGTAATTGGCGGCGGTTATGCCGCTGCAGCGGCCTTTTCTTAAGGCGGCGGTTTTCTCCGAATATTGGCGGGAGGATTCATTTTTCCCCATCTGCGCGTAAACCACCGCCATCGCGCCCAGTTCCTTATCGCTTCCGGGGTTCAACTGAACAGCCTTTCGGTACAATTCTTCGGCCTTGGCGAATTCAGAGCGGTCCAGGTAAAGCCAGCCCAGTTCCAGATAAGCGTAATCGATCCCGGGGTTAAGCGCAATGGCTTTCTGATACGCTTCCTCGGCTTCCGGGTAACGCTGCTCCCCGAAATAAAACCTGCCCAATTCGATATAAGACCATTCATTTTTCGGATTCAACGCGATGGCTTTCTGATACAACTCTTCGATCCCGGAGAATTTTCCCTGAATGCGGCAGAGCCTGCCCAGTTCGATATAAACCCACTCGTCTTTAGTCTCAAGCGCGATAGCTTTCTGATATGCTTCCTCGGCCTGCGCGTTTTTCCCCTGGGCCATGAAAAATCTTGCCATCTCGATATAAGCCCGGCCGCTCTTATGGTTTATTCCGGAAAATTTCCTGAATAACCCCTCGATTTGCGCGGTTTTTCCCCGGGCCCAGTAAAGTTTTCCTAACTCAAAATAAGCCGCTTCGTTCTCCGGGTCCGCGGCGATAGTTTTCTCCAGCAATTCTTCTCTCAGGCGGGCCTCTCCTCCCGCTCCGGCATTTCGCGCTTCCTTTATCTTATTTGTTATTTGCCGCCACAGGACCATAACGTAACGATAGAGGCGCGATTTATTAAACAGCGGGCCGTTCAGGTCCGGGATACCTTCGTAATATTTTATCCCCCCGTCATTGATCCCCATCATCGCGACCACCATATCGGGCTTGCAGCTTTCCAGGTTTTTCTCCAGGTTGGAGACAATAACCCCGCTGTCGATACAGTTCATCCCTTTGTTGATCACGGTGAATTTTAACCCGGTATTGCTTTGGTTTAAAAGCTCCTGAAGCTGGGAAGGAAAGGATGTTTCTCCTCCGATGGCGGTAGTGGATTCGCCCAGGCACATAATACGGTAAGAACCCCTTTGTCTGATGGAAATTTCCTGGCTGTGTTTCTGCAAAAACAGGACGGCCAGCCCGCCCAGGCGCAGTCCCGCTTCAAGTAACAGGAGAGAGAAGAAAATGCCGAGGATTGTCAGAATGATCTTTTTCGTCAAACCGCCCATAAAGTTATTTTATCATACTTTAAAACCCGCTGCGACAATAAATGTCGCGGCGGGTTTTAGATAAAACCTGCTTTACGCGAAAAGGGATCCAATCAAGGGTGCGGCGTAATCGAAAAAACCACAAACTCCCCGCGTGCCGGCCATAATAAAAAAATTACCGGGCGGAACGGAATTTTACGGGTTCCCATTCCACATCAAGGATTCCTCCAGGGCAAGCCTGGCGAAATAAACCAGCGGCTTATCCGGGCGCATGTTGAATTTTGTAAGAATGGTTAAAGCGGTATCCGATACCTGGTGCGCCAGAAGTATCAAAACCGCCTCCTTGGTCTTTTGTTTTACCTTTTCCCGGAAAAGAAGCTCCCCCATCTCTTCAAGCTCCCTCTCCGTAAGGTTGTTGTAATCTTTCGGCAGTAACGCGTGGCCCCTGATAAACTCCCCCGCCGCGTCAATATCCGGATCGCCGGTTTCGGTGCTGTAGAGCACCATATCCGCCTTACCCCTTCCTTCCAAAAATTTCCAAAAACCTTCTTCCGTCATTTTGGCCTCCTTTCTGATTAAATAGACGCAAAAGAAGGCTAAATCTAACAGATTTTTATGGTTATGCGGTTGCGGGCAGGGAAGAAATACCGTCTCCTTAAGAAGAGGCTCGGTACGTCTACGAACAGTCAAACATGCCCATTTCTTGAGTATAAAGATTCCCGCCTGAACACAGAACAGGAAAAACAATTAAGCCAATATGACGTAAATTACTCATCAAAAAAAACGGCTACTTTTCTATATCAACCAAACAATACCAGGAAGGGAAAAAATCTTTCGTACTCATATTCAAATTTCCGATCATGATAACCACATCCTGGCCTACCTTAAACCCCGGAAAAGGTTTTGAATCCTTTAAAGAAGAAAGCGTATCTTTCGAGACAGTGTAAATAGTAACACCCGGCCTCCAGGCAATCGCGTATTTATATTCCTTCCCCACTACGACCATAATGAGATTAGGGGGATTATCGAAAGAATATCCTGTCGCGTCGATAACAAAACTGTCGCATTCAGGAAGTTTATATTTTTGCGGCGGCGGGCCATCTCTGCGTTCGGACATCAAATGGTCATAATCGACCTTTATAACAGGCCTTCCGGTTTCTGCCGCTGGTCCGGCTGCTTCCCGCCCCGGGCCAGGCGGAACTATTTTTACCCCATCGATACTCTCAACCTCATCAAGGGAATAAATAAGAGGAGCGCTTTGGAACTCTATTTTTATATCGCTGTCTGTCTTCTCCAACACTTTCCCCTCTATGGAATTACCTGATTTAAGGATAATAGTTTCGGCGCGGACGGAAGAAATACTTAAAAATAATAATCCCATCAAAAGAAACATCCCTGCTCGGCGGCTTTGACAACTCATTTTTTCTCCTTTTTTATCTCACTCCGAAATCAATCCTTCGACTACCCTTAAGGCTAAAGCCCTGGGTTTGCTTTAGGACTAACACCCAAGCTCTTACCAGGCGGGTCATAAAAACCCCGGTAGATCTACATCATTCCCCGCAAATATGCCTGTCTTTTCCTTTCCGGGAACCGTTCAATCGCGTATCTTAACATCGTTCTCGGCATCAAAGCGTAGTGCTTTTTCAAAAACTTTTCTTCGCAATCCGAATCCCTTTTGCCCGCCTCACGCAGCATCCACCCCGCCGCTTTGTGGATAAGGTCATGCGGGTCGGAAATAAGGATTTTCGCGATCTTCAGGGTGTCCTCAAAATCATTATTTTCGATAAAATGATGCGTGGCGACAATCGCGATCCTCCTTTCCCATAAAGAAGAAGATCCGGCCAGCTTATAGAGAATTTCCCTGTTCTTATCTTTAAGGTAATCTCCGATAATATATTTTGCCGTCGCGTCCACCAGGTCCCAGTTATTTATATGCCTGGTATTATCCAGGTATATTTTAAAAATCTTCTCTTTCCCCGGTAAATCCGCTTTACGGTATTTCAGGAGCAGGATAAATAAAGATAACAGCCTCTCCTCATGGACCGGCGATTTAAGCAGGCGCAAAGTTTCACCAAACGCTAAATCCCGGTATCGCTTAGCCAGTATTCTCAGGACGGGGACCTTTATCCCGAGAAAAACATCGCCTTCGGCGTATTCTCCGGGGCCGGTCTTGAAAAATCCCTGGAGGATCAGGGACTTCTCCTTATCCCCGTATTGACGCAAAACCGCTTTTATATTTTTCAGGCCTGCCTTTGGTTTTTTCATAAAGATCCGTTCTTACAAAAAAACCCTGCGCAAGAGTTTAGTTGAGCAGGGCCCAATTTAAAATCAATCCTTCGACACCGCGGCCTTAAAAATCCATCCCCAGGCCCATACCGCCGCTGCCTTTGGATTGCCACCTATTGTCTCCGGTATTATCCTTATTGAGGAAATTGCTTACCCTTTGTTTATCATTCCATTTTTTGAGCTGTTCCGGGGTAAGGATGCGGCTAAGTTCCCCCTCTTCCTCCTGCCGGATGCCCTCCAAAGCTTTAACGGTAGCCCCGCTGTCATTTACACCCTGATAATATAAGTTCCTCTTTGTCTGCCGGCGCTTGGCGGCGTATTTTTCTAATATCGGCTTCACCGCCGCGCTCTGCTGCGGGGTCAGGGTCAGCTGAGTTTGCATGTCGGTAAGAACTAAATCCACATCAGGAGATTCATCTTCCTGGGCGAATACGGGAAAAGCGGAAAAGAAAATAATGGATAAAAAACTGAAGATTATTAATTTTTTCATTTATTCCTCACAGTAAAAAAGCAGCGGTTTTTAAGTAAAAAGGCCTTTTATTTATTAATTATACCGCTGGCAAGAGAATAAACAAAGAGTTTTATAAAATAAACGGAAAACTAAATGCCTATCCGCGGGGACGCTCCCGGAGACCCTATAATATAGCCTTATTTTGCCTTTTGCTTTCTTTACCTCTACCTATACCTGCTTTTCTTCCAGTTTATTTTTTGAATTTTTTGGATTTGTTTCGAGTTTCAGGTTTAGAGTTTAGGCTTTGCCTTCATAAGGGTGTCCCCTGAAAGGACGTCCCCGGTAACCCGCTTTACGGTTTAATCAAACTCAATTGTAACGTGCTCTATATCAAAGCGTTCATCGACAATAGATTTAATTTTCATTTTTATATCTCTCAATTCTTCCATCGAGTAATTCTCTTTCAGCTTGATCTGTGTGGCCATCGAATACATCTCCGATGTAATCGTCCATATATGCAAATCGCATATCTCTTTTATCTGGGGCACGCCTTCAAGCAGGGCTTTTTCCACGATATCGGTAGTTAACCCTTTGGGAGCGCCTTCAAGCAGGATATGAACAGAATCCATGAAAAGCCCCCAGCCCCAGCTGAGGATAACCAGCGCAATACCGATCCCCAGCAAAGGATCGATTATATCCCAACCGGTGAACCGAATGATTACTGCCCCGATAATGATAATAACGGAAGACAAAGTATCGGCCACCATGTGGACAAAAGCACTCTTTATATTCAGATCGTTTTTATTCGCCCCGTGCAGAAGAACGGCGCTTATCAGGTTTGCTATAAGGCCGATGATTGCCACAAAAAACATCTGGGTACTTAAAACAGGAGCCGGATTTAGGATCCTTAAAACGCTTTCATACACAATCCAGCCGGTAACGCCAAAAAGAAAAAGGCTGTTGAATAGCGCCGCCAGGATCTCTATCCGGAAGAACCCGAAAGTCCTGTGATGGCAAACAGGCCTGGCCGCGCAGAAAATCGCGCCAAGGCTGACAGCCAAAGCAAAAAAATGAGTAAACATGTGGCCGGCGTCGCTGATTAAAGCAAGGCTGTTGCTTAAAAGCCCGCCCGCGATCTCCACCAGCATCACAATACCTGTAACGGCAATAGCAAGCCACAAACGCTTCCTCTCCACAGAACGGTATTCAAATAGTTCATCCGAAGAAGATTTTTGCTTCGGCATGTGAGAATGAACTTTGTTAGAAAAAACTCCCATGAATAAACTCCTTTTTAAAAAATTGAGAAAATCCTAAAATGTCACCACCTTATCCGACTCCTTCACGATATCATACATATCCTTCATGGTCGAGATCGGACACATCTCAGTTCCCTACTGCCCCCTGCTTTTAATACATGTCCCGCAGGCGCAGATTTTGCCGCCGGCCTGCATGAACTTTTCCGCCTGCTCCACGATGTTAAATTTATCAGTTCCGATTTTCTGATACTCAACTCCCTTGCCCATAAAGAAGATTTTAACATCGTCCTTCTGTCCAAGGGCGAAATTAGCATATCGGATCGCATTCCAGCATGCCTCTGCGTCATTACTTGAGATAATTATTCCTAATTTCATATTTACCATCCTTCCTCGATCTCTTCTATTATTGTACTCCGGGCAAAAATCCTCCGCAATATATTCTTTCAAAATAAAGGGGACGGTTCTATTTTTTTTGAAAAAAATAGAACCGTCCCCTTTATTTTCAGCCTTATTTTGCCTTTTGCTTTCTTTACCTCTACCTGCTTCTCTCCCAGGTTATTTTTGAGCCTTTTTGGATCTGTTTAGAGTTTAGGCTTTGCCTTCATAAGGGTGTCCCCTGAAAGGACGTCCCCGGCAACTGACAATTTAAACCAGTTTTGTGTTTTCAAACAAACCTTGACCAGCATAAGCATCACCGGAACCTCAATAAGCACCCCCACCACGGTCGCTAAAGAAGCGCCTGATGAAAGCCCGAACAAAACCGTCGAAGTGGCGATCGCCACCTCAAAATGATTACTCGCCCCCACCAACGCCGAAGGCGCCGCATCCCGATACGGTAATTTCAGCCATCTCCCCAAAGCGTAGGTGAGAAAAAATATAAGGCAGGTCTGAATAAAAAGCGGTATGGCGATTAAAAGAATAATCTGCGGCTGGCTGATAATCAGTCCCCCTTTAAATGAAAATAGCAAAATCAACGTGAGCAACAAAGCGCCGATCGACACCGGGGTCAGATAACGCAGGAATTTTGCCTCAAACCATTCAAACCCCTTCTTGGCGATCAGCCATTTTCTCGAGTAATACCCCAGCAGAAGCGGCAAGCCGACATAGATAATTACCGAAAGAGCGATTGTCTGCCAGGGAATGGGCATTTTATTAACACCCAATAACCATCCGCCAAGCGGCGCATAAAGAAACAGCATGGTAAGCGAATTAATGGCAACCATCACAAGCGTGTGGCCGTCGTTCCCCTTGGCCAGATGCCCCCAGATCAAAACCATCGCGGTACACGGCGCGATGCCCAGCAAAATACATCCGGCGATATACGACCTGAACAATTCCACCTCCGCCCCGCCTTTTACGATTTCCATACCCGGAAGCCAGCCTTTAAACAATACGCCGAGGAACAACCACGCGATCGCAAGCATCGTAAACGGTTTTATGCACCAATTCACGACGAGGGTAAGGAGCACGGGCTTCGGCGCCTTGCCTGCCTTAATAACTTCAGCGAAGTCAATCTTCACCATGATCGGATACATCATGAAAAACAGGCAGATGGCAATTGGAATGGAAACCTGATAAATCGAAATCTGATCGAGCGTTACAGCAACCTGCGGGAACAGTTTGCCCAAAGTAATCCCGATTCCGATACAAAACACCACCCAACCCGTGAGGTATTTTTCAAAAAAACTTAACCGTCTTTCTCCATGAATAGCATGCCCCATTTATTCTTCCCCCCTAGAACAACTGCAGAATATAAATTCCGGAATAATACAATCCCGCAAGAACAAAGATCACGCCGGTGATCCTGCGGGTATAAAATTCCAGTTTCGTGATCTTATTAAACCAACGACTCATTGAAGTCACGCCAAAGGCTATCGCTATGGCAAACATCAGCACCGGAAGCCCCGTACCAACGCCATAAAAGAAAGGCAATAACGTTCCCGCTTTGCTGTTAAGCGCCAAAGGAATAAGGCTGCCGAAAAATAACGCCGCTGAAACCGGACAAAACGCCAGGGCAAATATCAGGCCCAAAAGAAAAGCCCCCGGCGCGCCGGACTCCACCAGCTTATTATGATGCTTTTGGGACAATGCCACGCCGGGCAACTTTATCGTGATCGCTTCCAATAAAAATAATCCCGTGATTATCAAAAGCGGCCCTAAAGCCTTCACCATGTATTTCTGTAAAAATTGCGCCACCTGCGGCACGCTTAAAAGAGAGCTGATAATGATCCAGCCGAGAACCGCATAAGCAGCCATCCTGCCCAGCGTGTAAGCCAGCCCTGAAATAAACACCATGGCCGGATGCGCAATCTTCTTTGAAAGAAACGACACCGCCGCGATGTTTGTAGCCAATGGGCATGGGCTGATCGAAGTTAAAATGCCCAGCCACAAGGCTGATCCGAAAGCGATTAATAACTCCATTATTGCGTATCCTTCATAAACGCCTTCACCTCAGACGCCACATAATCAATAAACTTTTGCTTATTGCGGGCTAGTTCCCAGATCTTATCGAGGTTCTTCGACTTAACTTCCTTCCCGTCCTTAGTCATCGAGAGGATAAGCGTTTTAGTGTACAGTTTATAGTCATTCACGAAATGCTCATTGCCCCCTTCTTCCACGTTAACCGCTTTAAACTCAAGTTTCCCCGAAGCAAGAGCGTCTTTGAAATTTGAATCAACCGCCTCCCTTGAATATTTCTCCATCTTCATGCACGTGGGGCAGCGAAAGGACCCATGGAAATAATACGCTATGGTTTTCGCAGAACTGCTATCTGCCGCAAAGACTGCTGAAGCGCTAATTACCGCAACAGCCGCCAGAATTACGAGAAAAAGTCTCTTCACTTTTACCTCCTGAAATTTTATTAGCCGCTTTTTCAATAATTTCCTCGGTGAGCTGAGTCTTGCCCTTCTCAAATCCCATTTCTTTAAGATTAAAGGAAACTGGATTAAATCCGGCATGCTCAAGAATCTTCTTTGAACACAAAACTTGACAACCGTCGATAGCGATAATTTTATTCGCCGCCTTTGTTGATTCAATCATCCCCGGGATATGCGCCCCAACACCGGCCAAACAAAACATCTTTGCTTGCCCGCATTTTGCCATCTTGCGAGCTACACGGTCAGACAATTCTCCCACATCCGACCCGCCGGAGCACGGAAATATCAAAACACCAGCCTCATTGCACATGCAATTGCCAGCCATCGAAATACCTCCTACTTTGCAATAATCTTTTTAATCTCGTCTTTGTTCAAAACTTTACCTGCCGAAACTACTATTCCATCAACCGCCAAAGCCGGAGTCATCATCACGCCGTATTCGGTGATCTTGTCGATATCCGTGACCTTGCCGATCTCGGCTTGGAGATTTAACTCCTTAACTGCCGCTTCAACGTTAACGGTAAGCTGTTTGCATTTCGGACAACCCACTCCTAAAATTTCTATTTTCATTCTTCACCTCTTATCAAGAACCGCATTTTTTATTATTTTTCT
>JAQTRM010000006.1:20880-32624 GCA_028711825.1 Candidatus Omnitrophota bacterium | reverse complement strand
TCATTTTACCGCCGACCAGGGTAAGCCAGGGTAAAGCGTTATATTTAGCGTAAGCGTAATCCAAAACGATCGACTTCTTGGAGTTATAATCCCCGAAGGTAATATTGGTGGAACGGGGATCCCCGCTGCCGGTGGCAATACCTACCCCCACCAGGATCTTATCGTTAACCTTGCCTTCCAGGCCTAACCGCACGCGAGCCCTGCCGATATTGGTATCTTTATTATAATCATTTGCCGCTTTGGAATGCTTATTCTGGTAGCGCAAGCGGAAATCTCCCTTAAGCTTGATATTCTGCACCCATGACGGGAGAGAAGAAAATTTGCCCTGGGCAATCTCCTTCTTAACCTGCTCCTGGGTGCTGATTTTTACCTGCTGGGCTTCGGCTCCGCTTAAAACACCCTTATCAACCAGCTTTTGCAATAAGACATCAATCTCGCCTGCCTGCAAAGCCTGCGTTCCCGCGCTCATTAAACAAAATACCGCCACTAATGCCGCACTCAACCACTTCTTCATCTTCATACCTCCTTGTTTTAACTTTCCACGCATAACTTGCGTATCTGACGCAATTTCAATTCTACCTCTTTTAGAGAATCGCTGGCGTATTCGATATCCACCGTTCTCTCCTCCTCTATATTATTTAAGACACTATTCAACCTATCCACCTGGCTCCTGAGATTGCTGGCTAAGAAATCCTTGCGGATAGACGAGATAGTATTCATTTCTTTTGCTCCCCTCCTTTCTCTAAACTTTATTAAGTTTAAATTATTCATATTGATTCTAAATTAAAGAAATGTAAAATCCGTGTAAAATCACTTTCCCGCTTTAACGAGATATTCCCGGTCCCGGAAAGAGCTCGCTTCCCTTACCGCCCCGGTGAGGCTTGCGAGATTAAAAGGCTTGGTAAGATAATAGTCGGCCCCCAGCAGATGCGCATAAAGCCTGTCCTGTTCGCGGCATTTGGCGCTGACCATGATGATAAAGGCGCGGGAAAACCGGGGGTCATCCTTGATCGCCTTGCAGATCTCGAAACCATCCGGACCGGGAAGCATAATATCAAGGATAAAGATATCGAAAACATCCTCTTTTATCCTGCGCAGGGCGCTTTCCCCGTCAAAATACTGCTCCGCCCGAAACCCTTCTTTCTGCAAAGTATAAGCGATAAGATTGGAGATATCGCAATCATCCTCCACCACCATCACCTTTTTCCCTTCAGCCATGAAAATTCCCTCCTATTCGTATTGCGCGTAATACTTGTCCATAATCTCCAACTCTTCGTCGATGATCTTACGCAGCAGCCTCATTAACAATCCGGTTATCGCGATTATTCTGTATCTCATGGGATAAGTATAAAACAGAGAGGTAAAATCCGCTTCAAGGAGAGGTAAAATCCGCGTAAAAACAAAAAGGCACCCTCTAAGGGTGCCTTTTGTGCATAAACCTGATTTTAGATAAAACTAAGCAGCCGGCGGCAAGGTAAAAAAGAATTTTGAACCCAACCCTTCGGTGCTTTCAACACCGACAGTTCCGGAATGTAATTCCACGATATGCTTGACGATCGAAAGCCCCAGCCCCGTTCCGCCGAGTTCCCGCGAACGCGCTTTATCTACGCGGTAAAAACGTTCAAAGATACGCGGGAGGTCTTTGGCGGGAATCCCGGAACCGGAGTCCTCGATTACGATCTTTACCCGATCCTGCATCTGTTCGGAATAAATCCGCACCGAACCGTTCTCCTTATTATATTTAATAGCGTTGCTTATAAGATTTGCGAACACCTGCTCTATCTTCCCTTTATCCGCCAGGACCTCAAGCCCCTCCGGCAGTTCGGAGATTATCTTGAGCCCCTTCTTCTTCGCCTGGGATTTAAAACCCGCGGTAACCTCGAAAGCCAGCCCGGAAAGGCTGAATTTCTCGTTATTCAGCGTAACCTCCTTGGATTCGATATGCGAAAGGTCAAGCAGGTCATTGATCAGGGCATTCAGCCTGTCGGTGTGATTCTTGATAATCTTAAGGAAATCTATGCTGTTCTCCTTATCTTCGATTGCCCCCTCGAGCAATGTTTCCACGAAACCTTTGATTGAAGTAAGCGGGGTTTTTAATTCATGGGAGACATTCGCCACAAAATCCCGGCGCATCGTCTCAAGCCGGCGTATTTCGGTAATATCGTGTATGATGGTAACCGATCCGGTGACTTTGTTCTGTTCGAATATCGGGGAAACGTTTGCCTGGAACACTTTATGTTCCGGCATCACCAGCGTCACCTCCTGGGAAAGAAACTTAGCCGAATTCATTGCTTCGTTGATCAGTTCGGAAATTTTACTGTTACGTATACCTTCCAGGAAAAATTTTCCCTCCGCCTCCGCCCTTTTGATCCCGAACAGCCCCTCAATAGGGTGATTAATGGAAATTATCTTAAGCTTATTGTCCGTAACGATAACACCTTCAATCATGCTGTTAAAGATCGCCTCCAGGTGCTGGTTTTTGGTAGCGATCTCCCGGATCTTTTCCTCGATATCCTGCGCCATCTTGTTCAAGGTCGAAGCCAGCCTCCCGATTTCATCCCCGGAATTATAAAATATCCGGCGCGAAAAATCGCCTTTGGCAAATTTAGAAGAAACATAAGTTATCCGGTTAATAGGCGTGATCAAGGCTTTGGCGATAACCGAGGCCAGGACAAAACCCAGGCCGAGGGTAAAAAACAACCCGGTAAGGATGGTCTTTCTTACGGAGAGAAGGATTTTTTGCACGCTGGTCAGAGGCAAAGCCAGCCTCAAGATGCCGGCATTCCTGCCTGCCGCCTTGATCGGAAGCGCCAGATAAAGCATATCGATCTTCAAGGTCGCCGAGTACCGGATCTCCTGCCCCATACCGTCTTTTAGAGCTTTAATCACTTCCGGACGGGCGCCGTGATTTTCCAACTCGCCGACCCGCAAAAAGGGGACACCCGAATCGGCCAGCACCCTGCCGTCCATCCCGATGATCGTGATCCGCGAATCAATCCTGCGGCCCAGGTCCCGGCATAAACTATCGAGCCTTTCCGGGCTGCCGAGGATCGAAGGGGAATCCGAAACCCTCGATTCGATCAACCTCGCCTCATTGGCCAGGGCGGATTTTATCTGGACAAGAGCCCCTTCTTCAAGGTGTTTATCAAGAAAAAAAGCCACAAAGCCCAGGGAAATAAAAATAAGCAGGAAATACGATAAGATTAATTTTGTCTTGAAACTGCCTTTACGCATCATTTTGATTTAATCGCCAGGACCTTGATAAAATCTGCGCAGTCTTCGATCTTATCGGTTACCCCTTCCAGATATTCAGCCAGTTGATAAGTTAAAAGCAGATTGACCGGCTCAAGCTTGGCGCGAATAATGGATTCGATCATCGCTTTTTTCTGGTCATCCGCCTGATGCTCCAATTCATCGATCTCGGCGCTTAAGAATATCGCGTTCTTAAGGTCATTCCTGGTTAACGCTACAATCGATTCCCTGAGTTTGGAAACCGAATTAATGATCAGCTCCGTACCGGTAACGATATTCTTCGATACGCTTTCCGGGATCTCTTCTTCGATAAATCCCAGAAGCCTGGCCGCCCCGTTGGTCCAGTCGGCGATCTTATCCAGGGTTTTGACAAAATGCATCAGGTCTTCGCGGTCCGGAGGCAGGAGCATCCCCTCGGAAAGCTGGTCGATCATCTTGGAACGCAGGATATCCGCCTGGTGCTCGCTCTGCCTGACTTTTTCGATCGAAGCGGTTTTAGCCCCGGCGTCCCCGCTGATAAAATATTTAACAGCTTCGGCGAAAAACACCACGGTCTTATATGTTTCTTCGACGTGTTTCTTGGCATCTTCCAAAATAGACTGCTCTTCCGCCATGCCTAACCAGCCTAAAATATTCCTTACCTCTTTCATGATTACCCCCTTGTTAAATTTTTATAAACATCTTGATTATTTGCAGCACAAGATAGCTTATCACCCCGGAAATAAACGGGGTAGCCATCCAGCAAAGCACCATATCTTTCATGATACGGAAATTCAGCACACGCATCCCTCTTACCAGAGCTACCCCGCAGATCGCTCCCACGATAGAATGGCTGGTGGAAACCGGGATGCCGAAAATCGTATAAAGATGCACATTAACCGCGCTGGCCAACTGCGCCGAAAGGGCCATAATCGGAAGTAAACGGGTAATCTCCGAACCGACCGTCTCGATAACCTTATGCCCCCAGGTCATGATCCCGAAGACAATCGCAAAGCCGCCGAAGGCCACGCTCATCCGCGGGCTAAGCACCCCCACCCCGGAGATGATCCCCACGGAATTGGCCACATCATTGGCCCCCCAGGTATAAGCGACATAGCATCCGCTGGCGATAACCAGGAAAAATACCAGGGATTTTATGAACCTGCGGGATAAAAAACGGTAAAAAATATTTTGCAGTATCCTGAAAAAAATATATCCCAGGATCGCCGCGCCGATCGGGGTAAAAATCCAACAGGCGAAAATGTCAAATAGCACCTTCCATTTGACGGGGGCGCCGATCGCCAGCCCCGCTCCCGCTACCGCCCCCACGATAGAATGGCTGGTGGAAATCGGCATCTTCCAATGGGTGGCGATAATCACCCAGGCGCATGCGGCAAAAGAAGCAACCAGCGCCACATATAACGATGCCTGTTTTTCCAGTTGGTCCAGCGGGACAATCCCTTTGCCGATGGTCTTGGTAACATGCGCACCCTGCAGGCATGCGCCCAGGAAACCGAAAATCACGATCAATACAATCGCCTGCCTTAAGGTCAGGACTTTGCTTCCTACCGCCGTCCCCAAAGAGTTGGCCGCGTCATTAGCGCCGATCGACCAGCCTACCCCCAAACCCATGAGCAGAATCAAAACAACAAGTACCAACACCGATACTACTCCTCTTCTTCCTCGAACCGATAACCGTAATTCTTAACCGTCACGATCATCCTGGCTGACGATTTAAGCTTCTTGCGCAATGTCCTGATATGCACATCTACCGTGCGCGTTTGTATCTCCATAGCGTGATCATAGCCCCAGATAGTATCAAGCAGGTAATCCCGTGAAAGCACCCTGCCTTTTGCCTGAAGCAAAGTTTTTAAAAGTTCGAACTCTTTTGCCGTTAAATCTACCGGCTTATCCTTAACACAAACTGAGATCCTGGAGAAATCCACCGACAGGTCGCCCGCCTGGAAGACCTCGGGAAGTTTCCCCTTATCATTGGCCCGGCGCAGCACCGCTTTAATGCGCGCGATCAGTTCCCGCGGGCTGAAAGGTTTGGTAATGTAATCATCGGCGCCCAACTCAAGTCCGACAATCTTATCCGACTCCTGGCTCTTGGCGGTAAGCATAATTACCGGAATCGAAGAAGTTTTAGGGTCATTTTTAAGGCTCTTACATACCTCCAGGCCGTCTATCCCCGGGAGCATAAGATCCAATAAGATGATATCCGGATGCCCTCTGCGCGCCTCCTCCAGCGCGCTCTCCCCGTCACGCGTATCGCTGACCTTAAAACCTTCTTTTTTAAGGTTATACTCAAGCATCTTGATGATATCTTTTTCGTCTTCGACAATAAGAATATTTACTTTGGACATTTATGCTCCGTTTATACGTTAACTTCTAAAATCCGGCATTAAACCGGAGGAAAAACGGCTTGGGCGTCACTTTAACGGTCTTCAAACCGGGGCAGCCGAAGGATTGATTACTTCTATCTTAACACTTAACTTGAAAATCTCCAGATAATTTTACCCAGGATAATCCCCTCTTAAGGCGCCGCCTCCGTGACAATGCCCAACAGCTCCTCAATCTTCGCCAGGTCTTCGGTATTGCCGTTTTTCTTCAATAAATCCCTGGCCTCCGCAAGGCTGTCTTTGGCTTTGCTATAATCTCCGAGGTTACAATAATCTTTAGCGATAAGTTCATAAGCTTCCGCGTCCAAAGGGTTATATTTTATGATAACAGAAAGGTAAGCTACGGATTTTTCATATTCCCCCAGAGAAAAATGCGCAAAAGCAAGATTGTAATTCAGGTCCGGATCTTTGGGGTCGATTTCCCAGGCTTTCTCCAGCGGCACTAATGCCTGGCGGTATTCTTTACGCATCATCGCCGAAAGACCCTGGAATAGGTAAACCGCCTCTTCCCTGCCCATGGAGCCTTTATCTACCGCATCCAGGATGCTAAGCCCGATCCGAATATCTCCAAGCTGTTTTTCAAACTTGCCCCGGGCCCCGGAAAAATCCCCTTTCGCCCCCAGGTCCATTCCATCACCCGGAAGAAATTCCTCTTCATGCGGCTTTCCCTCCGAACCCGCTTCCTCCGGTTCCTGCGTTTTATCCGCAGTAACGCTTTTAACATATTTATTTTCGTAATAGACATCCAGCCCGTTATATTTCACTTTGATATAATCCGCGGTCTTTTCAACAACCTTTCCCTCCAGCACTTTACCGGACTTTAGAGTAATCAGTTCCGCTTCCGCGCAAAAAGGAAAAACCAGGATAAACAAGATAAAAAAAACAGCATTTTGTATTTTTAACATTTTACTCCTCCTTAAAAAACTAAAAAAGACCCTCCCGGCTTTTTACCGAAAGAAAGCCGCGCCTTTATTTTATGCTTTTATAATTAAAACGCAAGATCCTACCTGCTCCGCGTTCTTCTTTTTTTTATCTTTTCCATTTCAACCATAGAGTTCCAAAGCCAGACTTCTTTTTCCTCTCTCCCCAGCCCGAAAAACCATTCATCAAAAAGATTACAACAAAGGTTTTCAAGCCCCCCGCCCTCCAGAACGGCGGCTTTTTCTGTTTTTTTAGTTTCGAGCATCTAAAACACCCTCCATCTTTTTAACTGGGAATTCCCCCTCCGTAATCCATTCCTTTAAAATACCGGTAAAGACCGGGGTCGGCCCCTGCGCATATCTCTCTTCAAGCGTAAAAATATCCGCCAGAAGGTTATTCACGCGTTCCCGGTAACCCTTTCTTCCGGAAGCGGGAATCTTATCCAGGCATTCCTTGAGACGTTCACCGTTAGGGATAATACCGGCATCAAGCATTTTTTTTATCCGGAAAAACTCATCCTCGAATTCCGCACCGGCCGGACGGACCGTAAAAGCGATATCCCTGAAATCAATCCCTCCCGGGGCATCCGCTGGAGATACGGCAGAAATTCCGTCTTCCGGGGCAATCCCGGGGACATCCTTCCCGTCATCTCCGGGATTTTTAGAAGGATCCCCCGATTCCTCATTTTCTCCTCCAGAATCCTGAAAAAACGACGCCGGGTTTTCCCGGTGGCGGAGGTAATATTCATCCCCTACAATAATTTTATTCCCCAGCCTGACCGGACGGTTGATCTTGCGGCAATCCCCGGTCAACATCAACGACTCCGGCACTACCAGAAGAAACGGACCGGCGGATTTTCCGGGCCCGAATAAACTCTCTGCCTGCCGGGATAAATCCACCGGGATAATACGAAGTGAATCGGCAAGGGCATAAAGCGCTTCGGCATCCTCCGGGGAAACCTCAACCGGAGTTTCCATAAAGTCCTCTTCCAGGATCTCATCACCGGGGAGGTCCTCCGCGACAAACTCCTTATCCTCGGTTTTTTCCCCCTCCGATATCTTATCTCCTCCGCGCTCACCGGCAGACGCGGAAAAAATTTCCCATTTTTTTTCAAGCGCCCTGATCCGCTGATGGGATTTCTTAATATCCCTTTTAGTGCTTATCCACCCGACAATCGCAAATCCATAATGCATAAACGGGATCGCCAAAACCCCGATACTGGCGCTTAAAAGCGAACCGATATTAAAAGAACCGTTGATCATCAGGGAAAATACCGAGAAAGCGCCCATCAAAAGGCTGAAAATAATGCTTACCGGCTTTCTCAAAGCCCAGGAATCCGATGGGCCGATCCGGGTGGGGCGCAATAATAAATAATGCTCTTTAGGAGTGAACTCGTTGCCTTCGGTATTTAAAAGAGGCAAAAGCAATTTCAGGTTCGATACGGCATTCCTCTCCATGGCGGGGACCGCGGTAAGCCTGTGCCAAAAGCTGTATTTTACCTTAGGAAGCGTTTTTCCATTCCCGTTTCCGTTACCATTGCCGTTATCAAGTTTCAGGACATAACCTTTAGGGATATTCATCGCCAGCAAATAACTCAACGCCCCGAAATAATCTGAAAAATAATGCCCGCGCGCCAGCAGGTTCTCGGCATACGCCTTAAACCCGGACTTATCGGACGTCTTCTGGCTCATCAGCCGCAGGAGTGTTTTCTCAATCAGATAATTAGCCCGTTTTATTACCTTATATATACTGCCGATGGAATCGTTGGTTTCCTGGCTTAAACGCAAAGGCAATACATCGACGATCCTTTCGCAGCAGGCCGAGATAAAAGACAGGTCTTCGACCGTAAGATCTTTGCCCTTATTAAGCGTTTCCTCCCAATCATGGATCTTGCTCATACTGCGCACCAGGCCCACGCTTAAATCCGAAGGGCGTTCCAGCGCGATGGAAGCAATCCTTTTCTGAAGATTCTGGTCGGAAGCATACGGTTCGTCCCGGGCGGCGATCCGCCTGAATTTTTTGAACTCATCCGGATGGATATGCCGCAGGATCTGCCTGGCTCTTTCATAACGCTCTTGCCCGGGCAGACAATTTACCAGGATATCCAATAAAGACCCTATTTGAGGGGCGGTCAAATCGGCGTCCAGCGCTGTTTCCAATTCCTTCAATAAATCTACAGGCGTAACCGGTAAAGCGTCATCCCCGGCACCCGGCGCGGTATTCCTGGCCAGGCGGAGGGCTTCGGTATTTACCGGGCGGGTAACAGGAACATCCTTCTGGCTGCTCCTCTTTTCCAAAACCTTTCCGGATGATAAAGCGGCTGCCTGCGCACTAATCTTTCCCCGGCGGCTGGCGGCAGAAGATAATTCCTCCAGGGCCGCAGTAAGAACGATACGCTGCGCTTCCTGTTCTTTTAAAGCCCGCTCCAGAGAATTCCGCATTTCTCCCAGGATGCGTTCGGCGCTTACAGCGTAAGCCGGGCGCCCCTCTTCCAGATAGGACTTTTTTGCGGCTTCCAATTTCCGGATATCGTTAACACGTTTATTGATACGCGAATCCAACGCCGCCAGCTTAAGCTTATCCTCTTCAAACTTTCTTTTAGCCCTGAAATAATCTTCCTGGGCGCGGTCAAAGCGCTCCTTAAGCCTTATGCTTATACCCGGAGGAGCCTGAGGGGCCGAGTTTGACTGCAGCTGTTTAAGCCGTTCGCCGGGGATGCCATCCGGCTGCCGGCTGGAAGATAAAACCGTTCCGGATGGCGTTTCTTCTGCGGCGGAGAAACTGCCGGGCCTATCCTCTCCGGGGACTGCCTTACCGGTGCGCTGTTTTAAAACATATATTTCCAATCCTTCCGCGGTAATTTTCTTCTCAAGGGACCCGGAAATTTTCAGCCCCATCACTTCAAGAATCTCCTTAATTCGGCCGATCCTTTTTTTTGCCTGCGAAAAATCACCGGATTTCCCGGATTTTACCAATTCATGATGCTGGATAAAATCTATCGCGCCGAATGAATAATCTATATAGGTATCCGGCAGACTAAACCATCCCAGGAAATCTTTCCAGTTTTTATCCCGGGAAACCCAGGAAGACCTCAATCCATACACATCAAAAAGATAGCTTGCCACCGCCAGCTTCTCCTTGTCAGAAAGCTTATTCCAGCCTGCTTCTTTGGAGATCTGCCGGAGCTCCCTGGCCGCAAAGTATCTTTTGGAAGACCTGAGGTTTGTCACATTAACCGGCATCCCCAGCCCCTCTAAAAATTTCTTGTTCTCTTGCAAAGTTTCCGGCCTCCTGGTTAAGAGACTTGTCCCCCGGCCGCTTAAAATATCAAACCCCAACTCATCGGCAACAAAACGTATCCTTTCCTTTATATTTACGCGCCGGGATCTCAACAAATCCTGGAGATATTTCTTAGAAGAAGATTGCAGGCGGCTCAATACCCAATCAATCTCATCGGCTTTTATTTTACGATTTCCATCCGTCCGGTCGGGAGCGCTAAGGTCAAAAGACGGAACTGCCGCATGGCGCGCGCCGGCCTCCGGGGAGGCCTCTAAACCGCCTCCGGGAAGACGGGTCACCGAAGATCCGCTGCCGAAGTAAGGTTCCTTCAAAGAAGGAGCGGGATTGCCTACCTCGATCAGCTTCGATTGGCCGGCCGAAGGGACAGATAAAGAAGCGGTGGAAACGATATTGATCTTCGCCGGGTGCGTCCCGTTAAAAATACCCGTAAAGTCCACTCCGCCGTTGGAATATGTCCGGACTGCGCGGCCGGAAAGATTAAAAACATTAACTCTTAAATCATATTCTTTGTCCCGAAAAGACCTTTGATATTCCTTAAAATAAGCATCCTTGGACCAGCTTTTTTGCGAAGTCAGCCCATTGAGATTCATCCGGTTTATCAAATAAGGATACAGGCCCCCGGCTCCGTAAAACCGGCGTTTAAACCACTGCGCCAGGATCAAAGAATAATAAGCCTGCCTTAAGGCGGCATATTTCGGGGAAGAATTTACCTCCCTTGCGATTTTGGGCAGGATTAACTCCTGTATCAATTCTGAAGAATACTCGTTAATTATCCGGGCCCGATCCGAGTCATTTCCTTCCTGCCCCCTGCCCTTCAAATATGCCGCCTCGGTGGTGACATTCAAAACAGCTTTATAAATATAAGCGCTGTTTTTATCCTCTCCGATAACCACTTCCCCGGGGGTAATCCAAATCCTGGTATTGATGGAAATCTGCGGGTTCAACGAACCATAAATTTCTTCGATCTTACGGTAGATCTTTTCCCAGTATTCCCTGCCTTCGGCACTAGAAGGGAAAGTCGAACGCGCCAGTTCTTTCTTCAACTCCAAATCCGCTTCCAGGAATATTCTCCCCAGATCGGTCTGCGTAAGATAATCACTGATTATGCCTTCCGGGGAATCCGGCCTCAAATTTACCCAGAAACTTTTGTTGGGAAGAGCCAGGCCGAGGTAAAAAAGCTTAAGCGGATCGCGCACCGCATCCTCCGCGCTGCGCCCTTTCCCCGCAGCACTATCCTCATCCAGGATCACCCTGAAAGATTGTTTGTATTTATCATAAGAAATATAGCGCAGGTGCGCAGGTGCGGAAAAAATCGCAAAAGAAGAATGCATAAGCCTGCCGAGGCTTGCGGAAATATCCGCCCCGGAAACAACCTGGGCAAAACCGGATTGTTCAAAAGCCAGCAGGAAACAAAGAAAAAACGCTATGATCTTGACAAAAAAAGGGAAAGGCCTATTTGATGTTGCGGGGTTCCTTTTTAACATTTTTATACCCATTGCAGTCCGATGCTTTTCTCATTCTGCAATCAATCCCCGGATACCCCGGCTTCTAAACCGCGATATGTTTAAGGATTGATACTGAGCCGTTGGATTCCTCAGCCTTAAGGCCGAGGAATCCACGCGGCGAACGTATAAAGTATATAAAAACCATGTTAAAGGGGGCTTAAGCGATTGTAAACTTTCTGTAAACTCTTTTGCGGGTATCAGGAGGGAAATTCCGGATTTTAAAGATATTCCGGCGGCGGGATATGGAAAGGGGCTAAACCCGGATCCTCTATCCGGAATGCTTCAGCTTTTTTTCGATTGCTTCGATCTTTTTCATATATACCGCCACCTTCTCCTGCCCTTCGGCATCGTTGTTGCGCCGGTAAAGATCTTCGGCCTTAAGGAG
>JAQTRM010000006.1:7425-20780 GCA_028711825.1 Candidatus Omnitrophota bacterium | reverse complement strand
TCCTTGAATTTTCCCTGGGCAGCATACTCTATCCCCTGGCGGTAAACCTCCCCGGAATCCTGGGCATAAAGAAAAATACCTCCCGCCCCCTTAAAGACAAAAAATAAAGTTAACACGGTTGCCGTGATAATGTTTTTCATTTCCTTCCTCCCCGGCATACGTTAACACATACGCCGCAGACAAACTGTTCCACCTGGCGCTGGGCCTGAAAACTTTTAATCTTCTGAAAACATTTATCGCGGTCAAAATCCTCCGGCCCTTCATAAATCGCCTGGGCCGGGCAGACATTAGCGCAAAGGCGGCATTTTCCGCAGCTCTTCCCGACCGGCTTATCGGTTTTAAGCGGCATATCGGTAAGCACCGAAACCAGCCTGAACTGGCTGCCAAACCTCTCGTTCACCAGGAGATTATTCCTGCCGATCCATCCCAGCCCGGCCATAACACCCAGTTTCCGGTGCGAAAGGTGCGCCAGGTTCTTTTCCCAATCGATGATCTGCGTCGCGGGGACAGGGAGCGCCAGATACCCTTTTCTCTGGATAAAATTCGCAAGCCTCAGGGCGGCCTGGTCCAAGAGTGAATTTATTATTTTATAGTGATGAAAATACAAACGGGTGGGTTTCTCCCGCATCTCCGAAAGTACCGCCTGCGAAATCCTCAACCCCAGGCAAACCGCCCGGTCCAGGCTTTGCAGCGTAGCCGGAGAAATCGCGAATTCGTTCTTTACCAGCCGTATATCGGCAACCCCAAAAAGGTCCATCCCTTCCCCGCGGGAGAGCTTTCTTAAAACCAGGTAATTTTTATACATTCGCGGCCAGAAAACCGCACCCTTAATGGCGCGGGTGAAGATGGCCGCTTGAGTATTCCGCTTCGAGAAACCGCGGGGATTAGCCCGCGAAACTTCATATTTTATCATTTATTAACGGACTTTCTCCCGGATAAAAAAACCGGGTTTACTTTCCTTCGCGAAGAAGCGTCGGAATTCTTTAAATAAATCATCAAAAGCGAGATCGCCGCGGGAGTAACTCCCGAGATGCGCGTCGCCTGCCCCAGGTTAAGAGGTTTAAACCTGGAAAGCTTTTCCCGGATTTCCATAGAAATCCCGGACAAACGGCCGTAATCGAATCCCTCGGGTATCCTTATCCTCTCCAGATTTTTAAACCGCTCCACATCCCTGGATTGTCTGCGGATAAAGCCTTCATATTTTACTTCGGTCTCGACCTGTTCCCATGCGCCTTTGGAAATTCCGGATTTAAGTTTATGTATAGCGCTTATATTTAGAATATTTACCTGCGGGCGCCTCAGGAGGTCTTCAAGGGAAATCGCGCGGTTAAGGGGCGAAGAAGACAAGCGTTCCAATTTGATATTTACCGCGCGGCAGGGATTAACCTTTGTTTTCTTCAAAAACAACAGCCCTTCCTTCATTTCTTTTCTCTTCTTCTCCGCTTTTAGATAATCTTTCCTGCTTAAGAGCCCCAATTCAAAGCCTTTCTGTGCCAGGCGCAGGTCGGCGTTGTCTTCCCGGATGATCAGGCGGTATTCCACGCGCGAGGTAAACATCCGGTAAGGCTCCAAAGTCCCCTTGGTCACCAGGTCGTCGATCAATACGCCGATATAACTGCTTGAACGGTCCAGAATAAAAGGATCCCTGTTTTGAAGACGTAAAGCCGCGTTAATACCGGCGACCAACCCCTGGGCTGCGGCCTCTTCATAACCGGTAGTCCCGTTGATCTGTCCGGCAAAATAAAGATTACGGACCAGCTTTGTCTCCAGGGTAGGATAAAGCTGGGTGGGCTCGACTACCACATGTTCGATACCGTAGCCGAAACGCAGCACTTCCGCCTTATCCAGCCCGGGGATCGAATGCAATATCTTAAGCTGGACATCCTCCGGAAGACTGGTAGAAAGACCGTTGGGATAGACATCCTTGACCCCCAGCCCCTCCGGCTCCAAAAAAACCTGGTGCCGGTCTTTATCTGAAAACTTTACGATTTTATCCTCAATGGAAGGGCAATAGCGAACCCCTGTGGCATGGATCTTTCCCGAATAGAGTGGAGAACGGTCAAGGTTATCCAGGATTGCCTGGTGGGTTTTTTTATTGGTATAAGTTATATGGCAGAAGACCTGTCTTAGCTTGGGATTTTTAGTAGAGAATGAAAACGGCCGGGGGAACTTATCGCCCCCCTGCCTGATAAGATCGCGGTAGAGGATAGTATTTTTATCCAGGCGCGGGCAGGTCCCGGTCTTAAAACGTAAAATCCTGAAACCTAATCCCTTAAGGCTATCCGCCAGCCCGATACTGGCCCGCTCATTGATCCTGCCGCCGCTAAAATGCTTTAAACCGATATGGATCAAACCGTCTAAAAAAGTCCCCGGGCAAATCACCACGCACCCCGCCCCGAACCGGCCTTTATCCGTCACAACCCCCGTAACCCTGCCGTCCCGCACAAGAAGTTCTTTAGCTTCGGCTTCCTTAAGCCGGAGATTCTTCTGGTGTTTTACCAAACGGCACATATGGCGGTTATACCGGCGCATATCGATCTGCGCCCGCGAGGACTGCACCGCGGCTCCCCGCGAAGAATTAAGGACGCGAAACTGTATCGCGCAGGCATCCGCCGCTCTCCCCATCGCACCGCCCAGGGCATCCAGTTCTTTTACCAGCTGTCCTTTGCCTATCCCCCCGATGGCCGGATTGCAGCTCATCCTGCCTACTGAACCGATATCCAAAGTAAGCATCAAAGTTTTTAAACCCATCCGGGCGCACGCCAGCCCTGCTTCGGTGCCGGCATGGCCGGCACCGATAACGATCACTTCGAAATTTTCCATGGGAATAATATTGATGAAACTAGGCTAGCACTTGGAATAACCGCAGCCATGGCATTTAACGCAGCCTTCTTCATGACGCAGGGCCCCTCCGCAGTCCGGACACATCCCCACGATGTTTACCTGTTCATCCAGGTCCGTGGAGTGCAGCTGATCGTCATGAGAATGTTTCATGGGGATAGCGACCGCGTCGGCCATTACCGGAGGCTGAACATTAATCAGACGGCGTTCAATCACCCGCGCGATCGCGTCGGCGCAGGAAAATATTCTCTGCCCTTTTTCCCAGGAAGGAGAAGGACAACGGATATTACGCAGCTGCTCGATAATGGATTTTACCTCGATATTTGCGCGGAAAGCCAGGGAAACCAACCTGCCGGTAGCCTCCAGCTGGCTGGCGGCGCACCCGCCGGCTTTACCCATCTGGGTAAACAGCTCGAAAGGCTTGCCGTCTTCATCGATATTGATCGTCACATACAGGTTACCGCAACCGGTGGAAACCTTGGTAGTGGTCCCGATAATCACCTCCGGCCTCGGGCGCGGGGCGATCTCTTTCTTGACCTCGTGAATGCTCCGGACTTCCTGCTTTTCCTTGGGTTTGCCGACATTTAATACCTGTTCCTCGCGGCTCATATCGCGGTAAATAGTAATCCCTTTACAGGTAGAGTCAAAAGCCATGACATAAGCTTTACGCACATCTTCGATCGTGGCATCATGAGGAAAGTTGATCGTCTTGCTGGTGGCGTTATGCACATACTTCTGGAATGCCGCCTGCATTTTTACATGCCATTCGGGAGAAATGTCATGCGCGGTAACGAAAACCCGGCGCACATCTTCCGGGATCTCCTTGATATCCTTGATCGAAGCGCTTTGGGCGACCTTCTCCATCAGCTGGCTGCTGTAAAATCCCCGCTGGCGGGCAACCTGCTCAAACAAAGGCTCCACCTCGATTAATTTATCGTTATCCATAACCTTGCGATGATAGCACAAAGCAAACAGCGGTTCGATCCCCGAAGAACAGGGGCCGGCGATGATGCTGATCGTACCGGTAGGGGCGATCGTAGTCAGGGTGGAATTGCGCATCCTGGTGGAACCGTCTTTCTTGTCGTAAATACTGCCTTTGAATGCCGGGAACACCCCCTTGGATTTTCCTAATTCCAGGGATTTTTTATTCGCCTCTTCCATAATAAAAGACATTACTTTTTCTCCCAGCGCCACCGCTTCCTCGCTGTTGTAAGGGATATTCAGGCGGATCAAAAGGCTTGCCCACCCCATTACCCCCAGCCCCACCTTGCGGGTAGCCTTGGTCGCTTTCTCGATCTCAGGAAGAGGAAATTTATTAACATCGATCAGGTTATCCAGGAAATGCACCGCCAGCCCGGTCACATCTTTAAGCCTTTCCCAGTCAATCTCGCAGCGCAGGCCGTTCTTCCGGCACATCTGATCCAGGTTAATCGAACCCAGATCGCAGCTTTCATAAGGCAATAACGGCTGTTCGCCGCAAGGATTGGTGCTTTCAATCATCCCCAGTTTCGGAGTAGGGTTATATTGATTAATCCTGTCGATAAAGATAATCCCCGGCTCTCCGTTTTTATGCGCCTGTTTTACGATCAGGTTAAAAACCTCTTTACTGTTAATTTTCTGCACCGGTTTATGCGTGTGCGGATCGATCAGGTCATAATCCTCGCCCTTGCTCAAGCGGCGCATAAATTCGTCGGTAATCGCCACAGAGATATTAAAATTTGTAATATGATTGTTGTTCTCCTTGCAGGTAATAAATTCCATAATATCAGGATGGTCCACGCGCAGGATCCCCATATTGGCCCCCCGGCGCGTACCGCCCTGTTTTACCGCTTCGGTCGCCGCGTCATAAACACGCATGAACGAGATCGGACCGCTGGCCACTCCACCAGTAGTTTTAACTACCGCGTTCTTCGGACGCAGCCGCGAAAAATTAAAACCTGTCCCGCCGCCGGATTTATGAATAAGGCTGGTAATCTTTAAGGTTTCGAAGATCGACTCCATGGAGTCTTCGATCGGAAGAGTGAAACACGCGGAAAGCTGCCCAAGCTCTTTACCCGCGTTCATCAGGCATGGCGAGTTAGGCAGAAACTCCAAATTTACCATCATTTTAAAAAACTTATCGCTCAATGCCTTGATCTCCTGATCGCTTGCGCCGTATTCTTTATCCGCGACAGCGATGGCATCGGCAACCCGGGTAAATAACTGTTCCGGGGTTTCGATAAGCTTCCCTTCCTGATCCTTGCGCAGATACCTGCGTTCAAGAACCTTGATGGCGTTAGGAGTTAACTTTAATTCCATTTTTCACCTCGAATAATAAGGTAGGTTGTTAAAAAAACATAGTGGACAACGGGAAATCCTGAACAACAAACGAAGTTATGCTAAGCACTATAACAAAACACTCTTTGCTTGTCAATAAAAAATTTTACAAGATATAGGGTTTCGGATCTCAATAATATACAACAGGTTGTAGAAACAGGGTAATCGCCCTCAAGCGGTTTTTACCTTTATCTCAGGATAAATCTAACAGGGTTTACCCCGTTAGATACTTTTTAAGGTATTCGGAACGTATCTAATGGGGCTTACAAGATTCCCGGATGACCATCTCTGCCGGGAGCAGGATTTTTTTTGAAGACTTTTTATTTAAACCGATCAGGCGGTTGAGCTCTTTGACGCTTTCCTCAGCCATCTTGATCAACGGCTGCCGCACCGTCGTAAGCCCCACCGGTCCGTAAAGCCCCGAAGGGTTATCATCAAAACCCACAATCGACAAATCATCCGGGATATTCTTTCCCAGCTCGCGCGCTACCGCCATCACTTCAAGCGCCATCGCGTCAGAAGCCACAAAAACCGCGCTCGCCGGATCAGGGGATTTGAACAATTTTTCCGCCGCGCTCCGGGCGGCCCCCCGCGAATAATCCGTCTGGAAAATATAATCTTCACGGACTTTAATCCCGTTTTTCTCCAGTGCCCGCCGGTAACCCTCCAGGCGTTTAGCGGCTGGCTGGGTCGTGATATCACCCGTAATGTGGGCAATCTTACGGTGACCCAGCTCGACAAGATAATTCACCGCGTTCTCCGCGCCTCCGGCGTTGTCGATAGCGATACAGGAAACATCCAGATCGTTGACGTAATAGTTAACCACCACGCAGGGCATATTTTTTGCCAAGGCATCTTCCAACTGCGCGCGATTACCGATAATATCCGAAAAAATCACTCCCCCCACCCCGCGTAAAGAAAGCGGGGTGCGCGCGTCGGTAATATGCAGAAGGAGATCGAGCTTAAGGACTTCGCACATCGTTCCCACGCCGCGGATAAGTTCCAGGGCGTAAAAAGAATAAAATACCCCTTCATAGCGCGGGATAACCAGGGCAACAACATTGCTTTTTCCGGTAGCCAGGCGCTGCGCAAATACCGAAGGCTGGAATTTAAGATCCCGTATCGCCTTGGCCACCTTAACGCGGTTAAATTCTTTCACTGTCCCGATTTTATTGATTACCCTTGAGACGGTAGTAATTGATACCCCGCTGGCTTTTGCCACGTCGACAATAGAAATAACCTGGGAAGGATTTTTTTTAGTGCGTGTCATTATCTTATCTCTTGGCGCAGCTTAGAAATAGGTCTATCCGGAATAAGTTCAGGAGTCCAATTGCTGAAGATGATCCCCGATCTTAAAAGAAGTGCTCATCTTTTTAATATCACAGGCGGATATCCCCGCCCGGGTCTGGATTACGCTCACCGAACCGATCAGATTGTCGCCACGATAGACTCCAAAGGTATCCCCAACCCTGACACCCGAAGAAGAACCGAGATCGATGACCACAAAACTGCTTTCCAGGTTTACCGCCAGGATCTTTCCGGGAAAATCGTAAGCCTGCGCGGATGTCCCCTTATCCGCCGAAGATGTTGAACGCACCACGATTGCCGGAAGTTCCACGGATGCCTTGCTGCCCCCGTCTGAACCTGAAACACTATCTCCTTTTATCGTGGTATCCAGCTGATTCTTTAGATTGTCAATCCTGGAGAGTTTGTCTTTAAGTATCGTCTCTGTCTCATTCAGGCGTTTTTGAGCCTTCATCTTTTCATCCTGAAGCGCCTGCACTTTACGGTCCAGGACCGCCTTGCGCCCGATCAGACTTTTCAGCTGTTTGATAAGAGTATTGTTTTCCGAACGCAGGTTTTTTACGGTATCCTGGATCGCGGCCTTGTCATTCTTTTCACGCACCACATCCCCGGCCATACTATCCATGAGCTTCTGGTTGTAATCAAGCTGCCTTAGGATATCTTTCTTTTCGCTGTTTAAGCGGTTGACATCTATTTCCAGGAGGCTCTTCTGCCTTCTTAAAGATTCATTGTCGATCTGGGCGTTCTTTAAATCAACCTGCAGAGAAGCTAATTTCATTTCAAGTTCAGATTTTTCTTTAAGCAATTTGCCCCAATAAGCGTCTCCTCCCTGAGCCGCCGGAACTACCTGCGGCTGCACCGGCTGCGGGGCGGGGGCGGCTGCCTGCACCTGGCTTTTCTGCTTCAGCCTCTGGATTAATTCATCCCTGGCGCGGCTGGCCAGTTCATATTTTTTCTGTATCTCATTAAGTTCCTCTACCCCCCGGTCCCTTTCCGCTTTCAGCGAATCGATCTTCCCCTGGGCCGCCTTAAGCTCGCTCTCCAGCTTATTAGCTTTATTTAACAAAGAGGAGTTTTCGGTCTTCAGGTCATTGATCTCCCTGGTCAGCCGCTGCTGCTGTCCGGCCGCCTGGATAAAAAGAAAAAGGCATACGATGGAAAAACCAACCAGGCCGATAACGATAAATTTTATTTTCTGCTCCATAATCCCCCCTGTTATGGCTTCGATCTTTTTCCGCAGAGAATCATTTTGCTTCCACGGCATCAGGCCGGGCGGCAAAAAAATGAACAACCGCTCTTCAGTTTACAGCTGGGCAAAAACCTTTTCCAAAACCAGGCTCGCCGCGCCCAGCGCCACGGCGTTTTCCCTTAGCTGAGAATATGTTATTTTAAGATTACTGGTAGATTCGCGGAAAGCCCATTCTCCTACCGTGTTTTTAACGGTATGGAGAAATTCTTCCCCGGACTCCTCGAAACCCCCTCCGATTACCACAATTTGGGGATTAAGCAGGTTAACCAGGTAAGCGATCTTGATCCCCAGCCGTTTGGCCGCTTTTTCCATTGCCGCCAGGGCCACGGGATTTTTCAGGCGCGCGGCGTTAAAAACGCTCCTCAAATCCAGGTCCTCGATATTGCCGGATATAACGTCCAGGAAACCTTTGGCTTTCTGTTTATCCGATAAAAGTTCCTTTTTCACCTCCTGGACGATCCCCAGGTCAAGGTCCCAGCGCTTGATAAAACAAGGCTGGGCGGCATCGCAATTAAAAAGATCCTGTTCTTTATAATTATAGACGGAGGTTTCCCCGGCATAACCCTGCGCGCCGCGGTAAAGTTCTCCGTTGATGATCATCCCGCATCCTACCCCGGAAAACATATATAAGACATTCTTGTAATTATTCTGTGAGTCTATCCAGTGCTCCCCGAAGCAGGCGCTGGTGGAATCATTCTCGATAAGGGTGGGAAAATTAAACTCTTTTTCTATCAATCCTCTCAAAGGCAGGTCCACCGAAGCATAGGTGTAATAATGGTCCATTTTTTGCGGCCAATGGATTGAACCATCCTCCTTATTGATCAATCCGGCGATACCCACGCCGATCCCTTTTATTTTCTCGACGTATACCTTCGAACGCCTCAAGATCTCGCGGACAATCTCCAGCAGGCACTCGGAGACTTCTTTAACCGAAGCCTGGGGGCGGGCAATCTGGGTTTTGGTAATGATATTGCCTTTCAGGTCCACCAGGAGGCCGACCATATTCATAAGGTTCAAGCCTACGCCGATGGCATAACCTGCCCGGGGATTTAAATCCAAAAGAACCGGCCGGCGGCCGCCTTCGGAAATATCAAGTTCTTTCTCATAAACCAGATTATATTTTATAAAGTCGTCTATATAATTGGAAATACTGACTACATTTATCCCCATCTCCTGGGAGATATCGCTCCGGCTGACCGGACCGCGTTTTCTCAATATGCCCAGTATCTCGATATTACGCTTTTCTTTTTCGCTGAAAGACTCTTTTTGTAGGTCGAATGCGCGCATTAATGATAAACAATGTGTCTTTTTTAGGAAAATCGGGTATTTTGGATATATCTTTCTGAAAAATATAGAATTATAACTTTATATTTATCTTATTTATACTACTAAAAAAACCTTAAGTCAAGCAATTTTAAGAAGTAAGGGAAAACCCGACAGACGGGAAAACGGTATTTCGGCGCCGCCGGAAACCGTCAGCGGGCCTTTATCCTAATACCGGAAGAAGTGTTAATAAACATCCACCATGATAAAAGAACGGTCGACAATTCCGGCGGGAGAGATGATGACCATGTTTATTTCTTTGGTCCCGCTGTCCTGATATGAAGCGCTAAAAGAACTTTCCGTGGCAAGAGGGCTGGCGTTTCCCAGATTCCCGCTCCAAAGATACTGCAGGTCCACCTGGGTGCACCCGCTCTGCGGCATATTCACGGCGGAGGAAAAAGTATCTTCCTGCCCTTCTTTCAAAATGTAGCTTAAGGGTTTTAATTCCGATTTATTAAGCTCGATAAGCGCCGGCTCCTTCTTCAAAGATAGATCCAGAACAGTATTTAAATTATAATCCAGGGGTTTGTTATTCTGGATCTCCTCCAGGCGTTTTTTCGCCAAAGATACGACAGAAACGTATTTATCCTGGGCATCTTTAATCAACCGCTCATAGTAACCGCCGGCTTTCGGGGAATCCCCCTCCCACTGCGACAGCAAGCCAAGCTGATAAAAGCTGGAAACGACATAAGGATCGATTTCGTTTTTAGCCGCGAGCATCCCAAAATATTTTTTCGCCTGCTCCATATCCCCCAGGGCATACAAGTTTATCATCGCCACTTTGTAAACCGCTTCATCAAAACGCTTGTTATCCGGATAAGACTGTATTAATTTCAGGTAATATTTTTGAGCGTCCGGGTAAGCGGTCATTTTTTCCAAGTTCAAGGCGCGCAAATAGATTTTATCCTGGTCAAAAGCATCGGGGGACCCGTCTTCTTCTATCAGGGCGTAAATCTTTTCCGCGTAGGGCATATCGTAAAGGCCTTCCTGTTTGCAAACAAAGAGTCCCGCAATCTCAAATAACTCCGCGATAAAAGCGGCAGAATAAGGACGCGGAAATTTCCCGATATAAATATCGTAAATACTTTCAGCGAGCGCCAGGTTTCCTTCCTGATAGAAACCGAAAGCCAGTTTTTTAAGCTGCGCCGGGTCGGATTCCGCCATCCCCTGGACATATAAATTATAAGCCTGTCTGGCTTTCGCTTTTTCCCCGGATACTGAAAGCGCATCCGCGACCTTCCGGATCAAACTTGAAGCGCCATTATTCTTCGCATAACCCTCCAGGTCCGCCATCAAATCATCCAGGGACTGCTGAACGAAAGCATCCATCTGGCCCTGGTGAAACTGCCAAAGCAAGAGCCTGCTTTTAACCTTGAGACAATCCGCCTCCGGCGATTGATCGATAACCTCCTGGGCATTATCTACCAGCTCCTGGCGGTAATTATTCCCGTTGCTGAAATAATCATCCCAGGATTGCGTCTCTTCAAGATGCTTAAGCTGCAAATAACGCGTATCGGCTTTATAATAATCTTTACAAAGCTGGCGTTCTTTTGTTTTATCGCTGGCGGAATTCAAGGAAGCGGCAAATTCATTGTAACGGTTATCCGCCAGATATTTAGCCTGCTCCTGCGCGATCTCCGGGCAGCAGGATCCCGCGTCCCGGGAAGAAGACTGGGCAAAAGAAACCGCCGGCATCAAAAGTGCGGCGCTTAAAACCGCTGCCAAAAACCTTAAAGAAAACCACATATCAGCATCCTCCTCTGCTCTACTTTTTCCCGCGGGAACTTTTTTTCTTATGCCTTGCGTCATAATTCGGGTTTTTCCAGAATTCCCGGATGACATAATAAGCCTTGCGCGGAATACGTTTGTTGATGCTTTCGGCGGCTCCGGGGGCGGTGGCCGGCTCAAGCTGCGGGCTCAAGGCAACGATCCCGAACCATTCTTCATTCATATTCTTGTTACCCTCGGCCCGGATATCATAATAATAGCTGCCGTTGGACCAGCTGCTTTGGGTATCATGCTGAGCCCATCCTTCCGGATAATCTGAATTGTGTTTCCACCATTCATCCGTCCACTCAAAAATCGTTCCCCCCAGGCAGTTACCCGCCCCCTTCTTGTTACCGGCAAGGTTCTCATAAATCTGGCTCCACTGCGATTGCAGGAAAAAAGCCTGCATGTTCTGATCTTCTTTCTTAAGATAAGCGTCGTAACAATCGGCTCCGAATTCCGCCAGAAGCAGCGGTTTATCGAAAGTCATCTGCAGGGACTTAAAAAGGTTCCCGAAAGTCTTCCCCCGGTAGATGATGCAGGCGACAAAATCAACATCCTGGCAAAACTTGGCGGCTGAATCCAGCCCCACCAACTCCCCGTTACCCAGCCCTACCGGATGATTGGGATCGATCTGATGCACCTGTTTGGATATCTCGTTAACAAAAGAATAATAAATTTTTGCCCGTATATTTTTCTGTTTCTGCGGATCCGGCTCCTTATCCACCTCCGGGCTGGACCAGGGGTTCACATGCCCCAGGCAGGAATAGTTATTTTCATTCCCCAGGATCCAGCCCAGGACCCCGGGTTCATCTTTATAAAGACGGACCATCTCCAACACATGCTGAGTTACTTTTTCCTGGAATTTCTTATCTCCGTAAAAAGGACAGGGATATTCCCAGAACCCCAGCCAATCCCCCAGAAGCGTACGGATCCCGTATAAATTATACAGGTCGCCGATCACCTGTTTTACTTTTTGCGGGTCTTCATTCACCTGATAAATTCTTACGGTATTAACCCCCATCTCCTTCATCAGTTTTCCGTCAACGATCCAGGGCTTGTTCGGATCGCCCCACCAGTCGTATTCGTGATTCTTGCCGACCGGGATAGGGTTATAACAGACTCCTTTTACGATATAAGGCTTACCGTTCACCATCAGGCGGTAAGACCGGTTTTTCATCTTTTGGATATAAACACCCTTGGGCGTACAGCAGGCAGACAAAAAGAAGACCGGCAAAAAACCGCAGGCTACAAGCAAAAAACGCCTGTAGCCTGCGATTTTAGACCTCAAGACCGCTCCCGTAACAAGACGGAACTTATTGTTTAAGGAAAACCCGCGCCTTGTTTCAAAAGCTGCCCCTGTTTTTTTATTCGAATTTGATCTCATCCAGATAGAATGTAGCCCCGTCCGGGTTATTATCCACGTTGGCCGACCAGGCAAAGCCCCCGATAATATAAGACATATCCTTGCCTTTTAAGTCGATAGTATACTGGGTCCATTCTTTGTTCAAAAGCACCGGCCCGATAGTGGCGCTGTCGGAATCCGAGAATTCTCCCATGATACCGCCTACTTTAAACTCCTCGATCCGCTCGCCGCCTTTGGCGCCGCGTGCCCAGAAGGTAAGTTTGGTAGCCTTGGAAAGGTCATACCCCGCATCCACACTGCCCCAGTTATTCGCCGGGTTCTGCCAGAAAATACCCGCCCAGCGGGCTCCCTGGGTAGCCTTACCGCTATAGGCAATCTTGATACAAGTGTCTCCCAGATAGGGATCTTCTTTCGAAGAGCTTTCAAACTTTAAATCACCATAATCCCCCATCCAGCCGGAAGGAATAAAATGGTTGACGACACTTGAACGGTCGGCATAAACATAAAACGGCATTCCTTGAGCCTTTTTACCTTCAGGCTTCAAATCCGGATCGGCCTCGAATTTTATATCATCGATATAAAATGTGGCGCCGTCGGGATTCATATCCGAGGTAATCGTCCAGCCAAAAGCACCGTTAAGATAAGAAAGATCCTTACCGACCAGGTTAACCGTATATTGTTTCCAGGTATTGGTCAGTTCGATCGGACCCATCTCGATCATCGCGGAATCCGGATACGTCCCCTTGATACCGCCCACCATTACTTTCTGTATCACTTCGCCGCCTTTGGCGCCGCGTGCCCAGAAAGTAAGTTTGGTCATCCCGGTAAGGTCGAATCCGCCTTTTTTATTACCCCAGTTATTCGCCGGGTTCTGCCAATAAACCCCCGCCCAACCCTGAGTCTGGGACTTCTTGGCGCTGTAAACAAACTGGATACTGCTTGTCCCGGTGTGCGGATTTTCCGCCGCCTGGTCATTCATTTTGATGTCGCCGTAATCCCCCATCCAGCCGGAAGGAATATAATGGTTATCTTTGGCGTTCTTGTCCAGATAAACCACGAATTCCTTGGGGCCTGCGGCCTTATCTTCAGCACCGGCCATTACCGGAGACAGAAGGGCTAAAGCCATCAATACCACCAACAACTTCTTCATACCCACCTCCTTGTGTACGTACACAACACCAACGCAAT
>JAQTRM010000006.1:0-7325 GCA_028711825.1 Candidatus Omnitrophota bacterium | reverse complement strand
TTAGCGTTGGGTGCCGTTGATTAATAATCTAAGCTGTAAGTTTTAAGCTATAAGTTAACAATACTTAAAGCTTACCGCTTATCGCTTAAAACTTCCTCTCCCTGCCATTTACCCTGGTACATATAATAAGCCTTGCGCAACTGCCTTAAAAAAGGACTCAACTTGCCATCCCCCTGGCCGGACACCCCCAGCCACTCTTCATGCATATATCCGTCGGGAAAAGGCCCGGTCCATAACCCTTTTGTATCATGAATCGCCGGTTCGTAAGCTTTCCACCATTCATCGAGCCATTCAAAAACCACTCCGCCCAGACAATTCCCTTCTCCCCCTGCGAAAGCCATATTATTTTCCATATCCTCCCAGGAGCCGAGATGATACTGCGCCTGCATCTCCTCCGCCTCGTCTTCGCTTTTCCCTTCGGCATAAGAAGGACATCCGAATTCCGTGATAAAGGCGGGTTTGCCGGACTGCTCTTTAACCTGCCTCCAGAAAGGACCGAACCCGTATTCTCCCCGGTAAGCGTTGGTGCCGAAAATATCGATATCAGGGGCGTTCTTGCCGAATTTATCCAAGAACAGGATATCCCCGCTGCAGATCGCCACCGGATGTTGGGGATCGATAGACTTGATGATCTTCGCCACTTCATTGGCAAATTTGAAAAAAGCCTCGGGCTGCTCATTAGCGTTACAGGCATAGCCGTAAACATTCTCGTTGCCCAGAAGCCAGAACAAAACATAAGGCTCATCCTTGAATTCATTAACCATCTGCTTGACTGAAGCGATCATGTTTTTCCGGTGCTCCGGATTATTATAATCCGTGCCGGGATTCCAGGCGGCTCCCGAACCGATAGCGTATTTACCCAAAAAATCGCCTACGATCACCCGGATCCCGTAATCCTTATACATCTGGCGCATCAGTTCTTTATTAACCTTCAGGGGATGATGATAAAGACGGATGGTATTTACGCCCATCTGGCGCATTAACTCAAAATCACCAATCGCCGGTTCATCGGCATCCTGGAGATTATTCCGGTTCTTATCTACAAAAGAATCAAACGGCCCGTCGATCTTGCCGTTCTTGTTGAAATCTTCCTCCATCCAGTTGCCCTGTGTCCCGTCATCCGGGGACTGCCCTACTTTAGTGGGAGCATAAGTAATCCCTTTAATGGTATACGGTTGATTCTCCACCAGCAACTGCCAGTCGCCGTTATTATACTGCACCAGGCGCACCTTGCCGGAACCCACCTTCTTTTTTATCCCCGCGGATTCGGCGGAAGGTTTGGGTTTTGCGGAATCACGCGCTAAGTCCACTTTAACGAATCTTCCGGGATTGACCACCGCGACGTCATTGCTGATGTCATTATCGAAACCATTGAGGATGTCGACCTTGGCCCCTTCAAGTTTATATCCTAATTGGGGGTTACGCCGCAGTATAAATTTTATCTTGGCGATCGCGGCCTGGCCCACATACCACGGGGTATGCCAATAAGTCCAGCCGTAACTGCCGGGAAAATGCACCAGGATGGCATAATAACACTTGAGCGCCTGGGTAATCAGCCCCGCCCGCTCAAGAACCAGCCCCGTGCAATACAATTTTACGCCCTGCGGCTCGCTGGAGGTCGCCCATTTCACGAATGCCGCCTGCAAATCCGGAGAATACAAAAAATCCCAGGCATCGCCTTCCAGGCGCTTTTCCTTGATTACCTGTTTAAAAATAGGGTCCTTCCTGATCGAGCCGCTATTGGGATAGATCCCTTCCCCTACCGCTTTGATCAGCCCCTCCTGGTCGGTAATTATATAGCGGTAATCCCTGGTCCCGACATTCTCAAACTTCCCGTATTTTGCGTAATCCACAAATTCTTCCGTGCCGGGATCCGCCAAGACCAGCCGCGTAGGCAGTTGGCTTACCTTTTTCTTTACCTCCACTTCGATCGAACCGGTCTCGATCTTCTTAATACTTTGCTCGGCGGCAAGTTTGATCGACCAGAACCAGCCGCGAGGATCCCAGGCTTGGCCGTAGGAATATTTATCGATAATAGTTTTGAATATCGCCTTGGCCTCTTCATCCTTCTGCTGGCGCATCAGGCTTTCGGCCTGGATGAAATAGCAGGTAGCCACATCATTCAAAACCTGCACCGCCTCAATCTCTTTTTTATTCTTCGGCAGGGCTTTTAAAGAAGCCTGCTCTTTAGCCGCCTCCTCTTTATACAAATCGATACATTCCTGGGTATATTTCTGGGTCGCTTCGATATCTTTTTTACCATGCGCGATCCAGGCCTTGTTGGTGAGCTCGCCCGAAGAAGGCTTGGAGGAAATTTCTTCCGCGAAAGAACTGCAAGCGATAAGCAATAAGCTGCAAACGGTAAAAATCAACGCAAACGCTTTTACGATTTTGCCGTGGCTGATAGCTGATAGCTGATAGCTGCTAGCTGACTTTCTCATCCTACCACCGCCCCCTGGGTAACACCCTTAATAATATATTTCTGCATCAGCAGGTAAATCAGGATAATCGGCAGGGCGGTAATGGTTAACCCCGCCATCAATAAAGGATAGTTGGTCACGAACTCCCCCTGGAAAGACTGCAACGCGACCTGCAGAGGCATAAATGAACGGTTATCAAAAATAATCAGGGCCAGGATGTATTCATTCCAGACGGCCAGAGCGTTAAAAACCACCACTACCGCCAGGACCGACTTGGACAACGGCAGGGCAACATGCCACCAGATCCCGATCTTGGAGCAGCCGTCGATACGCGCGGCATCCTCCAGCTCCTTGGGCATCTTATCAAAAAATGTTTTAAGCATGAAGATGCTCGTCGAAAGCCCGACATTGATCATACAAAGGATATACCCGATAGGGGTATTCCTTAAATGCAGTTTATTTAATAAAACATACAGGGCAACGAAACTTCCCGGTATTGGGATCATCATCGCCGCCATAAACATTACGAAAAGGAATTTACTGCCGACAAAACGCAGGCGGCTGAATGCGTAAGCCGCCATAGAAGAAACAATCACGATCCCAAAGACCACCGAAACGGTATATATTATACTATTCAGAAAATTCCGCCCGAACCCGCCACCTTTCCAGGCCAGGACATAATTTTCCAGGCGAAACTGGTGGGGTATCAAGGAAATGTCTTTAAAGATCATGTCCTGGGTTTTAAGGCTTGAGGAAATCATCCAAAGCAGCGGATAAAGGCAGGTAATCGCGACGCTGATCAGGAAAATATGCACCAAGGTGTTGACAAGCACCTTCTTACTTTTATAATAAATTGTCTGGTTCACCTCACGCCCTTTCTTTTAAATCAATCCCTGCATACCACAGGATAAATCCCGGAGTTTACTCGAGGATTGACACTTCAGCCGCTTCCATATTCAGTCCGGCCTTCAAGCGCCGAGAAATTTATGCGGCGAACGTATAAATTGTTTTTAAAAGTCCTGTATTTTAAAATCCCGAAAGCTTTTCGTTCTTCACCCTTATCCGCAGAGGATTACTGCCCTTTTTTGGAAAAACGGTACTGGATAAAAGAAATTATAATAAGCACCATGCCAAAGGTAACACCTTGTGCGCAGGCATAGCCGAAACGCGACGAACCGCGCATCGAAGCAAGAATCCTCAAGACCGGAACCGAGGTGTGGCCGGCAAACTCCCCCCCCACCAGGCTTACGATCAGGACAAAAACCTGCATCGTGCCCAAAACAGTAAGGATAGCAACCAGGACCATTACCGGGATCATCAAAGGCAATGTTATTCTCTTGAAAGACTGCCAGGCGCTGGCGCCGTCCACCCGGGCCGCCTCATACAATTCACGCGGAATAGTCTGCAGGCCGGCTAAAAAGATCAGGAAGCCCCAGCCAAACCCCTTCCAGCAATGCACAATTCCCACAGTAGTAAGGGCGGTCTGGGGATCGCTTAACCAGTTATGCGCCAGCTGGGGAAGGCCGATCCCGATCAGCATGCGGTTAATAATATTGGCGCCGTCGATATCGTTAATGATAAAACGCCAGGCCATCCCCACCACAACTTCCGAAAGAACAGGAGGGATAAAAAATATCACCCGGTAGAAATTTTTCATCTTGATCTCGCGGTCGCACGCCCAGGCAAGCATGAAAGCCAGTATGTTCTGGAAAGTAAGCGCAATCAAGGTGATATAGCCGGCATTCCACATCGAATGCCACCATTCCCTGTCCTGAAAAAAGATCTCCTTGAAATTTGCCAGCCCCACAAAAACCTTGGTGAAGGAGATGCCGTCCCACTCAAAAAGGCCCAACTGAAAAACCCAGATAAAAGGGATAACGTAAAATATGGAAAATATTGTTACTGCTGGCAGGACGAATACGTAATTTTCTAAAGCACCTTTTATTTTCACTTCGTGCTTCTCCTTAAAAAATATTGCGGATCGGCCGCTTATCCGCTATCTTGCTTTCCTTTTAGCTAATTCGCGTTCCTTAACCTTCTGCACTTCCGCGGCAACCTGTTCCGGAGTCTTCTCTCCGATAATAATCGACTGTATCCCCCGGTCGAAAGCTTCGATCACCAGGGAAAATTCGGATACCCCCCAGACATTCGGATGAGTGGCATAATCCATGCCGCGGGCAAACTGCGCAAGGACCTCCGGGATCTTGGAAAGGCTGTTTTTGTTAGCCGGCAAGTTATTAGTCTCGGCTGCCAGATAGGCCTGCTGATCCTGGCCGGTCAGCCAGGCGAGGAATTTCACCGCTTCTTCCTTATTCTTGGAACGCGCGTTTACCATAAAAGAGGAACCCGCTCCACCCCAGATCGACATCGGGTATTTATCGGAAGCTGCCGGGGGAAGCATCGAACCGTATTCCAGGTCCGGGTTCATCCCCTTATAAACATTCACGCACCATGAGCCGTTAAACGCGAAAACCGCTTTTTCATTCGCGAAAAGCTGCTCTGCGGATTTATTAATCATCGTAACCAGGCCCTGGGCCAAAACCCCGGATTCCTTCATCTCTTTAAAAACAGTAAAAACCCTGATCCAATCCGGATCCGTATAAGGAACCTCTCCCCTGATCGTCGCCAGCACCTTATCTTTGCCCATAATATTAAAAGCGTAATTATTAGCCAGGCAGTCTACCATCCACACCTCTCCCCAGCCGGAAACCAGCCCCTGCAACCCTGCTTCCTGGATTTTAGGCCCGATAGCTAGAAATTCTTTGAGGGTTTTAGGAGGACGGTTGGGATTCAAACCCAGCTGTGAAAAAAGTTTTTTATTATAGACCATCTGAATAGTCATGATATCGATCGGCACGCCGTAAATGCCGGATTCTATCCCGTAACTATTCTGGGGAGAGAATTCATTTACCGCTAAAGCCTTGGCAAAGAAACTATTCTTCCATTTGCTGTTGTCTTCTTCCATATAAGAAGTGAGGTCCAGAATATGCCCGGCGCGGATAAAAGAGGCGAAATCCCTCTTCTCTCCTAAAATACCAAAAATATCGGGAAGGTTTGTCCCTTGAGCCGCAGCGCGGATCTTCTGGGAATAAGCGTCTGAGGGAGCGTAGAGTTCGAAATTAACTTTGACACCGGTTAAAGCTTCGTATTTTTTTGCTAATTCCTGGAAAGCGGGGTCGCGATCGGTCATCCAGTGCCAGATATTAATGGTAGGCTTTGAAGAAGTCTTCTGGCCGGAACATCCTAAAACCGAGAATAATATAAAGGTTCCTAAAAACAGGTTCTTGAATAACATCCTATACTCCTTCCGTTTTCGTGGGGTTTTCCACCAAGGATAGGCGATAAAAAGACGTAATGTAAAAAGTTAGCATATTTTAGCCTGAAGGTCAAGTTTTTTATTCCCTGCGATAAGGTAGGATAATCCTTAATTTTAAGCGTTTATTCCTTTAAACACTAATTCAATCAAGAACGCAGCAGGCGCGAGATCCCCATGAGATCGGCCCTTTCCAATTCCACCCCGGACTGGTAACCCCCTTTACCCGCGGCCCTGGACCAGACAACCTGCCCCCTGGTATAAAGCGGGTCGCTGCTGTTGGGGACGCTCAGCCAAATCTCAATATTAGCCTGCGACTCCAATTCACGGTCGGTAGAAAGACCCAACCCCTTGGCGCTCACGTCAAAAGTCCGGGCGGTGCCCTCTTTCCCGTCCAACCCCACAAAACGCGCGGAAATCTCCCGTTTGAATCTTTCAAATATCCGATGATCATCCATACCTTCACCCTCCTCCCCGTTCTCAACCACGATATCTTCCGGCAAAGAGACCTTCTCCGGGACATCATCAGGATAAAAAATATTAATAAACTTATTGATTTTGTCTTTATCTGCGTCTTTGATCTGGCTGAAATATACCCCGTAGTGATTGCTGCCGCCTTCCACTTTATGCCAGGTAACCCAGGCTCTTACATCGACGGTATATTGATCCGAAAGCCGCAGGCTCATCTTAAAAGCAGTCCTTAGGGGCAACTCCACATTCAAAACAACCTGGGCGCCGGAATAGTTAATATCCTTGATCTGACAGTATAAATCATTCGTGATTTGCTTTAATTTACACAAAACACGCCGGTCAATATGCCATCTCTTCAATTTCCTGCGCTCATGCATCGCTTGATCCTTCCCACCAGTGTTTAATGATCAGGTTATGAAACTTTTCATCGATGTACCGCCCCAGGTCTTCCTTTGCCGAATCATCGATCCAATTAAATGAAAGGCCGTAAGTATTTCCTTCCTGCTGCTCCTGGCGCCAGGCCACCTGCGCTCCGACATTTAACTCCAGGTTGTCAGCCAATGACAATTTAAAACTGGAGAAAACATCATCAAACAAATTCCTTCTTAAGGAAAGGCACATTCCTCCGTAGCTTATATCTTCCACCACACACGGAATGGGCTTAACTCCATTCTCGACAGTCAGTTCCGCGCCTTGATTAATCCGCCACCTCGGCTTTATCCTGCGCTCCTCCACAAGCCCTCCTTATCCTAACCCGCCGAGAGACATATACTTAACTTTATTATCTCCCATTTATTAAATAAATCAAGGAAAAAATGTTTTTTATTATTTTTCATAAACTATTGTTTCACAATATCTTATACTAACTGTTCCTGTATTGATCCCGAAAAATATTTAACGAGAAATTTACAGTTGCAAATCGTAAAACTTCTTAATGATCAATTTCCGAATACCCCAGCCTTCAAGACCGGGGTTTGTTTCTGAATTAGTATTCAAGCCGCTTCCATTGCCTCACCTATCAACTTAAAAAGTAAACATAGCTCATCTTCTCTCCTTTTAAGGCCAATTACTGAATCCCGGGGTGTTGCTCTGCTGGATGCCTTATAGAAGATTTAGGTAAC
>JAQTRM010000054.1 GCA_028711825.1 Candidatus Omnitrophota bacterium | reverse complement strand
ATCTTCACCTCCACCGAATGATCTATCCGGTCATCAACCAGCCGCACCGTCATCTCCTCCTGCGCCGCGCCATCCACTTCGACAGAGATTACGCGGCCGCCTGTCCCCGGAGACGTAAAATTAATATGGTAAAAGGTCTCTCTGTACCGGTAGTGCATTTTCCAGGAGGACCAGCCCTCGGGAAGGCAGGGCTGAAAATAAATCTTATCCACTTCCAGCCGGATACCCAGCAGGTATTTTACGATAAGCTGATACATCCAGGAGGCCGACCCGGTATACCAGGTCCATCCCCCGCGCCCGGCCAGGCCGGGAGAAGCATAAACATCCGCGGCCATTACAAACGGCTCCACCTTATAAACGGCGCACTTATCCGCGGTATCGGAATGATACACCGGGTTGATCATATTAAACAGCTCCCAGGCCCGCTCTTTATCCTTTAATACCGCAAACGCGATCGCCGCCCAAACCGCCGCGTGCGTATACTGCCCGCCATTCTCCCTCACCCCGGGGAGATAGCCCTTAACATATCCCGGATTAGAGAGGCCCTTATCAAAAGGCGGATCGAATAATTTCACAATAGCGTGTTTCCTGTCGACAAGCTGCCGGTCCACCTCTTCCATGGCGATGCGCGCCCTTTCCTGGCTTGCCGCGCCTGAAATAACCGCCCAGGATTGCGGGATCGAATCGATGCGGCACTCGCTGTTTGAGGAAGAACCCAGAGGTTCTCCGTTGTCGAAATACGCCCGGCGGTACCACCGGCCGTCCCAGGCGTGCTCTTCGATATTCCGGGCGAGCTTCTCCGCTTCCGCCAGGCAGAGATCCGCGAAAGCCTTATCCATGCGCCGCGCCGCCAAAGCCGCCATCGACTTTAAGACATCGAAAAGAAAAAACGCCAGCCAGACGCTTTCCCCTTTTCCTTCGCGCCCGACGAGATTCATCCCGTCATTCCAGTCCCCGCCCCCCATTAAGGGAAGGCCGTGAACGCCGAAATTCAGGCCTCTTTTTACGCTTAAAACGCAATGGTCGTAAAGCGTCCCGGCGCCGGCGGAGACCCTTGAGGTATCATAATAAGATTCTTCTTCCGGCTTAAGCGGAGGCCCTTCAAGGAAACTTACCTTTTCATCAAGGATCCCCGTATCCCCGATCTTTTCGACATATAGACAGGTTACAAAAGGCAGCCATAAATAATCATCCGAACAGCGGCTGCGGATCCCGCGCCCAAAAGGAGGATGCCACCAGTGCTGCACGTCCCCCTCCACGAACTGGTGCGCGGCGAATTTCAATAACTGCTCCCGGGCCATCTCGGGTTTTGAATGAACCAGCGCCATCACATCCTGAAGCTGGTCCCGGAATCCGAATGCCCCGCCGGATTGATAGAAACCGCTGCGCCCCATAAGCCGGCAGCTGATCACCTGGTATTCCAGCCAGCCGTTAACGAGAAAATTAATCGAGGCGTCCGGGGTTTCCGCGTACACCACGCCCAGGATGCGTTTCCAGTATTCCCAGACTTTTTCAAGTTCATGCCGCGCCGCCTCGGCCCCCCCGAAACGCCGGACAAGATCCCGCGCTTCATCCGCCGACCTGCCGGAACCGAAAGTAAAAACTACCTCTTTTTCCTGGCCGTCGTCCAGCTCGAATTTAACCTGCGCGGCGACGCAGGGATCGATCCCCGCGCCCACTTTCCCGGAAAGCCTGTCCATGCGCATCGCCAAAGGCGAGGCCATCGTCCCGCTCCTGCCGATGAATTCAACGCGGTCCCCGGTCACAAATCTCACCGGTTCGCTGACATCCAGAAAAACCGCCCGGTCCGGAAATTCTTTGTTATAGGGATTGCGGGCAAGAAGCGCGCCGCTTTTGGGATCGACCTCGGTCAGAATATGCATATGGTATTTGTCCCGGAAGGTGCCCATCACCAGCTCGCAATAATCCGTCGCGGAAATATGCCTGCGCCGGCCGGAGATATTCCTGATTTTCAAGACCGAAAATTTAACCTGATCCTCCAGGGAAACAAAAACCGTCAATTCGGAAACGATCCCGTTTTCGGTATGTTCAAAAACGCTGTAGCCGAACCCGTGGCGCGAGGTATAACCGGTCCTGCCTTGCGCCGGAAGCGGGGTCGGGGACCAGAACCTCCCGCTCTCTTCATCGCGGATATAAAGCGCCTCTCCCGAGGCATCCGAAACGGCGTCATTCTTCCAGGGTGTTAAACGGAATTCATGCGCGTTCTCGCTCCAGGTATAAGCGCTCCCGCTTTCGGAGATCACCGTGCCGAAGTTTTGGTTGGCCAGCACATTAACCCACGGGGCGGGGGTAACCTTGGAATCCGAGGTCATAATTACATACTCCCGGCCGTCCCCGGTAAACCCTCCCACGCCGTTAAAATAAACAAGGTCGGAACGCCGGGGGTAATTTTCAGGCTCTTCCTCGAAATCTTCTTTTCTGGACGGAACAAACGGCAGCAAATTAGGCTTGGGCTGGGTCATGTCTTCCAGCTGTTCCGCCAGCGTCCCCCCGCGGTCGGAGATAATGATCCGGGCGACCGTTTGCATCAGGATGCGGTCCTCATCCGACATCTGATCGGCGCGCCTTAAAAAAATCCCGCCGTCACGCCCCGTCCTGTTTTTGGTATTGGCATCGATCAGCCCGTTGATCCTTTCCCCCAGGCTGTCGCGATAGATAGAGCTATCCTCATTCCAGATCAAGAGATCGACCGCCAGGCCTTTCATCTGCCAGTAGGAATGCGCCTGCATCATCTGCACTACCAGGTCGAGATTATCCTGGTTCTCAATGCGCACCAGGACAATCGGCAGGTCACCCGAAATACTGTATCCCCAAAGATCGGGCTGGCCGCGGTTATTTCGCCGCAGGATGCTGGCGCCCGCGCGCCAGGTGGAACTGGCGTATAAAATCGCGCTTGCCAGGCGGCCGTAAAGCTGGGCGGATGCCTCCGTGGCGTTGATCTGCTGCAAAGCAACCTGCCCCTGGGTCCAGGCGAGGTTAAAAACACGGTCGGCAAGATTCCGGTCCCGGTATTTTTCCATGAGCGCCTGCGCGCACTCCCGGCTCTCGCATATCCCGGTCACATAATCGATCACCGCCGATTCATCCGGTTCCAGTTCAATGCGGCTGCGGATCGAAACAATCGGATCCAGCACCGAACCCTCACTGTCGGAAAGTTGTCCGGACCCCTGCATCGCCGCCGGATATGCCAGGGTGCGGCCGCGTCCGATGAAATTACCGCGGTCCGTTTCATATGAAGCGCCCACCACCGCGTTGGCGTGGACCGCCATCAAATGCAGCATCTGGGGAAAGATTTCTTTATCCGAACGCGGGCGGCGCCGGCAAAGGATCGCCTGATGGGACTTGATAATTTCGGTCTGCACAAAGAGATTACTGAATGCCCGGTGGTCTTTATCGCTTACCGGATCGTTTAAAACTACTTCAGCGTAGCTGGTCACCTCGATGATGCGCTTGCTGCGGGAACGGTTGGTGACCGTCACCCGGCGCAGTTCGATGTCGTCCTCCGGGGAGACCGCGATCTCGGTATGCGTCTCGATCTGGTAATCCCGGCGCTTGAACTCCGCCCAGGCCTGGGAGAACAAGGCTTCATAATTCCTGGGGATTTTCTGCGTAGGCTGATAAGCCGACGACCAGAACTGGCCGCTCTCCACATCCCGAAGGTAAATAAATGTCCCGTCGTTATCCAGGGCCGCGTCCTCCCTCCACCGCGTCACGGCGAGATTTTGCCATCTGCTGTAACCCCCTCCGGCGTTGGTAACCATCACATGGTAGCGGCCGTTAGATAAAAGGTGGACTTCGGGCACCGGGGTCCGGGGAGTCGTAAACACCCTTAGGAGAGTTTCTTTATCGCCGAATTTCCGGAGCATTCCGGTTACTTCGAAATCATAAAGGAAAGGCTCGGCGACCGGAACGCGTTCCTGCAGAAGCAGCTCCGCCGACTTAAACATCGGCTCGGCGAGAAACCGCCTTTGCATCGGGCGGCCCAGCAACACGTAAGCCAGGGATAATAAACTCATCCCCTGATGATGCGCCATGTAGGATTTCACGACTACCCGGGTTTCATCCGGGGCAAGGCGCGCGGGGGTATAATCGATCGCTTCGTAAAGCCCGTAAACCCCTCCCGCCCCTTCTTCCGCAGATAAACGCTGAAGATTCTCGCAGGCCTTCTCCGGCTCCACCATCAGCGCCAGCATCGAGGCGTATGGAGCCACCACGAGGTCCTCCGCAAGGCCCCTTTTAAAACCCATGTCCGGGACTCCGAAGGAGTGGTATTGATAGACCATATTCGTATCGATCTTATTGTAGCAGGACTCCGAGATGCCCCAGGGGATGTTGTTCTTATCCGCGTACCGGATCTGGCCGCTGACCGCGGATTTGTAAGTCCGGTCCAGCAGGCTCCCCGCGTAAGCCGGCATTACCAAAAGAGGCATCAGGTATTCGAACATCGACCCGCCCCAGGAAACCAGCACGGGATCCCCTTCGCATTTGGCGATCATCCGGCCGAGCTTGAACCAATGGTCCTGGGGCATTTTGCCCTGGGCAATGGCGACAAAACTGCAAAACCGCGCCTCCGACGCCAACAGGTCATAGCAGCCCCGGTCAACCTTGTGCTCGCCGACATTGTATCCGATAGAAAGAAGGTGCGTTGTCTTATCATAAAGAAATCCGTATTCAATGGCGGAGATCTCATTGCACCGCAGCACGATGTAATCGATCGCCTTGATCCTTTCGGCGGACCGCGTCCCGGCGTCCCGGATCGTGTCGCGAAGTTTTAAGAACCAGTCCAGGGCCCTTTTCGACTCCTCATCCGTAACGCGCATCGCCCCCATAATCTCCTCGATAAGCGGGACCAGTTTCTGCTCGATCCTCGCTACCTCACCGAGCGCGGGGATCTCATCCAGATAACGCAGGGCCTCCCGGAGCCGGACGAGCCGCTCCTGCTGCTTCTCATCCCCCTCATCCCACATCCCCGGCATTTCCGGGGCAAGCAGGATCCAGGGAGCGATAAAAGACATATCTTCCAAAAAGTCGTAACACTGACGCTCGAGCGCGCGCGCCCATTTTTTACCCTGCTCATAACGTTTATGATCCAGGCCCGTTAAAACCTTTGAGATATCCGTTGAAAGCTGGCGTAAAAACATATAAACTTCCGAGAGAAGTATGGGAGAGAACCCGCTCTTTTGCTGAAATTGCCCGATCTTTTCGGAAATCCCCTTAAGGGAAACGGCAACATTGGTTTTTTGGCCTTTCTCAAGCTCCGCTACGCTTTGATACAATATCTCCAGGGTATCCCTAATCCCGTCAAATATCTTCGTCGAGATTATCTTTTGAGAGTTCATCTCCGCCAGCCCCGCGCGCAGAACAATGAGATGCCCGGCCAGGTTTCCGCTGTCTACCGAGGATATATAAAGAGGCGCCAGGGGCTTCAGCGTCTCCGTATCATACCAGTTGTAAAAATGCCCCCTGAATTTTTCCATAAGGTTCAGGGTATCGAAGGTCTTCTCCGTGCGGTGGAACATCATCCCCATCGAAAGATAACCAAAGTCATAGGCCGTCAGGTTCGCAAGCAGCAAAAGGCCGATATTCGTGGGAGAAGTCCGGTGGGCCAGCATGCTCACAGGCTCCTCCTGAAAATTATCCGGCGGCAGCCAGTGGCTTTTTTCAGTCACAAAATTCTCAAAGAACGCCCATTCCCTCCGGGCAAGTTTCCTTAAGAAAAGCTTCTGCGCTTTAGAAAGCAGGATCTTCCGGGCGGGAGCGGGCTGGCTGATCCAGTAAGCCAGCGCGGGAGAAATAATCCAGAGGCCCAAAAAAACCGGGGCCAATACGCCTAAATGCGCAAGCAGCAGCGGAAAACAAACCAGCAGCAAAACGGCGGCAAGCGGCGCCGAGAGCATGCTCTTATAGTAACCCGAAACGCGGTTAGACAGGAAATCCTCTATTTCGAGAAAAGTCCTCCATTCCAGCAAGCGCCTCCGCGACACCAGCATCCTCCATAAGGTCCTGACGATCGCGTCCAGACAATAAAACGCCTCGTAAAGCAGGAAAACAAACGAAAAGAAAAAACGAAGGATATTCTTTTTAAATGAGGAAAGCACCGCGCTAAAATGGGTCCGGAATGTCAAATGCTCGGATTTTCTCAACGCCTCCACCAGGGACATCGGGACGAGCGGGAAACCGATCAGGGCGATCACGAAGGCCGACCATACCCAGGAAGGCTGGAAAAACATCCATCCCGATAACAATAAAAAAACTGTCGCCGGGGGAACGAGGCTGCGCCTGAAATTATCCGCGATCTTCCATTGCGACAGGAAAGAAATCGGATTCCTGACTTTTACTCCCCCCGGGCCGCGGAATGAAGAAAACAGCCAGGGGGCGATCTGCCAGTCCCCGCGGATCCAACGGTGCCTGCGGCTGGAATCCTTAAGATACCCCGAGGGATACCCCTCGTAAAACTGCACATCCGTCACCAGGGCCGAACGGGCGTAACACCCCTCCAGGAGGTCATGGCTCAATATGGAATTTTCCGCAAAACGCCCTTCCATGGAGGTTTCAAAAGCATCCACATCATAAAGCCCCTTGCCGATAAAAGACCCTTCAAAAAAAAGATCCTGGTAAACATCGGACACCGCTTTGGTATAAGGGTCGATCCCGGTATCCCCTCCGAAGATCTTCACGAACAATGAAGGATTTTCCCCGGGATAGCTCGGTTCGACCCGGGGCTGGAGAATCCCGTATCCGGAAACAACGCGTTGTTTTTTATCGTCATAGAGTGCGCGGTTAAGCGGGTGCGCGATGACCCCCACGAGTTCCCGCGCCGCGTTGCGGGACATCCGGGTATCGGCGTCCAGCGTAATAACGTATTTTACGTCCTGAAGCCTCCGGGGGTCGCCAAGCACCACGCTGAACCGGTCCTCGCCTTTTCCGCGGAGAAAGGCGTTTAAATCCCCGAGCTTGCCGCGCTTACGCTCATACCCCATCCACATTTTTTCCCGGTCATTCCACCGGCGGGGCCGGTGAAGAAGGCAGAAAACATAATCTTTCTGCAGGCGGTATTTATGATTCAGCTGTTCGACCCTCTCCCTGACCCGGTTCAAAAGCGCTTCATCCTCGGGCATCGTCTCTTGCGGGGCGTCGCAAAAATCCGTGAGCAGCGCGAAATCCGTATTCTGGTCGATATTCGCCAGATAACGGACCTCCAGATCTTCCAGAAGCAAATCCACTGTCCGCGCGTCGCTAATCATGCAGGGGACCACCACCAGCGTATGGGCATACGCCGGGATGCCTTCCGAAAAATCCATGCGCGGAAGATTCTGGGGGTTTACGAGCATCATCGCAAGCCAGTTCACCAGTGAAACCGCCGTCTGGCTTACCGCGATCAAAAGCGATACCGCGAATAAAACAAGCCACGGCAAACTCATTTCCTCAACGGGATTTATCCAGTAAA
>JAQTRM010000053.1 GCA_028711825.1 Candidatus Omnitrophota bacterium | reverse complement strand
TATATATCGACACTACCGATCTTTCGATCGAGCAGGTGGTCGAAAAAATGTTTTCCCTGTGTAAAAAAAATGCGGAATGAACTCTTAAGAAATTTTTCCATTATCGCCCACATCGACCACGGTAAATCCACTTTAGCCGACCGCATACTGGAAATAACCGGGGCGGTGGACAAAAGGCATAAAGGGGACCAGCTGCTGGACGATATGGAACTGGAAAAAGAACGCGGCATTACCATTAAAGCCTCGATGGTAAGGTTAAACTATTTCTCCAGGAAATTTAACCGGGAATATATTTTAAATCTTATCGATACCCCGGGGCATGTGGATTTTACTTATGAGGTATCGAAATCCCTTGCTGCCTGCGAAGGAGCGGTGCTGGTGATCGACGCCGGACAGGGAATTGAAGCCCAGACGGTGGCGAATTATTATCTGGCAATGGAGAATAACCTGCATGTTATCCCGGTAATTAATAAGATCGACCTGGTTTCCGCCGACGTGCCGAAAGTAAAATCCCAGGTAGAGACAGTCCTGGGATTCAAAGAAGAAGAGATTATCCTGGCTTCCGCCAAAGAGGGAAGCGGGGTAACGGAAATACTGGACCGTATCATTGAAACAGTTCCCGCTCCGGAGGGGGAGCCCGACAGCGCTTTAAAAGCCCTGACTTTCGACTGCCGCTTCGACTCTTTTAAAGGGGTCGTAGTTTTTGTTAAAGTAATCGACGGCAAGATCACTCCCCAGACTCAGCTGAAGATGTTCCATACGGGAAATACTTATAAGATCGAAGAACTCGGCGTTTTCAAGAATTTAAAATATTCGGCGGTAGAAGAATTAAGCTGCGGAGAGGTAGGATATTTTACCGCCAATATCCGCGACCCGCGTGAAGTAATGATCGGGGACACGGTTACCGACCCTAAGAATCCCTGCCAGGGGGCCTTGCCGGGATACCGGCAGGTAAAACCTCTTGTTTTCTGCGGCATTTATCCGGTTAATCCGGCGGACTTCCCGGAATTACGCGAAGCGGTGCATAAGCTGAAGCTTTCCGACGCTTCTTTTGTTTTTGAGCCTGAAAATTCGCAGTCCTTCGGCACGGGTTTCCGCTGCGGCTTCCTGGGGCTTTTGCATATGGAGATCGTTCAGGAAAGGCTGGAGAGGGAATACAACCTCAATCTTATCCTTACCGTTCCAAATGTCGTATACCGGGTAAAAACAAAATCCGGGGAAATTATTGAGGTGGACACGCCGGCGAAACTTTATTCCTCCGGCGACATCCAGGAAGCTCAGGAGCCCTTTGCCGAACTTTTGATGATTGTCCCGGTTGATTCCATCGAAGCGGTATGCGATTTTACCAAGTCGCGCCGCGGAGTATTTGTTTCCAATGAATATCTCGGCGAAGACCGCGTGAAAGTTGTTTTTACCATCCCGCTGTCGGAGATTATCGTGGATTTTTACGACCGCATGAAATCCATTACCCGCGGTTACGGCTCTATGGATTATGAGGTAAAAGAATACCAGCCTACCCGGCTGGTAAAACTCGACATCCTCATCAACGGTCAAATCTGCGACGCTTTTTCTTCCCTGATGTTCAAAGATAAAGCCTTCACCCGGGCGCATCTTTTAGTTTCCAAACTTAAAGAATTGATACCCCGGCAGCTTTTTGAAGTAAACATCCAGGCTTCGGTCGGCAGCCAGATCCTGGCTTCGGAAAGAGTGCGCCCGGTAGGAAAAAACGCCACCAGCAGGTGCTCCGGAGGGGATATTACCCGCAAGCGCAAACTTTGGGAGAACCAGAAAAAAGGGAAAAAAAGACTGAAGCAATTCGGGAAAGTAGAGATCCCCCAGGAGGCATTCCTGGAGGTATTAAAAATATGATCCGAAAAAAGAAATCCGTAATCCGGGACTGGGCCGAATCGATCCTCGTCGCTTTTATCCTGGCGATGGTAATCAGGACATTTATCGTCCAAGCCTTCAAGATCCCCACCGGTTCGATGCGCATGACTTTAATCGAAGGAGACCTTATCCTGGTAAACAAGTTCGTTTATGGAGCGAAAATCCCTTTTACCGGTTTTCGGCTGCCTGAATTTCACCAGCCCAAAAGAGGGGATGTGGTGGTTTTTATTTATCCGGAGGACCGTGATAAAGACTTTATCAAAAGAATGATCGGCCTCCCCGGGGATACGGTGGAGATCAAAGGTGGTTCGATTTTTGTCAACGATAAGCCCCTGGAAGGCGACATCTTTAACCGCACTTATTATTACAATCAGGGCCCTTTAGGCGGCACGGGTGAAAAAATCGTGGTACCCCAGGATTCTTATTTTGTGCTGGGTGATAATTCCGCCACATCCAAAGACAGCCGTTACTGGGGGTTTGTTCCCAAGAAAAATTTATTGGGGCAGGCAATGGTAATTTACTGGCCGCCTAAACGCATCAGATTGATCAAATAATTCTTCTTATTTTTAGCCTTAAGCCGAAACGGACGGGGGGAAGATAAAGATGAATATCGCCAATAAAATATCTATTTTTCGGATTTTAAGCGTTCCATTTTTTATCGCCTGCCTGGTTTACTACACGCCGGACAGGATTTATCTAAAAAATCTCGCGCTGTTTATTTTTACCGTGTCGGTTATCTCCGACGGATTAGACGGTTATATCGCGCGCAAGGCTAAAATGATTTCCAAGGCCGGTTCCATTCTAGACCCCCTGGGAGACAAATTTCTCCTGATCAGCGCTTTTATTTTTTTATCGCCTATCTGCCGCCTGGAACTGAAATTCCCGCTTTGGGTCAGTTTTATCGTAATCTCGCGCGATGTAATCATTATTATGGGGGCAGTGGTCATTTACATGGTTAAACAAAGCCTGGATGTCTATCCTACCCGCTGGGGAAAACTCACTACCACATTCCAGATGTTTTCGGTTATCTGCGTGCTGCTGCAATGGAAATTAGCGGCATATATCTGGTGGATCGCGGTAATCTTCACCGTTATTTCCGGGGTCGATTACGTAAAAGGAGGTTTTAAAACCTTATATGGCAACGATACTCGCCGCGCTGCTAATTAGTTATCTTATCGGATCTGTTCCCACCGCTTATATTTTCGGCAGGATACTGAAAGGGATCGATATCCGCAAAGAGGGCTCCGGAAATGTCGGAGCGACCAATGCCCTGCGGGTTTTAGGCAAAGGGCCGGGGATTACGGTATTGATCTTTGATATCTTTAAAGGATTCCTGGTCGCATTTTTTCTGGCGGATTATTTTTCAGCGAGGATCCCGCTGATCGATCCGCAAAATACGCATATCATGATGGGGCTGGCTTGCATTTGCGGACACAATTGGACAATCTTTCTCCGTTTTAAGGGAGGCAAAGGCATTGCTTCCACTTTTGGGGTATTGCTCGGACTTTCCTGGCGCATCCCGGGGCTGGGAGCGGTAATCGCGGTTCTTGTCGCAACCTGGTTTGTGGTCTTCCTGATTTCCCGTATTGTTTCGTTAGCCTCGGTCTTAAGCGCCGTTGTTTTTCCGGTTTCTTCGTTTTTTTTAAAACTGCCTCCGGTATTTACCGCGCTAAGCCTGCTTTTATCGCTTTTTGTGCTTATACGGCACCGCGCTAATCTCATCCGGATCTTCCAGGGAAAAGAACCCCGCCTTTATTTCGGAAAACCCAAAACATAATTATATTTTTAAATACTCTTCCGGGCCCGCCGAAGGAAACGCTTTCTTTTTTCGGTCTTTTTCTATTGAATTGACGAATTTTACCCTGCATACTTGATTGTAAAATAATACCCCGCGGAGCCGCTAAAAAACGGGGGAGGGCAGGGAAAATGAGAGACCTTCTTTATAAAAATTTAAGTTTTCCGAATCGCGGACGCAGGATAATCTCCACCGCCGAGATTACCGACAAGGAAGGAGTCCACAGCGTGGTGCGGCGTCATTTTTCCTACATTATCAAGCCAATCCAAAAAGAAGAAGTTGTTAAACCGCAGCCTTACTTGTATCTGCTGAAAGAAAGAAACACTAAAGAACGAAGAGAGCATTTTTTCTGCAAGATTAAGGGGAGTGTGCTGGCGGTGGACCGCGGGAATCTTTTCCTGATCCTCTTCGTGCATACCTTAAATATCAATCTAAGCACTTCGGAAAAACTAAGCGAAAAAATCGGTTAATCAGCTGTCGCGGGCAGAAAAACCCGAACCTTATGCAAGGCTAAAAGCCGCCGGGGTCCGTAAAGGATTAAACCAGGTAGATATCGACCGCTTTAACCTGGCGCGACCTGATCTTTTCAGCGTAGGGAGGCGGGATAACAGGCGAATCGATTTCCAGGGGGCCGTTTTCCCCGGGGATCACGATTTTCTCAACCCGTGCCCCATCCTTACCGTAAGTATTTTTCTTCTTGGCATTATGATAGGTAACCCTGACGCAGCTTAAAAAATTAAAACTATATTTACCGTTTTTATCAAACAACCACCCGGGAAGAGACGGCTTAAAGGTCAGAGAAAGATTCCCTTGCGCGTCAACGGAAAAAGGCTTTCTGCCGGTATTCATCAACAGCCAGATTTGCAGGAATTCGGCGGTAGAACCGGACAGCCGGGCGACAAAACCGTTACCGTGCAGTCTTTTATCCGGATGAGCGCTGCTGACGATAAAAGAAGAATTTTCGAGTATGCTGCGCCCGTAGACGCGCGGATCCTGGAACGGCACCAGCACATTCTTAAATTCAGCGTAAAATTCTTCCTCCAGTCCGTTTTTAAGCAATTCCAAAAGGTATTTATATTCCATATGCAGCCAGACAGATTCATTCTCCAGCCATCCGGGAGTAAAAACCCGGCACCGCCCGATTTCCTCAGGCATCGGCTTCAACGATTCCGTTACTTTATACATCTTTAACTTCTTATCAAAAAGCGGGCTTTTTTTAGTCGCTTGATGCAAGGCCAGGGCTTCCCGGGTATCCTTGGAAAGCCTCAAAGCGTGCACCTGTCCCTCTAAAAATAAAGGAACGGGTATTTGTGAAAACTTTTTGGGTTTAAAATGGGCGCTGTCGATAAGGTCGTATTCGGAAACCTGATTGATAAAATATGAACGGTAGACCCCGCGTTCTTTATCGAAAGCCCGGCTTAATCCCGCGGCAACCTTGTTAAGCGCCTGGTCGAGAAAAAAGTTGATTTTTTCAAGGCTGATTCCGGTTACCGCTCCCGATAACCCCAGGCGCGTAAGCGCGCGGTAATCCTCTTTTATCGTTCCGGACTTATCCCAATAGGTAAGCGTATCCTCAGCTAAAACCCCGGAGAGCTGCTCGATGAAACGCGCAATTTCTTCGGCCAGCGTAATTTCCGGAGAAGGCGAGGATTTTAGCGCATCCCTGATAATCTGGAGCAAACGCTTTAATTCAAAAGTTTCGCAGGTGGAAGAACCGAAAAGGGCGGGTAAGCCGTTCAGCGCATCGAACCAGTTAGGTTTATTGGCTTCCATTTCAACGCCTGTGCCAAAAGGATCCAGGGATGCCAGTTTGTTTACCGCCAGGCACAGAAGCTTTGCAATTAGGGTGGTGTAATAAATTTCACCTTTACCGTAGGAGGTTCTTGCCAAATGAGGGTCGGAGGCCCGGCTGCGCAGGAGTTCTTTTTTTTCGTTATCCTGGATCAGGGAATGCAGCTGGTGCGGTTTTCCGCCGTAAAGCACGTATTTTTCATTACGCGGCTTGACTGTTTCGGCATTATCAAAGTAAGAAAAGGCTTTATTATTGAAAAAAAGCTCCGCGGACCTTTCCGGGTAAAGACCGAGATAACTTTCTATTAAATCAAGATTATAGGCCCAATGATCCGTCCAAAAACCTTCCCCGTGTTCAGCTTCCTGAGTCTTGGAGGAAGAAGAAAGGACGGCGCTTAGAAAATCGTCGTAGGAAACTTTAACCTCGATTTTATTCTTCTCGATAAAAAAAAGCAGTTCGCCCGGGCTAAACGGTTTTTTAAGAAAATCCGACAGGAGATCGACGGCGCTTTCTTCAACGCAGTCCTTCAGGATCAGCTTAAGATCCGCGCTTTCCTTAAGGCGGAAGCTTTCCGGCTTGACGATCAGGGGATTGAAACCATCGGTTTGAATAAGATTCATGAAAGAAACAATATTTTCTTCTCCGATGGCAGGATTAAACCAGAGATCGCTGCGGCGGTTTTGGTTGGCGTCCCGGTAGTTTCCGTTGCCCTGGGAGAGATATGTCGGCTGAATATGGAATTTATTATAATCCCTCTCCAGATCGCCATGTTTGCGCGAATAAAGGTAAAAAACTGTTTTTTCACCCAGAAGCTCCGGATACCCTCCGCGCATAATATTGTCCAGATAAGTCTGCCCCGCGTAGAGGTCGAATGCCGGGGAACCGCTCGCGGTGAAAATATTATTTTTAAGTTTTTTGATCAATTCGTCGTTTTGTCTTATTTTTTCCTCGATATAGCCGGGAAGGATGATTTTTTTGACCGATCGATTAAGGGTTTCAATATCGCGGGCCTGCCCGGTCAAAACATAAAAAGTTTTTTCTTCGCCCGGCTTTAACTTCATTTGCGCAAAAAGCAGGGCGCCGGGAGTTCTCCCCTCCAGGATCTGATTTTTAGGATAAGAGAAGCGTGTTTTTTTCAGGAACTCCGCCGGATAGGAAAAATCGGTAACCGTGCCGAATACCGCCTGCGGATCGACAATCGGCATGAGCATCTCCGCTTTGCCGCCTTTCTTCCGGCAAAAGCCGAAATAAAAATTACCTTCTTCAATACGCACTACCTCGGGGCGGTCAGAGGGATCGACCTGGAGACGGTAAAAAGGGGCAAAACGCCCGAGATTATCGACTTTCATCCAGGCCTCGATAGTGCGGGACATCGCTTTTAAGAAAAAGTTATTCGTGCCGAAAGGAACGATTTGGGGAAGGCCGTCGATAACTTGGATGGATTTCGGCATCTTCCCGGTATTTTTCACGGTAACCAACCTGCAAAGACCGGCATAATTATCATTAGGGATGTTAAAATATTTAACCCGGGTTTTAATCCCCAGAGAACAATTTTCCTCCTCGAGGGAAAGGTCGGCGGAACCGACGCGCATAGAATTGAGAAGGCGATATTTAAGGTTAGCGTAGCCGTCATGGAACGGTTCATAAAAAGTCCCGCCGGATTTGCCTTTTTCTATCTTAAGAAAGGTGCGAAAACCATATACCGGAGCGGATTGCCAGGATTTATTGGCGGGAGAGAATTCAAGAATGGCGTGATCCTTGTCTTTAACTCCGTAACTGCAGATGCACTGCCCGCGGTTGACATAAAAAACCCACATCGGTATCCCGTATTTGCCGGCGATTCCCGGGAAAAAATTAGCAAACGGCTTGGCGTAGTTGTAGTTTTTAATTACGAAACATCCGTCTTTGTCAAGATAGTATTCCGGTTTATTTTCCATATCTCTCCTTATTTAAAATAATACTTTATTTTACTGGTTTTTTATGGTTTGTCAATTGTCAGCTTGTCAG
>JAQTRM010000005.1:3558-34136 GCA_028711825.1 Candidatus Omnitrophota bacterium | reverse complement strand
ACTACCGCCCACGGCCAGATCGACACCCCGGCGTTTATGCCGGTGGGCACGCACGCTACCATCAAAGGCCTGATGCTTAAGGATGTGGAGGAGGCGGGGGCGCAGATCATTCTTTCCAACGCTTATCACGTGTTCTTAAGGCCGGGGATGGAGGTCATTAAAAAAGCCGGGGGCCTGCATAAATTCATGGGCTGGGATAAACCGGTCCTTACCGACAGCGGGGGGTTCCAGGTATTCAGCCTGGCGCTTTTCCGCAAGATGCATGAGCGTGGGGTGGAGTTTCAATCCCATATCGACGGGGCAAAACATTTTCTCACTCCCGAGGATATCGTGGAGATTCAGCATATTTTGGGTTCGGATATCCTTATGCCGCTTGATGAATGCGTTTCATATCCTTCCACTAAAGAGGCCTCCCGCCGGGCGGCGGAAAGGACGATTGCCTGGGCCAAGAGGTCGAAAAAGGCCCACGGCAAATCCGAAGGTTCATTGTTCGGGATCGTGCAGGGGGCGACTTATGAGGACCTGCGGATTGAATGCGCCAGGCGCATGGTGGATCTGGATTTTGACGGCTATTCTATTGGAGGGGTTTCGGTCGGAGAGAGCAGCGGTTTGATTTATAATATCCTCGAATTGGTCGCGGGGCTATTGCCTCCCGATAAGCCGCGTTACGCTATGGGGATCGGTTATCCCTGCGATATCGTCGAAGCGGTGGAAAGGGGGGTGGATATGTTTGATTGTGTCATTCCTACCCGTTACGGCAGAAATGGGACTGCTTTCACAAGTTTAGGCAAGATCGCCATCCGTAATGCCGCCTATACCGAGGACTTCGGGCCCCTGGATCCCAAATGCGGCTGTTATACCTGCAGGAATTTTTCCCGCGCTTATTTAAGGCATCTTTTTAACGCTAAAGAAATGCTGGGGTTGATCCTTTTGAGCCTGCACAATATTTATTTCTTCCTGGATTTAATGCGCCGCCTGCGGCAGGCAATCAAGGAAGATAAATTTGTCCAATTTAAACAGATGTTTTTAATGGAGTATAATAACCAGATATGCGCATAGACATTATCAGCATTTTTCCCGGAATGTTTTCGGGGGTGTTTAACGAATCGATTATCAAGCGCGCCCGGGAAAAGGGCAAGGTCAGGATTTTTACCCACGACCTAAGGGATTATACTTCGGATAAACACCGCAAGGTGGACGACCGGCCTTTCGGGGGCGGCCCCGGGATGGTAATGCAGGTCGAGCCGATCTTTAAGGCCCTGGCGGCGGTAAAAAAGAAAATTAAAGGCAGGTGCAAGGTAATCCTGCTGTGCCCCCAGGGTAAAAAATTCGACCAGGCCTGCGCCAGGAGGCTTTCCGCGGAAAAAAACCTTATTTTTATCTGCGGGCATTACGAGGGAGTGGATGAAAGAGTGCGGGAACATCTTGCGGATGAGGAAATTTCGATCGGAGATTATGTCCTTACCGGAGGTGAGCTCGCGGCGATGGTCGTCACCGACAGCCTGGTAAGGTTAATCCCCGGCGTGCTGGGCGATAAAAATTCCTTGAATTTTGAGTCATTCGAAGGTAATCTATTAGAATATCCGCAATACAGCCGTCCGGCCAGGTTTAAAAGTTGGGCGGTTCCCGGGGTTTTGGTGTCCGGGGATCATCGTAAGATTTCCGCCTGGCGTAAAGCCCAGGCTCTCAAGCGGACCGGTATGCGCCGGCCGGATTTATTGAAAAATAAAAGAAATAGAAAGGAGCAGCAGTAATGGATATAAAATCAATTGAGGCGGGTTTTGCCAAGAAGGATATGCCGGCGATCAATGTGGGCGATACGGTCAAGGTCTTGACCAGGATCCCCGAAGGCCCGGACAAGTTCCGTTTGCACCCTTTTGAAGGTGTGATTATCGCTACAAGCGGTTCAGGGATAAAACTTAATTTTACGGTGCGCAAGGTTTCTTCCGGCGAGGGAGTGGAAAGGGTTTTTCCTCTTTATTCCCCCGTTATCGAACGTATCGAGATTATCCGTATGGGAAAAGTTAAGCGTGCCAAACTTTATTATCTTCGCGAAAAGGTCGGCAAGCACGCCACCAAGATCGAGAGCAAGAAAGAAGCCAAATCCTAGTAGTGACCGGTTACGAAAAGGCCTTAAAAAATAAAGGTTATGATTTGATTGTCGGTGTTGACGAGGCGGGCCGCGGGCCTTTAGCCGGCCCGGTCGTTGCGGCGGCGGTTTTGCTGAAAGATTTCAATTTTGCTTGCCGGATAGACGATTCAAAGAAATTAACACCGGCGGAAAGAAATGCCGCCTCCGGGGAAATAAAAAGCAAATCCATCTACGCGATCTCCGGGGTGAACCATAAAAAAATAGACCAAATCAATATCTTGCAGGCCACCATTCTGGCGATGAAAAAGGCGGTAGGCGCCTTGCTCCGGCAGCTGGATCCGTCCGACCTGAAGCGTGTATTCGTATTAGTCGATGGGAATATGCGTCTTGAATTCCCGGTACCTTACCGCAGTATTGTCGGAGGTGACGGTAAATCCTTAAGTATCGCGGCGGCTTCCATCCTGGCCAAAGAGCACCGCGACCGGGTAATGTCTTCTTTTGACAGGATCTACCCGCAATACGGGTTTATCCGGCACAAGGGTTACCCTACCTTGATGCACCGCGAAGCGCTGAAGAAGGTGGGGGAGGCCGCCATTCACCGTAAGAGTTTTTTAAAGTGCGTCCGGACAGGTTAGGGTTCGCTAAAGATTCAGAAGATCTTGCCGCCGGTTTCCTGAGGAACCGGGGTTACCGTATCCTTGAGAGGAATTACCGGAATTGTTTCGGCGAGATCGACATTATCGCGCGGCATAAAAAATTCATCTGTTTCCTGGAAGTAAAAGCCCGGCGTTCGGATTTTTACGGCACCCCGCAGGAAGCGGTTTCCGCGGCAAAACAAAGGCGGATTTCCAGGGTGGCGCTGGGTTACCTCAAATCCAAAGGCCTCCTGGATCAGCCGGCGCGCTTCGATGTCGTGGGGATAAGCTGTGCCGCGGATGGCACGAAGATAAAATTAATTACCGGGGCTTTTGAGTTAAGCCCGCATTTTACGCCCTAGATATGAAATATAAAAATCAAACTTTAAAGAAATACCTGGATGACCTTTCCGCTAAACTTTCCGCTCCCGGCGGCGGTTCCGCGGCGGCATTCAACGCGGCGATGGGCGCCGGCCTGATGATGATGGCGATAAATTTCACCCTGGGCAAGCCGCAATACCGTGTTTTCCGCAAGGAACTGGGAGTCTTGCGGGTTAAAACCGAAAAGTTTGAAAAAAGATTTCTGGAGCTGGTGGATGAGGATGTGGAGGCTTACCGCAGCAAGGATCTCCGCTACGCTTTAAAGGTCCCGCTGGAGCTTTCCAGGCTCTGCTGTAAAGCCGCGGAATTGTGCCCTGTCCTGATGCGCAAGGGAAACCCGAATCTTTCAAGCGATACGGCAATGGCGGCGGTATTACTGGAGTCGGCTTTTGTTTGTGCCTGTTTTAATGTCCGGATCAATTTAAAGATTTTAAAGGATAGTAAGCTGTCCGGGAAGATTGAGAAAGAGTTAAGGCAAAAAGGGAAGACTGTCCTTATGGCCCGCAAGGAGACGGAGGCCGGTTTTGGCAAAATTATTAGAAGGTAAAATAATCGCGCAGAAAATAAAAGATGAGCTTAAAAGCCTGGTCCGGGAGCTGAAAACCTCCCCGGTTTTAGCCAGCATCATGGTGGGGGAAAATCCCGGGGCGTCGGCTTATCTTAAGTCCCAGAGTTCGGTTGCGCAGGAGCTGGGCATATCTTACCAACTGCACCGCTTGCCATGCGAGACATCCCAGCAGGAGCTTATCGATTTCATCCTTAAGTTAAACAATGATCCTGCGGTTAACGGTATTATGGTGCAGATTCCGCTTCCTCCGCAGATTGATTACCTTAAGGTATGCGAATTTATCCTTCCGGTTAAGGATGTGGAGGGGATGCACCCGGCGAATATGGGCAGGATAGTTTTTGGCAGGGCGTCTTCTGAAAAAATATCCCCTTGTGTTCCCGGGCCTTTATCCGGCAAGAACCGGATTTGTCCCTGTACCGCCGAAGCGGTGATGGAACTTTTAAGCGCGTCGGGAACTGATCTTTATGGAAAAGAAGCGGTGGTGATCGGCCACAGCGAGATTATCGGAAAACCCCTGGCGATGCTCTTGCTGGAGAAATCCGCTACTGTCACGGTTTGTCATATTGCTACCAGCGAAGCGGGAAAACTTAAGGAACATATCGGCGCGGCGGAAGTGCTGGTAGTGGCGGTAGGCAAAGCCGGGTTGATACCCGGGGAATGGATCAGGGAAGGGGCGGTTGTAGTGGATGTGGGGATTAACTGTGTGGATGGAAAAATCCTGGGGGATGTGGAGTTCGCTGCCGCTTCAAAACGCGCTTCTTTTATTACGCCGGTCCCGGGAGGGGTAGGGCCGCTTACGGTGGCGATCCTGATGCGGAACCTGGTGCGGGCGTCTTGCGCGCAGCAATAACACGTTATAAAGGGGGTTAAACCTGAAAAGCCCCCTAAAAGGAATATAATATTTGTAAAATGACATTTAAAGAGAAATTACAATCCGGAAAATTCATGCTTACCTCCGAAGTCGGCCCGGAAAAGGGGATTCATGCCGATAAACTCCTGGCCAGTGCCGAGCTTATCCGCAATAGAGTGGACGCGATTAACGTTACCGACTTGCAGAGCGCGGTGATGCGGCTGGGTTCGCTTACCGTCAGTTTTTTTCTAAAACAGAAAGGTTTTGAGCCGATCTACCAGTTAACCTGCCGGGACCGTAACCGTCTGGCGCTGCAATCGGACCTGCTTTCGGCAGCGGCTTTGGGGGTGCGGAACATCCTTATCGCTACCGGAGACCATCCCTGTCTGGGGGACCATCCTCAGGCCAAGCCGGTCTTTGACCTGGACTCCGTGCAGTTGATACAGGCGGCAAGGACCCTGGAAAAAGGCATGGATATGCAGGGTAACAAACTCAAAGGGGAACCGCCTGAGTTTTGCGTGGGGGCGGTGGTAAACCCCGGGGCTGAGCCGCTCGAACCGCAGATTTTAAAGATGGAGAAAAAGATCGAAGCGGGCGCGGAATTTTTCCAGACCCAGGCGGTTTTCGACGCCGGCGCTTTTGAAAATTTTGCTTCCCGTATCAGGCATCTTAAGGTTCCGGTAATCGCCGGGGTAATTCTGTTGAAGTCCGCCTCGATGGCGCGTTATATGAACGAACATGTTGCCGGGATCTCGGTCCCGGAGGAGATTATCGCGAAAATAGATTCCGCCCAGGACAAGGCCGCCGCTTCGATTGAGATCGCAAGCGTTCTGATCCGTAAACTTAAACCGCTTTGCCGGGGGATCCATATTATGTCCATCGGCTGGGAGGAGATGGTTCCCAGGGTTTTAGAAGCCAGCGGATTCTAGGCTGTATTTTATCTTGCCGGCGTTCGCCGGCGGTCATTTCCCTTAAAACATATGGCAAATAATTTACCGCAGATACCCGGGGCAAGGAAAAAAGGGGTAGTTTTAATAACTTCCGAGGAAGATCTTGGAAAATTGGATTCCTGCCTCATTAATGACACTGTTTGCGTCCAGGGGCCTTTTCCAGTATCTTTGAAGTTCGCCCGCATCATCCGCGATAAGTATAAGATCCCGGTTAAGCTGGTTTTGGAGGAGGGTTTTCCCGGCGAACCGCCGGACGATCTCCAGATAATTCATACGCCGGTCAAAGAGATTATCGGAGAAGGCAGGGCGGAAGCGGTAAAATTCAGCGACGGTAAAGTTGCCGGGGTATCGCTGGTTGTTTTTATCGATAAGGATATCCATAACCCCCCGCCGGAAAAAACCGGAGAAGCCGGATTTCCCCCTGAATTTACGGAAGCTGCGGAAAGAAGTTCCCGCGCTTTTCTGGATCTTGCGCGCCGGTCCCTTGACGATGCCGTAAACCTTAAAGGAGAAGAAACGGAGGTTGGTTTCCCGGGGACCAATTACTGTCTGCCTTTGGTTAATGCGCTTTTGGGTATCGAGGTAAAAAAATTACGGGATTGCCGCGAGGTTTTATCGCAGGCGGAGGAGATATCCGCTGCTCGTCCGGCATCCGGGGAATCTTCTTCCGTTAATGCCCCCGGTCCGCTTAATAAAGGGGTTTCCGTTTTGATTTGTCAGGAGATCCTGGCTGCCCTGGCGGTATTAAGCGGCGAACATCCCGTCGAAGGATGTTCCGGTTTTATCCCGGATAAGGTTTTGCGTTCGCTTGGATTACAGCTGGTCGACGGCAGGATCTCCGGCATCGCCTTGATCCTGGGCCCGGCTAAGGATGAAGAATCGGCGGTTGCCCTGATCCGGGATTTTCAATCCAAAAGCATTGTAAGTTTTTTGGCGGGTAATATCCAGGGCCGCAGCCTGGGGCGGCAGTTGCGGGCCCAGGGGGTGCGGCTGGGATTGGAAAATTATGTCGTGCCGCTGGGAGAGGACTATCTTTCGGCGCTTTACGCGGTTAATTTCGCCGTGCGCGCTCCCCTGATTTACGGCGGAGTCGCTTTAGGAAAGCCCGAAGAGACAGCCGTTTACCTGCGTAACCGTATCCCGGCGTTTACCCTTCTTTTGGGGCATTCCGACGACGCGTTGATTTCTTTCGGGCTGGGCGGGATGTTTTTCGGTTTCCCGGTGGTTACCGACCTTAAAATGCCGCAGGTTGCCAAGATTGAAACTACTTTGTTCGAGGCCCTGGTAACGGAGGAGGATTATCTTAAAATTCCCTCCCGGTGCGTCATGGCGCGCCAGATAAAGACCCGTGCCGCGGACCTGCGCCTTCCGGTGCCTTACGCGGCCGCTTTTGAAGGCGAGCGGGTTAGCGAAGAGGAGATGAGGGTTGAATTCGGGGGGAGGGGTGTCCCGGCGGTAGAGCTATTGGTTTCATCGTTGAACGGGGAAGAAATCTCCGGCGGGAATACGGAATTGACCGGCCCGGATATCGATCAGCTTCCGGAAGGGGAAAACTCCCTGCCTTTGGCGGTAGTGGTGGAGGTTTATGGGCGCTTGATGCAGAAAGATTTTGAGCCGATCCTGGAAAGGCAGATCCACCGTTTTCTTAATTATGCCATGGGTCTGACGCATTCCGGACAGCGTGATACGCTCCGGATCAGGATTTCGCGCGAGGCTTATCTTAAGGGCTTGAGGCTTAAGGATCTCGGCGGTATTTTGCAGGTAATGCTGTGTTCCGAATACGGCGCGATCGTCGATAAAGTACAGGTCAGGATTTATACTGAATCCGAAGACGTGGAAGAGGTGTTATCCCGGGCGAAAGAAGTCTACCGGCAGCGCGACGGACGCCTGTCCGGGATGACTGATGAAGGAGTGGATGATTTTTATTCCTGCCTTTTATGCCAGTCATTCGCCCCGAACCATGTCTGCGTGCTTACCCCGGAACGCCCGGGTTTATGCGGGGCCTATTCCTGGCTGGACGCCAAGGCTTCATCCGAAATTATCCCTACCGGGCCCAATCAGCCGATCGCCAAGGGCAACCTCCTGGACCTCCGGCGCGGGCAGTGGGATAATCTTAATGAGTTTGTGCGGCAGAAATCCAACCGGAGCATCGATAGTGTCAGTATCTACTCTTTGACCGATCACCCCCAATCTTCCTGCGGATGTTTTGAATGCGTCGTCGCGCTAATCCCGGAGGCTAACGGGGTAATGGTCGTGGACCGCGATTACGCCGGGGTCACACCGCTGGGAATGGATTTTACCGCTCTGGCCGGTTTGGTCGGCAGGGGGGTGCAGACCCCGGGTTTTATGGGGATCGGCAAGGCATATATTTTAAGCAGGAAATTTATCCTGGCTGAAGGCGGTCTGCCCAGGGTGGTCTGGATGCCGCGCCAGCTCAAGGAGCTCTTGAGGGAAGGGTTCAAGAGGAGAGCGGAGGAGGCCGGGTATCCGGACCTTTGGGATAAGATTGCCGATGAGAATTCCGCCGCAGGCCTGGAGGAGCTTCTGGATTTCTTAAAGAGGGTAAACCATCCGGCCCTGGCGATGGATCGGATACTTTAAATTTTCCTTGACGCACGGGTTTTACATTATATAATAATGAAAAACAGATGGAAAATCACTTCCCGCCAAAACTCATAATTATCTCAATTACAATGTTATCGGTTATTAATTTCGCCGGGCCGCTTTATGCCCAGAAAAAAAATAACGATTCCGCGGTTGAAGACGTTTCGGTTTTAAAACATGAAGAGGCTGAAAAATACCGTCAGGTGGGCCTGGAGTATCAGCGGATGGGTGATTTGAATCAGGCCTTGAGTTTTTACCAGAAAGCGATTGTTCTCTATCCCGATTTCGCGCCCGTCTATAACGATCTCGGGGTAATTTACGAAACAATGGGCCTGATCGGCAAGGCGGAGGAGAATTATCTCAAATCCGTCAAGATCGACCCCGACTATCCGGGTGTTTATACGAACCTCGCCCTGCTTTATGAAAGCCAGCGTAATTTCGAAAAAGCGGCTTTTTACTGGGACAAACGCGTGCAGGCCGGGGATCCGCTCGATCCGTGGACGCAAAAGGCGGTTAAGCGTTTAAGCGATATCCGCATGTCTTTATCCGGTAACCCCTTTTACGACGAACAGGAGAATGAGGTATTGAGCCTGATGCGCGAGGTTGCCAGCGCCGGAAACGTAAATAATGATCTTTCCGGAAAGGGCGAAGGAAATTCGGCCCAAGCGCATTTTAAGAAAGCCAAGATGAGCCTGGAAAAAGGAGATTTAGCTACCGCGATAAAAGAGGCCCTGGATGCCCAGCAGCTGGATGAAAAAAATCCGGAGATTGAGGCGTTCATCGAAAAAGCCGAAACGATGGCCTTGACGCGATAAAAAGCACCGCGAAACATCTTTCCCGACATTGAATTCCTTGCATATTTAATTAATGGCCGAAAAAAGTTTATTCCTGATTGATGCTACCGCATTTTGCTACCGTGCGTATTATGCCTTAAGCGGTCTGGCTACCTCCGGCGGACAAAAAACAAACGCGGTCTATGGATTTATCAATATCCTTAAAAAAATACTTAAAGAAAACCGGCCGGATTACCTGGTTTGCTGTTTTGACCTGTCCCGTGAAACTTTCCGTTCGAAAAAATTCGCGCAGTATAAAATGCAGCGCCCCGCGATGCCGGATGACCTGGTCAGTCAGATACCTTTGATTAAGGAAGTGGTCCGGGCTTACGGGGTTCCGCTTTTTGAAAAGGAAGGGTTTGAGGCGGATGACCTGATCGCTTCTCTGGCCCGGAAGGCCGCTTCGCGTTCATTGGCGGTGACGATCGTCAGTAACGACAAGGATATTCTGCAGCTGGTGAATAAGCGTATTTCGGTATTGAGCCCGCGCAAGGAGGGGGATATTTTATATGATCCCGCCAAGGTCCAGGAGCGTTTCGGGGTTCCTCCGGAAAAAGTTGCCGAGCTTATCGCTTTGACCGGCGACACCGCAGATAATATTCCGGGGATCCCGGGGGTAGGCGAAAAAACCGCCCAGAAGTTGATCCGGGAATTCGGTTCCCTGGAAGGCTTGCTTAAGGAGGGAGCCGACTTGAAGCCTCCCCGGATCAAGGAAGCGGTCCGGGAACACGCCGCGCGTATCAAACTGAACCGGGAGCTGATCCTCCTGGATCAGGAACCGGAATTGAATTTTGACCTGGAAGAAGCCCGCACCGGAAAACCGGATTACGAAAGTTTAAGGAGTATTTTTAAGAAACTGGAATTTAAAAGATTGCTGGGTGAACTCCCGGAAGAGGAAAAAGACCTTTCCGCGGCCGCGCCGGCGCGTCTTTATAGCCGGGATGAAATGGAAAAGGCCCTTGCTTCTGCCAGAGAGATGGTGCTTTACGGTACCGGAGCCGGCGACCTGGTTTTTGCCGCCGCCGGAAAATTCTTTTGTTCTGTTTCAGACCGGGAGCTTTTACGTTCGGCGCTTTCTGACCCCCGGATCAAAAAAACCGGGCACGATTTAAAGAAACTTAAAGTCGTTCTTTTTAATCAGGGATGGGCCCTGGAGGGGCTGGGTTTTGATGTGATGATCGCCTCTTATTTGTTGAACCCTTCGCGTTCCAGTTACGCCCTGGAAGACCTGGCGCTTGAGAACCTGGAGGAATTTATCCGCCCGGGTTCTTTGGAGCCGGAAGCGGCATTGTCTTTGATTATAAAATTGAAACCGGCGCTCCAGGATGCCTTAAAGGAAAAGAATCTTTCCGGATTGTTTTCAGACCTGGAAATGCCGCTGGCCGGAGTGCTGGCGGGCATGGAAGAGGATGGGACGAAATTGGACCTGGACCTCCTGAAAAATCTTTCGCGCGAAATCGAAGACCGGCTGGTGGATCTGGTTTCCCGGATCTACCGGTTAAGCGGCACGGAGTTTAATATTAACTCCCCGAAACAACTGGCAGTGGTATTGTTTGAAAAACTTAAACTGCCGGTGTTTAAGAAGACCAAGACCGGCGCCTCGACCGATGAAGAAGTCTTAAGGCGTTTAAGCAGGAAACATCCGCTTCCCGAATTGCTCCTGGAATACCGCCAGCTGGCAAAATTGAAGAACACTTATGTGGACGCGCTTCCTAAACTGGCGGATCCTTCCGGCAAGGTGCATACTTCTTTTAACCAGACGGGGACCGAGACCGGCAGGTTAAGTTCGAGTAACCCGAACCTGCAGAATATCCCGGTGAAGACCGATATCGGGGCGAGGATCCGGCAGGCGGTGATCGCCTCCGGCGGGGGGAACTGCCTGCTTTCCAGCGATTATTCCCAGATAGAATTAAGGGTCCTGGCGCATCTTTGCGGGGACGGCGCCTTGATCGACGCTTTTTCCAACAACCGTGACGTGCACCGCCTCACCGCTTCCCTGATTTACGGGGTTGACGAATCCGGAGTCGAAAACCGGATGAGAGAGGTCGCTAAAAGGGTGAACTTCGGGATCATTTACGGACAGAGTTCTTACGGGTTAAGCCGGGACCTCGATATCCCGGTGAATCAGGCCCAGGATTTTATCGACGCTTATTTTCTGCGGTATCCGCTGGTTAAAGGATATATCGATACGCAGGTAAAAAAGGCGCAGGATGAAGGATTCGTGACCACTCTCCTGGGCAGGAGGAGGTATATTCCGGAGATTAACAGCAGGAATATCGCGCTGCGCCAATTCGCCCAGCGCCAGGCGGTGAATACCCCGATCCAGGGGACGGCAAGCGACCTCATCAAGCTGGCGATGATCAGGATTGCCGCGCTGCTTAAGGAGCGCGGCCTGGAAGCGAAAATGATCCTGCAAGTCCATGATGAACTGGTTTTCGACCTGCCGGCTTCCGAATTGGAAAAATTAAGCCTGATAGTGAAAAAAGAGATGGAAAATGTCATGAAGCTGGATGTCCCGATAAAAGTTGATATGAAAAGAGGATTAAACTGGCTGGAGATGTCGGATTTTTCGCCAAAGGCGGAGGATAGAGAATGAAAATAGCGATGTTTTCTTCGGAGGTTGTCCCTTTTGCCAAAACAGGAGGATTGGCGGATGTGGCGGGGGCATTGCCTCTGGCATTGGAATACTGCGGCCACGAAGTGATCGTGGTGATGCCGGCTTACCGATGCGTCGGGGAGGCGAAGCTAAAGATTTCCCGCGTTTCCGAAGGGGTGACTTCTTCGATAATCGGTAAGGGTGTCCGGGTGTTTTTCATCGAGAACAAACCTTATTTCGACCGCCCCGGACTCTACGGAAATGAAAACGGGGATTATCCGGATAACCTGGAGCGTTTTTCTTTTTTCTGCCGCCGCGCCCTGGAATCGCTGAAAGAAATAAAATTCGGCCCCGATATCCTGCACTTGCATGACTGGCAGGCGAGTTTAGCCGCGGTATACTTGAAAACTCTTTGTTCTAAAGACGTTTTTTATAAAAAAATCCATTCGGTCTTAACGATCCACAATATCGGTTACCAGGGGATTTTCGCCAAGGAGGAGTTTCCGAAACTGGGGCTTGACTGGGGGCTGTTTGATATCGAAACTTTTGAATTTTTTAACAAGGTTAATCTCCTGAAAGGCGGGATCTCGATGGCGGATTTTATCAGTACCGTCAGCCAGACTTACGCTAAAGAGATTCAGACCCCGGATCTGGGTTTCGGGTTGGACGGGCTTTTGAGGAAACGCAGGAATGTCTTGAGCGGTATCCTGAACGGACTGGATTATTCCGTTTGGGATCCCGATACCGACAGGTTCATTACTCAGAATTTTTCCCAGGCGCATCCCGGAGATAAGGCGCTGGATAAAGCGGATTTGCAGAAAATATGCGGTTTGCGGCGCGATAAGGATGTCCCGCTTTTCGGGATGGTCTCCCGGCTGGCCGAACAAAAGGGGCTGGACATACTCGGAGGGAGCTTGGATGAATTTTGCGGGACAGGCGCCCAACTGGTGATCTTGGGAACGGGTGATCTTAAATACCATGAATTGCTTAAGAAATTTTCATTAAAATATCCGAAATCGATTTCCCTGAACCTGAAGTTTGATGATTCTTTGGCGCATAAGATTTACGCCGGAAGCGATATTTTCCTGATGCCTTCACGATATGAGCCTTGCGGCCTGGGCCAGATGATCAGCCTGCGTTACGGGACGATCCCCGTGGTTTTTAAAACCGGCGGGCTGGCCGATACCGTTAACCGGAATAACGGTTTTGTTTTCAGTTCTTACCGCAAAGAGGATCTGATGAAGTCGGTGCATAAGGCGGTTTCAGCCTTTGGGGATAAAGATAAATGGGCCTCTCTGGTAGATAATGCCATGAGGTGTAATTTTTCCTGGAAGATCTCGGCGGATAAATACATCCAGCTCTATGCCAAAGCCAAGAAAAAATAAATTTATCCTGGGTGTTACCGGGAACATCGCCTGCGGTAAAAGCACGGTCGCGAGGATGTTTAAGACCGGGGACTGTCTCCTGATTGACGCCGATAAACTATCGCGCCGCCTGATTGCCAGGGGAGGGCCTGTTTACCGGAAAATAAAAAAACTTTTCGGGGAAAAGGTTTTAAAGAGGGGCGGTTTTATCGACCGGAAGAAGCTGGGGGAGATCGTATTTTCCGACCGGGATGCCCTGAAGAAACTCAACCGCTTGATGCACCCGGAAATTATCCGTCTTATCCGGGAAAGTATCGATAGATCGAAGAAAAAGCTCATCATCCTGGATGCCGCCCTGATCGTTGAGGCGGGATTGAGCGGGCTGATGGATAAACTGGTGGTGGTGCGGGCCGGAAAATCCCAGCAGGTCCGCCGCGCGCAAAAGAGCCTGGGGCTTAATAAAAAGGAGGTCTCCTTAAGGATGGAATCTCAGATTTCGCAAAATAAAAAATCACGTTTTGCGGATTTTATCATAGATAACAGCAAATCATTAGCTAAAACAAAGAAGCAAGTTTCACTAATACGGAGGCAGTTGTGGAAAAGTTAGATATCAAGAATCTTAAAAACATGAAAATCAGCGAGTTGAACAAGCTGGCCAAGGAATTGAATGCCAGCGGGACCAGCGGCTTGAAAAAACAGGATTTAATCTTTAAAATACTTCAGGCCCAGGCGGAAAAGGAAGGTTTGATGTTCGGTGAAGGGGTGTTGGAGATACTGCCTGAAGGTTTCGGTTTCCTGCGCAGCCCGAATTATAATTATCTTCCCTGTCCGGACGATATTTATATTTCACCTTCGCAGATCAGGAAATTTGAATTGCGTACCGGGGATACGGTGAGCGGGCAGATCCGTCCCCCCAAGGAAGGAGAGAAATATTTTGCTCTTCTTAAGGTGGAGGCGGTGAATTTCGAGAATCCGGATGAGGTAAAAGAGAAAGTCCTTTTTGACAACCTTACCCCGGTTTATCCCCGCGAACCTTTTAACCTGGAGACGAAGCCGGATGAGACCTCGATGCGTATCATGAGCCTGCTTACGCCGATCGGCAAAGGGCAGCGCGGTTTGATTGTCGCCCAGCCCTACAGCGGCAAGACTGTTCTGCTGCAGAAGATCGCCAACGCTATTACCAGCAATAACCCGGATGTGGTCCTTATCGTGCTTTTAATCGATGAGCGTCCGGAAGAGGTTACCGACATGCAGCGCAATGTCAAGGGAGAAGTTATCTCTTCGACTTTTGATGAGCCGCCGGAACGCCATGTGCAGGTCGCCGAGATTGTCCTGGAAAAAGCCAAACGTCTGGTGGAGCATAAGCGCGATGTGGTGGTTCTCCTGGATAGTATCACCCGCCTGGCGCGGGCCTATAACTCCGTGGTCCCGCACAGCGGTAAGGTTCTTTCGGGCGGTATCGATTCCAACGCCTTGCAGAAACCGAAGAGGTTTTTCGGAGCCGCGCGCGCGGTGGATGAGGGCGGGAGCCTTACGATCATTGCCACCGCTCTGGTCGATACGGGCAGCAGGATGGATGAGGTTATTTTCGAGGAGTTTAAAGGGACGGGTAATATGGAGACCCAGCTTGACCGTAACCTTTTCCAGCGCAGGATTTACCCGGCGATCGACATTAAGCGTTCCAACACCCGCCATGAAGAGCTGCTGGTAAAACCGGATGTCCTGGGTAAGACCTGGATCTTAAGAAAAGTCCTTAACGAGTTGAATAACGTCGAGGCGATGGAACTTTTAATCGAGAAGCTCGGCAAGAGCAAGAATAATGAAGAGTTTCTGGGAAATATGAACCAGAAATAAGATTGTTTTTAACAGATCAAGAACCGGCGCTTAAAATATCTTCTAAGCTGCGGTTTATTCAAGAAGGAGGAAGAAATGAAAGAGAAGATACATCCAAATTACAAAGAAAGCACGATCGTGTGCGCCTGCGGGGAAACGGTACATACCCGTTCGACAAAACCCGCTATCCGTGTAGAAATCTGTTCGAAATGCCATCCGTTTTTTACCGGCAAGCAGAAACTCGTGGATTCCGCCGGCCGGGTGGATAAGTTTATGAAGAAATACGGCAAGAAAAAGTAAACCGTTTTCTCCCGGCCTTCCCTTACGGGGAAGGCCGGGGTATCAGGTTTTGACAGGCGGTGTCTTAGCTATGTATGAACAACTAGATAAACTGGCGGTGCGGTATGATGAGCTGGAGAGGCTGCTTGGCAGCCAGGAACAGTTTGCCGACCGCCAGGCGTATAATAAGCTGGCCAAGGAGCTTTCGGATATAAAAGAGGCGGTGTCTTTGTACCGGGAGTATAAAAAGCTGCTTGCCGAGATTTCCGGGCTTAAGGCGGCGATCTCGGATAAGCACGACCCGGCTTTCGCCGAACTGGCTCAAACCGAAGAAAAGGTCCTTTCCGAAAAAAAGATATTCCTGGAGAAAGGTCTGGATAAGATCCTTGCCGGTGAAGATAAGGATGCCGGGCGCGACTGTATCGTAGAAATCCGCCAGGGCACCGGCGGCGATGAGGCGGGTCTTTTCGCCTCCGACCTTTACCGGATGTATTCCAAGTATGCCGACCGGATGGGGTGGGAGATTGAACCGATGTCTTCCAGTGTTAACGAGGCCGGGGGGATCAAGGAAGTGGTTTTTAGCGTGAAAGGTAAAGGTTCCTTCAGCCATCTTAAATTTGAAAGCGGGGTGCACCGCGTGCAGCGCGTGCCGGCGACCGAATCCCAGGGGCGTATCCATACCTCTACCGCTACGGTGGCGGTATTGATGGAGGCGCAGGAAGTGGACCTGGTAATCGAGCCGAAAGATTTAAGGATCGATACCTACCGCTCCAGCGGCCCCGGCGGGCAGCATATGCAAAAAACGGATTCGGCGGTAAGGATTACTCATATCCCGACGGGAACGGTAGTTGCCTGCCAGGATGAGCGTTCGCAGATTAAGAATAAGGCTAAGGCGATGCGGATCCTGCGCGCCCGGATCCTGGAAGCGAAAACCGAAGCCGAAGCGAAAAGAATGTCCAGCGCCCGGAAGATCCAGATCGGCACCGGCGACCGCAGCGAAAAGATCCGTACTTATAATTTCCCCGACCGCCGGGTAACCGACCACCGCATAAATTTTACTTCGCACCGGCTGGAGGATATCCTGGAGGGGCAGATGGACGAGCTTTTTGAAGCCCTTTTAAAGGCGGAGTTTGAAAAAAAGAGCGGCGCCGCCTAAAAAAGGAAGGGGCGGGAAGAGATGAATGAAACGGAGTTGGTGCATAGTTACCTGTTGAATTGCGACCGCCTGTCTTTGTATCTGAATAAAGACAAGCCGCTTAAAAGAAGCGATTCCCTCCGTTTGGCCGCTATATTAAAGCGCCGGATTTCCGGGGAGCCTTTGCAATATATACTGGGCAGGTCGGAATTTATGGGTCTTGAGTTTAAGGTTGACCGCCGGGTGTTGATCCCGCGGCCGGAGACCGAAATCCTTGTGCTGAACGTTCTTGAAAGATTGGGCGTTCCCGGGAATGCATCCGTAAAAAAAGTGCTTGATCTGGGGACAGGTTCCGGATGTATCGCCGTATCGCTTGCGAAGTTCATGGATCATGCGGAGGTCATGGCGACGGATATTTCCTGCGAGGCGTTATCTTTAGCCGGAGAGAACGCCGCGCTGCATCAGGTAAAAGTCAGGTTCATGCTCTCGGATATTTTCGGCGCTTTAAAAGAAGGTTTCGATAAATTCGACCTCATCGTCAGCAATCCTCCTTATATCCGCCGCCGGGACCTTCAGGGGCTCTGCCGTGAGATATCTTTTGAGCCTGAAGCTGCCTTATCCGCCGGAGATGACGGATTGGATTTTTACCGGCGCATCATTGCAGACGCTCCTTGTTTTCTGGCTAAGGGGGGAGTTCTGGCTTTTGAAGCAGGGGCGGGCCAGGCCGCAGCGGTGCGCAAGATGCTGCTTGCCCAAAAATTTGATGCGTTGGAAACGATAAAAGATTATAATGGTATTGAACGTGTAGTGATCGCCAAAAGGGGTATTTTTTAGATGGATAAACTGGTTATTGAAGGCGGCGTAAAATTAAAAGGCGAGGTTACGATATCCGGGGCGAAGAACGCGGTGCTTCCGATCCTGGCGGCGACTTTGCTTACCGATGAGCCGTGCGTGATCAAGGGTGTTCCGAATCTACGCGATACGGTCAGCATGCTTAAGATCCTGCGGGCTTTAGGTAAAAACGCGGAGTTTGAGAAGGGCAGGGTGAACGTAACGCGCGGCAAGTTTCACAGCCATTTTGCCGAATACCGGCTGGTTTCCACGATGCGCGCTTCTTTCTGTGTTTTGGGCCCGCTTTTAGGAAAGCTGAAAAAAGCCAAGGTTTCCCTGCCCGGAGGATGCGTGATCGGAGTGCGCCCGGTTGACCTGCACCTTAAAGGGATCAGCGCCCTGGGAGCCGATATCAGTATCGATTCGGGTTACGTGATCGCCCGTGCCGGGAACTTACGCGGTTCTTATATTTATCTGGGAGGAATTTACGGTTCTTCGGTCCTGGCTACCGATAACGTGATGATGGCGGCGGTCCTGGCGAAAGGCAAGACTACTATCGAATCGGCGGCTTGCGAGCCGGAGGTGGCGGACCTTGCGGAATTCCTGATCAAGATGGGCGCCAAGATCAAGGGCCACGGCACACCGGTAATCGAGATCGAAGGGGTAAAACACCTGCACGGGGCGGCGCACACCATTATCCCCGACCGCATTGAGGCCGGGACGATGATCCTGGCGGCTTTGATCACCGGCGGGGATATCCTGGTAAAAAACGTGCAATATCAGCATCTCGGCGCGTTGATCGATAAATTGAGCGAGGCGGGAGCGGCGCTGGAACACCGGGACGGTATTTTAAGGGCCAGAGGAACAAGAAGGCTCAAGCCGGTTAATATCACCACTCTTCCTTATCCCGGTTTTCCTACCGATATGCAGGCGCAGATGATGAGTCTGATGTCGGTTACCCCCGGGATCAGCCTGATCACCGAGAAGATTTACCCGGACAGGTTCATGCATGTCGCCGAGCTTAACCGTATGGGGGCGCATATCCAGAGAGAAGGGCCGCACGCGATAGTCGAAGGGGTAAAAAAACTTTCCGGGGCCCCCGTAATGGCAAGCGACCTGCGCGCTTCCGCCGGGCTTGTCCTGGCGGGTTTATCCGCGCGCGGTAATACTTCGATCTCCAGGATTTACCATCTGGAGCGGGGGTATGAGTCTATTGAAGAAAAATTAATTAACCTGGGCGCGAAAGTTTGGAGAGAAAAAGAATGATCCTGATGATCGATAATTACGATTCTTTTACTTACAACCTGGTGCAGTACCTGGGGGAGCTGGGTCAGCGGGTTGTGGTTTACCGGAACGACGCTCTTACGGTGGAAGAGATCCGGAAGCTTAAACCGCAGAAGATTGTCGTCTCCCCGGGGCCGGGCAGGCCGGAGGACGCGGGGGTGTCCTGCGCGGTAATCCGGGAACTTTGCGGGGAGGTTCCGATCCTCGGGGTTTGTCTGGGGCATCAGGCGATCGGGTATTGTTTCGGGGGAAAGATCGTGCGCGCCGGCAGGTTAATGCACGGAAAGACATCGAAGATTTACCATAACAAGAAGGGTATCTTTAAAAACCTGCCCAATCCATTTTCGGCGACGCGTTACCATTCCCTGCTGGTAGAGAAAAAAAATCTTCCGGATTGCCTGGAGATCACCGCCTGGACCAGGGAAGGGGAGATTATGGGTTTAAAGCATAAGAGGTATCCGCTCTGGGGGGTGCAGTTTCACCCGGAATCCATCCTGACCCAGAACGGCAAGATGATGCTGGAGAATTTTATCAGGCAGAGATGATCGGAGACCTGGTTAAACAACTTCTTGACAAGAAAGATCTTTCTTGCGGCCAGATGCAGCAGGCGATGCGTGAGATCCTGAGCGGGGTGGTTGATACCGCCGACATCGTAGCGTTCTTGACTTCTCTCAACGATAAAGGGGAGACGGTGGAGGAGCTTACCGCGGCGGTAAATATCATGCTTAAATGCGTGGAGCCGATCATCGTCGACAGGCCTAATATCCTGGATACCTGCGGCACCGGAGGGGACAAAAAAGGCACTTTTAATATTTCCACTATTACCGCCCTGGTAGCCGCAGGCGCCGGGGTAACGGTGGCAAAACACGGCAACCGTTCGGCGTCCAGCAAATGCGGGAGCGCGGATCTCCTGGAGGCTTTAGGGGTTAAGATCCAGATGGACCATTCGAAGATCAAGAAATGCCTCGAGGAGATCGGGATCGCGTTTTTATTCGCCCCCAGCCTGCATTTGGCGATGCGCCATGTGATGCCGGCCAGGAAACAGATCGCCCGCAAGACGATATTCAATATCCTGGGGCCTTTGATCAACCCGGCGCGCGCCACCAACCAGCTGATCGGGGTGTATTCGGCGCAGTGGGTAAGGCCCCTGGCGGAGGTCTTAGGCAATCTGGGGTCAAAACATATCCTGGTGGTGCACGGTGAAGACGGCCTGGATGAAGTTACGATTACCGGCAAGACTTTTGTTACCGAAGCGCGTTCGGGCGAGCTCCGGGATTACCTGATATCCCCGGAAGATTTCGGTATCCGCAGGGCAGACCCCCGCGAACTGGAAGGGGGGGATGCCAGGAAAAACGCCGAGATTGCCATGGAAATCCTGCATGCCGGAAAAGGCAGCCGCCGGGACGCGGTTTTATTAAATTCAGCATGCGCGATATACGCGGCGGATAAGGCCGCGACGATTGCCGAGGGGCTGGAGGCGGCCCGGGAGTCTATCGATTCCGGGGCGGCGCTTAAGAAACTTCAACTGTTAAAGGAGTATTCTCAATAAGATGGCCAAGACCGATGTTTTAAAACAGATCGTGGCAAAGAAAAAAGAAAGGATCCTCGCGGCCAAACAGCAAATCAGCCAGGAGGAGCTGGTTGTCCGCATCGCCGACCTGTCCGCTCCCCGTCCTTTTAAGGAGGCGATCAGCAAACCGAAGCAGATTTCTTTGATCGCCGAGATCAAACAGGCTTCGCCTTCAAGCGGCCTCATCCGGCAGGATTTTAACCCCGAAGGAATTGCCCGTATTTATCAGGAGGTGGGGGTGCAGGCAATTTCCGTGCTGACAGAAGAGGATTTTTTTAACGGCAGCCCTTCCTACCTGGAAGTAGTCAAAAACGTTACTACCGTCCCGGTCTTGAGGAAAGATTTTATACTGGAGAGTTACCAGGTTTATGAATCGCGTTACCTGGGGGCTGACGCCGTGCTTTTTATCGCCGACCTCCTTACCAAGGATAAATTAGTCGAATGTATGCAGGTTGCCGAACACCTCGGCATGGATTATCTGGTTGAAGTGCACGATGAGAAAGAATTAAAGAAAGTCCTAAGTTTAAAAACTGTCCAGGTGGTCGGGATCAATAACCGTTCTTTACGCACCCTGGAGGTCGATTTTAAAACCACCGAAAAATTATTTACCCTTATCCCGAAGGATAAGACGATCGTGGTGGAAAGCGGGATTAAAAACGCGCAAGACGTCCTATTCTTGAAGATCCTGGGCGCTTCGGCGGTATTGGTCGGCACGGTATTTATGGCATCGCACGACATTAAAAATAAGGTTGAAGAGGTTATGGGGTGGTAAAAGTAAAGGTTTGCGGGATTACTAATCTTGAGGATGCCCTGGCGAGTTTTATTTCCGGGGCCGACGCGGTTGGTTTTGTTTTTTACCGTAAAAGCCCGCGCCGTATCAGCCCGGAGGATGCCGCGAAGATTTCACTTATCCTGCCGAAAAATATCATGCGGGCCGGGGTATTTGTCGACGAGAAGGCCGGGAAAGTTAAAAAGATCGCCGCTTCCTGCGGCCTGGATATCCTGCAGTTTCACGGTAACGAGACGCCCGCCTATTGCCGGAAGTTCAAGGGGTTTAAAGTGGTAAAGGCCTTTCGGCTGGGAACCCCGGAGGATCTTAAGGGGGTAAACCGCTATAAGGCATGGGGGTATCTTTTTGACGCCTCCTGCGGCGCTTCTTTCGGCGGGTCGGGAAAAAAATTTAACTGGAAAATATTGGCCCAAGCGGGTAAAATTAATGCTGTTGTTTTTGTGTCCGGAGGATTAAACCCGGGCAATGTGTCAGGCGCGATCAAGACCCTGCGCCCGGATTGGGTTGATGCGTCGAGTTCGCTGGAATACTTTCCGGGCAGGAAGGATCTCCGTAAGGTCGCAAGTTTTATCAAAGCCGCGAAAAGAGGGTTCCGGGCATGAAAAAATGTCCTTTTTGCGCCGAAGAGATCCGTGATGAAGCGATAAAATGCAGGCATTGCGGTGAATTCCTAAAAAAAAGGAACAAGGCGGCAGGATGCCTCTGGGGGTGTTTCAGCGCCCTGGCGGTATTTATTCTGGGTTGTGTTATTTTAATTTATTTTTCTTCTTTTATGCTGGAGAAGGCGATGTGCCGTATGATGGCGACGCGCGCCAACCTTTGGCATTTCAGCATGCCTTTTAATAATTTCGGCGGCACGCAGGAGATGTTTGAGAACCTGGAGAAAGGAAGCAGGATCTTCAGGGATTTTTTAAGCGGCGATTCATCGAAGGATTACCGGGAGATTTACCCCTACTGATAAGGAATGTTGATGAAAAAAAATATACCGGATAAAAATGGGCATTTCGGGGTTTACGGCGGCAGGTTTGTTCCTGAGACCCTGATCTACGCTTTGGATGAGTTGACGGCGGAATACGCCCTGGCCCGGCGCGACCCTAAATTCCTGAAAGAACTTGATTATTACTTTTCTGAATACGCCGGGCGTCCAACCCCGCTTTATGAGGCAAAAAATTTAAGCCGGGCGCTGGGGATCAAAAGAGTTTACCTGAAAAGAGAAGATCTTTTGCATACCGGAGCGCATAAGATCAACAATACCCTGGGCCAGGTTCTCCTGGCGGTCAGGATGGGCAAGAAAAGGCTGATCGCCGAAACCGGTGCGGGCCAGCATGGGGTGGCTACCGCTACGGTAGCGGCTTTGTTCGGGTTAAGCTGCGATGTCTATATGGGGGAAGAAGATATTCACCGGCAGGCGTTGAATGTGATGCGTATGAAACTGCTGGGAGCCCGCGTAATCAGCGTTAAGAGCGGGACGGGGACTTTGAAAGACTCCATGACGGAAGCGTTGCGGGATTGGGTGACAAATGTGCGCCATACGCATTATGTGATTGGAACGGTTGCCGGTCCGCAGCCTTATCCGGAAATAGTGCGTAATTTTCAGAGCGTGATCGGCAGGGAGGTAAAAACGCAGGTTCTTAAAAAGGAAAGACGCCTGCCGGATTATCTGGTGGCATGCGTTGGAGGGGGCAGCAACGCCATCGGGCTTTTCCATCCTTTTTTCCGGGACAAGAAAGTAAAAATGATCGGGGTGGAAGCCGCGGGACTGGGTTTGTCTTCCGGGAAACATTCGGCGAGTTTGGGGGGCGGTTCTACCGGAATCCTGCATGGTTCTAAATCCAAGGTACTGGAAGATAAATTCGGCCAGATCAGAAACGCCTATTCGGTTGCCGCGGGTCTGGACTATCCGGGGGTCGGGCCGGAACACGCGTATTATCAGGATATCGGTCGGGCGCTTTATGTTTCGGTTACCGACCGGGAGGCCCTGGAAGGGTTTAAACTGCTTGCTTCTTGCGAAGGTATCATCCCGGCGCTGGAATCGGCGCACGCTATCGCTTATCTGCGTAAAACCGGACGCGCGGTCAGGAAAGATGCGGTGGTGGTGGTTTGCCTTTCCGGCAGAGGGGATAAGGATTTGCATGAATAGGATCGATTTAAAATTCAAAAATTTAAAAAAAGACGGCCGGAAAGCCTTTATCGCGTTTATTACCGCCGGCTATCCGGACCTTGAGACTACTTATCATTTGGTCCTCGAACTGGAAAAAAACGGGGTTGATATCGTGGAGTTGGGAGTGCCTTTTTCTGATCCGCTTGCCGACGGACCGGTGATTCAGGAGGCTTCGGTCTACGCCCTGAAGCGCGGCGTAAACCTTCCGAAGATCCTGGAGCTGGTTAAACGCCTCCGCCGGAAAACGGAAATCCCGATTTGCCTGATGACTTACTATAACCCGGTTTTTTGTTTTGGCGAGAAGGTTTTTGTTGATAAAGCCGTTGATGCCGGAGTGGACGGGGTGATCATTCCAGATCTTTCTTACGAAGAGGCGGGTAATCTCCGGAGCTGCACGCGGCATAAAGACCTGGCGAATATTTGTTTTATCGCGCCCACCAGTTCCCCGGAACGGATGAGGAAGGTGTTGAATTCCGCGCGCGGTTTTGTATATTATGTGTCTTTGACAGGCGTAACCGGAAGCCGCAAGCGCCTTCCGGCGGATCTGAAATCGAAATTGACGGAGGTGAGAAGGGTTTCTCCCTGCCCGGTTTGCGTAGGTTTCGGGATCTCCAGCGCCTCTCAGGTCGAGGCGGTAGGTAAGTTCTCCGACGGGGTTATCGTGGGCAGCGCGATTGTCGCCCGGATCCGGGAGAATATCGGACGGAGCGGACTGGTAAAGAATGTCGGCGCCTTTACGGGAAGGTTAAATGCAAAAAAGATTTAAACTTGATAACGGTTTAAGGGTGGCCGCCCGGCGCCTGGATTACGCGCAATCCGCTTCGTTAGGAGTCTGGATCAATATCGGAAGCCGCTATGAAACGCCCGGGGAAAAAGGAATTTCGCATTTCCTGGAACACCTGCTTTTTAAGGGCAGCCGGGGGTATTCCTGCCGGAAGATCAAGGAATCGATCGAAGGGGTAGGAGGTTCGCTTAACGGTTTTACCTCCGAAGAACATACCTGTTATCTGGTTAAGATCCCTCACCGCCATCTCCCCGCAGCCCTGGATATCCTGACGGATATGGTGGTCAATCCTTCCCTGAAGGCTTCGGATATTCGTAAGGAAAAAACGGTGGTGCTGGAGGAACTGAAGATGTACCGCGACCTCCCGCAGAGCTATGTCAATGAATTGCTGGATGAGTTGCTCTGGCCGGAGCAGCCGCTCGGTTCGCCGGTGATCGGGACGGTGGAGACCGTAAATAATATCAACCGCGACTCTCTGAGATATTTCCAAAAAAAACATTACACGCCCGCAAATATCGTGGTCAGCGCATCCGGGCTGCTGGATTACAGTTCTTTCTTCCGGAAAATAGACGATATCTTTTCCCCGCTTGCCGGGTTTACTCCGAATACTTTTTCCTCCGCCCGCCAGTCTCAAGCCAGGCCGCAACTGAAGATTTTTCATAAAGACACCGAACAAACCCATATGGCTTTAGGTTTTCACGCTTTAAGGCGCGACGATCCGGCGAGGCACGCTCTTTCGCTCCTGCATATTATCCTGGGCGCGAATATGTCCAGCCGTCTTTTCAACGAGGTCCGCGAAAAGAACGGTCTGGCTTATGAAATAGGGACGGGCCTCAAGCGTTACCATGATACCGGCGCATTCGTGGTGCACGCCGGGATCGATAACCGTAAAGTCCCGGAATGCCTGGACCTTGTCTTGCGCGAACTCGAGAAGGTGAAAAAATCCCTGGTTTCCGAAGGGGAGTTCCGGCGCGCCAAGGATTTTTACCTCGGCCAGTTAAGCCTGGCCCTGGAGGATACCATGGAGGATATGCTTTGGATGGGTGAAAGCGTCAGCTGCCTGGACAAGGTTTTTTCTTTCTCGCAGGTTGCCCAGGCGGTAAAAAATGTTTCCCGCGGGGATCTCCGTTTGTTGGCCGGGAGCATCTTTAAGCCCGGACTGCTCAATCTTGCCCTTATCGGACCCCCGGCAAAAGACGAAAAAATGATCTACCGCAGGTTAAATCTGGAATAAAAATGATAATTTTTCTGATATTGCTGATATTGCTGGCGGTTTCTTTCTTTTTTTCCGCTTCCGAAACCGCGATGATCGGGTTAAGCAAGATCCGTCTGCGCCATATGCTGCAGCAGGGGGTTAAGCGCGCCAAAAGCGTCCAGCGTCTGGTTGCCAGGCTCGATAAAGTGATCGCGGCGATCCTGATCGGGAACAACCTGGTGAATATCGCCATTTCCTCGATCGTAACCGGGGTATTTGTCCAGATCTACGGTTATCATTGGGGGGTGCTGGTTTCAACTTTCGCCACGACCCTGGTGCTGCTTATTTTCTGCGAAGTAACCCCCAAAATATTTTCCGCAAAACACGCGGAAAAAGTTTCTTTAATTACCGCCCCCATAATGGAAGTGGTGCTGGTGATCTTTAAGCCTTTTATTGCGGTTTTTATCGGGATCAGTAATTTTATCCTGAAGATTTTTAAAATCGGGCCGGAAATGAAGAGATCCCCTCTGGTCACGGTTGAAGAGCTTAAAACGATGATTGAGGTTGGGCGGGAAGAGGGGGTTTTAAGCGAAGATGAGCGCAAGATGTTCCAGCGGATATTCGAGTTCGGGGATACCAAGCTTTCCGACGTGATGGTGCCCAAGGATAAAATTGTGGCGGTAGATATCAATACCAATTCCGAGGATTTATTGAATATCTTTGTGGAAGAGGGGCACGCCCGCCTTCCGGTATACGAAAAAAGCAAGGACAATATCGTCGGCATAATTTATGCGCGCGATCTTCTTTATGTCCTGCGCGAAAAAGGCTTGTTCCTGCTGCAGGATCTTGTTCATGGGGCATGCCTTGTCCCCGCTTCAATGCAGGTGAGCGAGATGCTCCGGAAATTCCAGGCGGAAAAGATACAGATTGCCATTATCACGGATAAAAATAAGCAGGCCCTGGGCCTGGTAACTCTCGAAGACCTTCTGGAGGAGATTGTGGGGGAGATTGAAGAGAATACTCCGCCTAAAAGGGGCCGGCGGGAAAAGAAACAAGCTCCCGGGGCATCTTATGAAGGCCGAGCTTAAGTTGGCTGTTCACAGTTCACAGTTGACAGTTCACAGAAATGGTTCTGCCTTAAATTACGAGTTGTGGGGATTTTGTTCTTGCTGATAGCTGATAGCTGATAGCTGAAAGCTGACATAAGTTGTATTGACAGCCAAAAACCGGTGTGCTAGAATTAACAACAATAGCAACCTGCATGTAGCATAAAAAGGAGGAGCAGATGGCAGAAACGGGATATTGTGTGAAATGCAAAGGCAAGAAAACAATGAAGGATGAGCAGAAGGTAACCATGAAAAACGGCCGCCCGGCGGTCAAGGGTAAATGTCCCGATTGTGGAACCGGAATGTATAAAATTTTAGGAAAAGCCAAGTAATTCCATAGAAGGAGCTTAAGATAAACTCGAAACAACTAGCGCAACGTATTGCCTGGGCCGCCAAGTCTAAGAAGGCCGAAAAGGTCGTTATCCTGGATGTTTCCAAGGTCGCGGGGTTCTGCGATTATTTTGTGATCGCCAGCGGTAATTCTTTTAGACACACGGTCGCTATCGCCCAGGCGATACGGGAAGATCTGGAAAATCTTAAAATAAAATCTCTCTCTAAAGTTTCCCCGAATGACGAATCGGGCTGGGTCGCCCTGGATTACTTAAGCGTAATCGCCCACGTCTTCTATAAACCGGTGAGGGAGTTTTATTCTTTAGAGGGGCTTTGGTCCGACGCCAAAAAGGTGAGGATCATTGCCCCTAAGCGCTAATCTTGCCTGTTTTTGCGCCAACCGAGATCTAAACGGAGCCCGTAAAGCAACCCCGGGGGTTCCTTCCTAAACAGAAAACATAAAGAGCATCGGTCCCCCGGATTAAAGCCGGAGGGATTTTTGCGCGGGATTTAAAAATGTCCAAAGATATTCAGGAAGATTTGCTTGATTTAGTCAGAAGCTGTCTGGCGGGTGCGGAGTTTCCCGAAGGGTTCGGCGGGGAGGTATTTTTAGATTTTCCCAAAGACCGGCGTTTCGGTGATTTGAGCACCAATATCGCCCTGAAATTAAGCAAACCCCTCAAACGCCCTCCCCGCGATGTCGCCGGGGATCTTGTATTTCTTATCCGCGAAAAGATCGCCGCTTTCCCGGAAATGGCGCGCCTGGTAAGTCAGGTGAAGGTTGAAGGCGCCGGATTCATAAACTTTTACCTTCAGGATGAATATTTTTACGGCGAACTTAAAAATATCCTTGTCCGCGGTAAAGAGGCGTTAAGCGGCGCGGCGGGGAAGGGGATGAAGGTCCTGATTGAATTCGTGAGCGCCAATCCCACCGGTTCTTTATCGGTGGCGCATGCGCGCCAGGCCGCGGTAGGCGACTGTCTTGCCAATATCTTATCCTTTTCGGGATTTCAGGTTCAGCGCGAATATTATCTTAACGACGAGGGGAATCAGATCAATATCCTGGGCGCTTCGGTTCTCCTCAGGATGAAGGAGCTCCGGGGGGAGAAACCGGATTTTCCGGAGAATTATTACCAGGGCGATTATATTTATGAGATCGCCAAAATCGCCGCGGAACGTAAAATACCGGAAGATGCGCTGGGGGATTTCGCGGGCGGATATATCCTTGATATCATTAAGCGGGAACTGGATGATTTCGGGGTTCATTTTGACTGCTGGTATTCTCAGAAAGAATTGTCCGCAAGCGGCAAAATCGATGAAGCCTTCAGGATCCTGAAAGAAAAAGGGTTCTTGTATGAACAGGACGGGGCGGTTTGGTTTAAATCCAGCGCCTTTGGCGACGACAAGGATCGCGTGATTATCAAAAGCGACGGAAGCCAGACTTATCTGGCTCCGGATATCGCCTATCATCATGATAAATTTATCCGCGGTTTCAGCCGCCTGATCAACCTCTGGGGCCCGGACCATCACGGATATATTCCGCGCATCAAAGCGGCGGTGGAGGCTTTCGGGCACGACCCTAAAGATCTGGAAGTGGTAATCGTGCAATTGGCGACGATCTTTCGTAACGGGCAGCCGGTCCAGATGTCTACCCGGCGCGGACAGTATATAACCCTGCGCGAGGTCCTCGATGAAGTAGGCGCGGATGCGGCGCGTTTTTTCTTTCTGATGCGGCGGACATCCAGCCATCTGGATTTTGATCTTGAGATCGCCAAGAAACAAAGCGCGGAAAACCCGGTTTTTTACGTGCAATATGCCCACGCCCGGATCTGCAGTATCCTGCGCAGTGTCCCGGAGGGGGACAGCGAAAAGATAGATTTCTCCAGGCTTAAAGAAAAAGAGGAGCTTGGCCTGATTAAAAAGCTTCTGGAATTCCAAACGACGCTCGATATCTGCCGGATAACCACTGATCCTTATATGCTTACGGTATACCTGCAGGAATTGTCCGAAAGTTTCCATAAATTTTACGACCTGCACCGGGTCCTGAACCAGGACCCGGATTTGACTTCCGCCCGCCTGGGCCTCATCAAAGGGGCCAAGATCGTTCTTTCCTTGGGCCTGGAACTGCTGGGGATAAGCCGTCCGGAAAAGATGTAAGTCCATAAAAGCCTGGAACAGGTTTTTTATACGTTCGCTGCTTTAAAACCCCTGGCTCTTGAAGGCCGGTGATGAAAGCAGCTTGAGTATCAATTCAGAAATAAACTCCGGTCTTGAAGACCGGGGCGGTCGGGAATTGATTTTGCGAAACTTCTTTTACCGTCTGCTTCCGGCAGGCGCAAAACTATTAAAATATGCCGTCCAATTCAATTTTAAAACTTGCCGTTCCCAACATTTCCCTGCAGAATCAACTTGTCAGGGAATTGGGTATTTCCAGGATCCTGGCCCAGATTTTGATTAACCGCAGGATAACCGCTCCCGATGCCGCTCGCAGTTTTCTTAAAGCGTCCTTAGGCGATCTTTCCGGGCCGCAATTGTTTTCGGATATGCCCAAGGCGGTGGGGCTGGTCAGAAAGTCCGTGGACCGCGGCGAAAAGATCATGGTTTTCGGCGATTATGATGTCGATGGGATAACCAGCACCGTTTTGCTTAAGAATACCCTTGCCGGGATAGGAGCGGATGTGGCTTACCGTATTCCGCACCGCGTCAAAGAAGGTTATGGATTAAATCCGGAGACGGTGCGGATGGCGGTAGAAAACAGGGTAAAACTTGTAATTACCGCCGATTGCGGCATCGCCAATCACCGGGAGATCGCGGCGCTGCGCAGGGAGAATATCGACGTGGTCGTCACGGACCACCATGAGCCGCAGGATAATTCTCTGCCGGCAGCTTCCTGTATTATTAATCCCAAGACCAAACATTCCGGTTATCCTTACCGTGATTTAGCCGGGGTGGGAGTATCGTATCGATTCGCCCAGGCCCTGGCAGGTTCGCTTTTAAAGGAAGACCTGGACCTGGTTACCCTCGGTACGATTGCCGACAGCGTGCCTTTGACCGGCGAGAACAGGATTATGGTTAAAGAAGGGCTGGCATGCCTTCCGCAGACCGCCAGGGCAGGTTTACGCGTTTTGATCGATAAAGCGGGGATCGGGAATAAGAAATTCAACGCTACTTATGTAAGTTTTATTATCGCACCCCGCCTGAATGCCCCCGGACGGCTGGATCATGCCGAACTTTCTTTAAAGCTTTTAAGTTCTCAGGACGCGGCAGAGGCAGCAAAATTGGCGGAGGAACTGGAAACGTTCAACCGCCAGCGCCAGAAGGTGGAAAGCAAAATACTGGAAGAGGCGGAAGATTTGATTAACCGGCAGGTAAACTTCAAGAAAGACAAGGTTATCGTGATCGCCAAGGAAGACTGGCACCAGGGTGTTTTGGGGATCGTGGCTTCCAAACTGGTGGACAGGTTCTACCGGCCGGCGGTAGTGATCTCGCTTACGGATAATTTGTGCAAAGGTTCGGCGCGCTCCATCAGGAATTTTCATCTTTTCGACGCCTTGATGGCTTCCAAAGATCTCCTGAATAGTTTCGGCGGACACGCCCACGCAGCCGGGATCACGATTACCAGGGATAATATCGATGAATTCAGGAAGAGTATTAATAAGCTCGCCAGCGACCGGCTGAAGTTGGAAGACCTTTTTCCTATCAGGGATATCGACCTGGAGGTTCCTTTGGGGGATTTGAACGCTTCTTTATGCAGGGAGCTTGAGGGGCTTGAACCTTTCGGGATGGCCAACCCCGAACCGCTATTTTACAGCCGTAACCTGAAACTGAAAAGCCAGCTGCGATTGCTTAACCGCGGTACCCTGAAGTTCTGGGTAACCGACGGAGCGTTCACTTTCGAGGCGATCGCTTTCGGAATGAGCCAGTTGAAAGAAAGCCTGATAAAAGCGGAATCTTTCGATCTTATTTATACTCCGAAGATTGACAGCTGGCGCGGCGAAGAATCGATTATCCTGGAAGTTAAGGATATTTTTCTTAAATAGAGGCTTTGATCTTGGGGGCGACCTTCTTGAAAGAGCCTTTTTTGATGCATTTGGCGCAGATAAAGACTTTTTTTGTCGTGCCGTCAACCATGATATTAACTTTTTGAAGGTTGGCGAGAAATTTTCTCTTTGACCAGCGGGCGATCTTGGAACCTGTTCCGCCTTTGGACTTATACTGGCCTTTTCTGGATAACACCTTGCCTTGAAGTGAGCTTTTTTCGCAGATTGCGCATTTCTTAATCATTTTCAAACTCCTTTTAATGGGCCGTTTTTTAAAGCATCGATTATAAGTGGTAAAATACTTAATTTAAATAAGTATATCGGAAAATCCGATATTGTCAAGGAGAGATGTGTTTTAGCTTTCAGC
>JAQTRM010000005.1:0-3458 GCA_028711825.1 Candidatus Omnitrophota bacterium | reverse complement strand
CTGACAGCTGATGACTGAAATTGTTTGACGTATATCACTTGAGGTATCCCATAAAAGTGTTATAATAAAGAAAAGTTCTAAACCGGCAATAAAAATAGCTTTGCGGGAATTTTTCCGGATACGGTTATCATTTTAGCAATTTACGACAGGAGAAGAGTCTAACCGATGAAAAGAATCCTTTTGTTTATCCTGCCGATCCTGATCCTGGTAGCCCTGGGGTTTACCGCTTCAGGGATCATCCAAGCGCGTTTCACCGAAGAGAAGCTGATGGATGACCTGAAGAGAAAAGCGCGCTCGGTAGACGAAAGCCTGGAGTTGTCCGCCAGGTATATTCTGGCCAATAACGATTTAAAACAGGCTAACCGCCTGGTTGACGGCTTCCAAAAGAGGGAGAGGCTGCAAGGCTGCGTTATCTATGACAAGGAAGGGAAGATCCTGGCGGTTACCGAACGGTTTTCCGACCTTAAACAGCGCGAACGCTCCGACCTTAAAGAAGTCCTTTCTTCAAAAATTCCCCGCGGGGCCCTGGAAAAATTCAACGAGTATTCCGTATACAGCTATGTGATGCCGGTCCTGGATGACGAGGGCGGTGTCCTGGGCATGGTGGAGGTGATCTATGATACCTCTTATATGTTTACCACTCTTACCGAGCTCTGGAAAAAGATAAGTGTCGCTTCGATTTCGCTTATCCTGCTTATCCTTTTGGTTGCGCTCCTTATCCAGCGCCAGATTTTTATCAAACCTGTGCGCCGCCTGACACAATGGTTCATGCATTTTCAGAGGGGTGATATCGATAAGCTGCGGCCTTTCGCGGAAAAGGGCGAATTCGGAAAGTTGATCAGCGAAGTGGAGCAGGTTGCTTTAAGTATCCGGGTGGCCCGCCGCACCATTTCCGACCAGGCGCATCTCAGGGTGCAGAAAGAAGAACTGTGGACGGAAGCCAAGCTCAAGGACCTTATCCACGCTAAATTCGGGGATAACTCATTGTTTGTGGTTTCCAACCGCGAGCCGTTCATGCATGTTTTCGACGACCATACCGGTAAGGCCCGGTGTATCCGCCCGGCAAGCGGGGTGGTCACCGCGATACATCCGATACTTTCGGCCTGCGGCGGGACCTGGGTCGCCCACGGAAGCGGTAATGCCGACCGTAAATTCGTCAATTCCAAGGATAAGCTCGGGGTTCCTCCGGAGGATAACCGTTATATCCTGAAAAGGGTCTGGTTGAGCAAGGAGGAAGAGGAAGGGTATTATTACGGTTTTTCCAATGAAGGGCTCTGGCCGTTATGCCATAATACGCATACCCGCCCGGTTTTTAAAGAATCCGACTGGCAGATGTATAAAGAGGTAAACCAGAAATTCGCCGACAGCCTGTTGAGCGAACTGCCTTCCAGCCAGCCTTTTATTTTTGTCCAGGATTACCATTTTACCCTGCTGCCGAAGATGATTAAAGATAAACGCCCGGATGCCAAGATCGCGCTTTTTTGGCACATTCCCTGGCCTACCCCTGAAGCTTTTATGATTTGCCCTTACCAGAATGAGATTTTAGAGGGAATGCTGGGGTGCGATCTTATCGGTTTTCATGTCCAGAACCATTGCAATAACTTCCTGGATACCGCCAACCGCCTGCTTGAATCCCGCGTGGATACCGAGAAATTCAGCGTGGTGCGTTCCGGAAAAGAAACTTTTGTGCGGTCTTTCCCGATTAGCATCAGCATGCCTTCGTCCGGCAGCGCTTTTAAAGTCGATCCATTAAGGCAGATGGAGAAACTGAAAGAGGAACTTGAGCTGGAGCATGAGATTGTGGCGGTAGGGGTGGACCGCATCGATTATACCAAGGGGATTGTGGAAAGGTTCCTGGCGATCGATAAATTCCTGGATAAATATCCCGAATACAAGAAAAAATTCGTTTTTATCCAGCTTGCCGCCCCCAGCCGTACGCATATCAAACGTTACCATGACCTGATCGGTGAGATTGATGAGCTGGTGGACAAGATAAACTGGAAGCATGTCGAGGGCAACTGGAAGCCTATTATTTACCTGAAAAAACATTTTTCACAGAATGATATCCAGCCTTATTACCGGATTGCCGATATTTGTATCGTGAGTTCCCTGCATGACGGGATGAATCTGGTTGCCAAGGAGTATGTCGCCGAGAAGGAAGACCTTTCGGGGGCATTGATCCTGAGCCAGTTTACCGGCGCCTCGCGCGAGTTGACCGACGCGATACTGATCAATCCTTATTCGATCGAAGATTTTGCCGACAGCATCCGGCTGGCGATCCAGATGCCGCTGGAGGAAAAACGCCGGCGCATGGAGAACATGCGCAAGGTGATCGCGGAGAATAATATTTACCGCTGGGCGGCTAATATTATCAATGAACTGGTTTCTTTGAAGAAGGTTTAAATTGGGGGCATGATGGAAAAAGAGGTGCTGGCAAAGTTTTCCGCTTACGCTGAAATGTTTATGCCGCTGGTGATATTTCTGATCGTGTTGTTTGTCGCCCTGGTGGTGAAAAAACTGGTCTTAAACCGTTTCCTGGGCTGGGCCCGGAAAACCTCCGCCCAGCTGGATGATGTGATCCTGCAGTCGATTCGCACTCCGGTGCTGATCCTTTGTTTGATTTTAAGTTTATACTTCGCCCTGCAATTTTCCAAGCTTCCGGAAAATATCATTTCGGTAATGAGCAAGAGTATGATCGTTCTCGGCATGGCGGCGGTCGTCTTTTCCATCGCCAACCTGCTTTCGGGTGCGATCAAGATTTACGCTTCCCGTATGGACTCGGACCTGCCGATGACCAGCTTTACCCAGAACATCGCGCGGATCTGTGTTTTTTCCATCGGCATCCTGGTAATTTTTAACAGCCTTGGGATATCGATCGCCCCGATATTGGCGACTCTGGGGGTGGGCGGCCTGGCGGTAGCCCTGGCGCTGCAGGATACCCTTTCGAACCTTTTCGCGGGTTTTCATATCTCTATCGCTAAACAGATCCGGGTAGGCGATTACGTGAAGCTTGAGACGGGGGAGGACGGGTATGTGGCGGATATCAACTGGCGTTCGACCAAGATCAAAAAACTCGATAACAATATTATCATTATCCCCAACGATAAATTAAATAAGGCGGTGATTACCAATTATTCACTGCCGGACAAGGAAACGGCGGTTCTGGTCGAGATCGGGGTGCATTATAAAAGCGACCTGGAAAGAGTGGAGAAGGTTACGGTAGAAGTAGCTAAAACCGTGATGAAGGAGGTATGCTGCGGGGTGGAGTATTTTGAACCGTTTATCCGTTATCATACTTTCGGGGATTCCGGAATAAAATTTACGGTGATCCTGAGGTCCAAGGAGTTTGTCGGGCAGTATCTTATCAAGCACGAGTTTATCAAAAGGCTGCACCAGCGTTATCTGCGCGAAGGGATCTGTATCCCCTATCCGATCACCGCGGTGAATTATGACCAGGA
>JAQTRM010000004.1:14940-35627 GCA_028711825.1 Candidatus Omnitrophota bacterium | reverse complement strand
TTACGAAAAGGTCTTTGCGGGGTTTAAAGGGATCGAGCACCGCATGGAAGAGGTCGGGGAGACCCGGGGCGTAACATTTATTAATGACTCCAAGGCTACTACCGCCGATTCGGCGGTCTGGGCGATCAGCAACATCAAACGTCCGGTCATCCTGATCGCGGGGGGGAGGCATAAGGGTATAGATTACCGTGTTATCCTGAAAGAGGCGGAAGGAAAAGTGAAATATGCGGTGTTGATCGGGGAGGCGCGCGATATCATCGCCTCCGATCTTGGCGTCGGAGGGTTTCCCGTGGTCAAGGCCGCTTCTCTGGAAGAGGCGGTAACAGAGGCTTACCGCGCCGCCGGGCCCGGGGATTGCGTGCTTTTTTCTCCGATGTGTTCCAGTTACGACATGTTCACGGATTATGAGCAGCGGGGAAGGGTTTTTAAAAAGATTGTCGCGGACCTCTTGAACCGGGAGGCTCTGGTTAATGGTTAGGACCACGCGTATCAACCTGCTTACGGTATCGGTAATCCTGGTTTGTGTCGGTATCGTGATGATTTACAGTTCCTCCAGTATTTACGCCTGGGAGAGGTATGGGGATAGTTTTTATTTTTTAAGGAGGCACCTGTTTTTCCTGTTCGCCGGGGTGGCGCTGGCATTCCTGGCGATGATCGTCGATTACCATTTCCTTAAGAAACACGCGCACCATATGATCTGGCTTGCCCTGGCGCTTTTAGTCCTGGTCCTGGTTCCCGGCCTGGGCCGGGAAGTCTCCGGGGCCCAGCGCTGGTTCAGGTTTAAATTTATCAGTTTCCAGCCTTCGGAGTTTGCCAACCTCGCTTTAATTGTTTACATCGCCGACTTTATCTCCCGCAAGGAGGATAAGATCAAGATGCTGCTGGAGGGGTTTACGCCGGCGATCTGCATGCTGGGGGTGGTAGCTTTACTGATACTTCTGCAGCCGGACCTCGGCACGGTAATTGCCTTGAGCGTGGTGGTGCTCACGATGCTTTTTATCGCCGGGGCAAGAGGGAAATATATCTTAAACCTGATTCTTTGCAGCCTGCCGGCGCTTTATTTCCTGGTTTTCAGCGTTCCTTACCGCCGGGCGAGGATCCTGGCTTTTTTAAACCCCTGGCTTGACCCCAAGGGGATGGGTTTTCAGATTATCCAGTCGCAGATCGCGATCGGTTCGGGAGGTGTTTTCGGCAGGGGGCTGGGGCATTCGCAGCAAAAGTTATTTTATCTTCCCGCGGCGCATACCGATTTTATCTTTTCCATTATCGGCGAGGAACTGGGGCTGCTTGGAAATCTGGGAGTAATCGTATTATTCCTGATTTTTATCCAGCAGGGCCTCAAGATTATCAAGAATGCGCAGGACAGGTTCGGTTATTTCCTGGCCCTGGGGCTGGTGCTGATGATTTCGGTAAAGGCGATTATTAATATCGGGGTTTCCTGCGGGATCTTTCCGACCAAAGGCCTGCCGCTTCCTTTTATCAGCTACGGAGGCTCGTCCCTGATCTTCGATATGGTGAGCCTGGGAATATTGATCAATATCGCGCGCGGCGGGGAGGAGTATTCTTAAGATGCGTATCCTGGTTGTTACCGGTTCCAGCGGCGGGCACATTTTTCCGGCGCTTGCCCTGATGGAGAAGTTGAAAGATTCCGGGCAGGAAGCGGTTCTGCTGGTGCCTAAAAAAGAGGGGGGAGCGGATATCCCGGTGCCCGGAGACAGGGTAATCTACATGCACGGCGGGCGCTTAGGCCTGCCTTTTAACCGCCGGAACCTTACGGAATTTTTCTCTTTATTCCGGGGGGGATGGGAATCTCTCCGGGCGGTGTTGAAATTCAAGCCGGATGTGGTGGTGGGGTTTGGAAGCCTTGATACGGTAGCGGCGGTTTTCTGGGCCTGGCTCTTCAGGATCCGGACGGTAATCCATGAACAGAATGTTATTTGCGGCCGGGCGAATAAATTTCTCTCCAAGATCGCCGATAAGGTGGCGGTATCTTTCGCGCAGACCGGCAAATACCTTGATATCGCCGAGGATAAGATTATCCTGACCGGAAACCCCCTGCGCAAGGAGATGACCCCTCCGGACAAGAAAGAAGCGCGGGATTTTTTCCGGCTTAAAGAGGATGCTTTTACCGTTCTGATTACCGGCGGGAGCCAGGGGTCGCACCGCCTGAATGATGCCTGTCTTAAGGCTTTTTCGGCCTGCGGGAATAAGGATGCCTTTCAGGTTATCCATATCTGCGGAAGGCATGATTTTTCCCGCTTGCGGTCCGGTTATGACGACGCGAAAGTGGAATGCCGCCTTTTCAGTTTTTGCGCAGATATGCGCTATGCTTACGGGGCCGCGGATCTGGTGGTCAGCAGGGCGGGAGCGACGACGGTCGCCGAGCTTGCGAGGTTTAAGGTCCCGGCGCTGCTGGTCCCTTATCCTTATGCTTACGCCCATCAGAACGCCAATGCCGATATCCTGGCGGAGGCCGGGGCGGCGGTGGTGATCCAGGATTGGCAATTCAAGCCGGAGATGCTATTATATTATTTATCGGAATTCCTGGAGGACCGGCGCAAACTTGAACTGATGCGCCGCGGATACGTAAATTTAGGGCGGGAGGATGCCGTGGGGATGCTGGCGCGGGTGGTTTTAAACCCGGGTTAGTCATTTGGGGGAGGCGTATGTTAAGGCTGGCATGCCGGATAGCATGGCTTCCGGCAATTTTATTTTTACCGCTGGCGGTCCTGGCGCAGGAACGGTCCTGGCAGGAAGCGCGAAGCACGCATTTTAAAGTTTTTTATAAAAACGCCACGCCGGCGGAATTGGAAGAGCTGACGCATAAAGCCGAAGGCTGTTATGATTCGATCGCCGAGCAGTTCGGTTTTAACCGTTTTAACTTCTGGACCTGGGATAACCGGGCCAGGATATACCTGTATGACAGCCATGATGAATACGTCCAGGCTACGCGGGGATACAGCTGGTCGGGCGGGCAGGTAATGGCAGGCTCGAAAATCATCCAGAGTTATGTGAAGGCGCCGGGTTTCCTGCACAGCATCCTTCCTCATGAATTGGCGCATATTATTTTTATGGAGATGGTGGGTTTTAATAACCCGGCGGTTCCGCTCTGGCTGCACGAGGGGGTCGCTACCTACCAGGAAAAAAATACTTATTCTTCGGTGAAGGCGGAATTGGCTGCGAAGATGAGAAAAGGGGAATACCTCGACCTGGATGCCTTAAACCGCCTGGATTTAAGAAGCGCGGACAGGGATCAGGTGGATCTCTTCTACACGGAATCTTATACTCTGGTTAAATTCCTGATCTCCGAGTTCGGCAAGGATTTTTTTGTAAGTTTCTGCCGGGACCTCCGGGATTACCGGGACCTTGCCGGGTCCTTAAGAAGGGTTTACTCTTTTAAAAGCTTGCGGGATTTCCAGGAAGCCTGGAAGAAATATATTTTACGATGAAAAAAACTTACCATTTTATCGGAATCGGCGGGATCGGGATGAGCGGGATCGCGCATCTTATGCTGGAGAGCGGTTATCGTGTCAGCGGTTCAGATCTCAAGGAAACTCCGGCCCTTCGCCGGCTGGAGGAAAAAGGCGCCAGGATATTCCTGGGGCACCGGGAGGAGAATGTCTCCGGACAGGACGCGGTGGTTTATTCATCGGCCATCTCCGGCGGGAATCCGGAATTGCTCCGGGCCAGGTCCCTCGGCATACCTTTGATCAAGAGGGCCGAAGCGCTGGCGGAGCTTATGAAGGAGAAGACCGCCATTACTGTCGCCGGAAGCCACGGTAAGACCACTACCACTTCGCTGGTTTCTTTTATGCTGCTGGAGGCCGGCCTCTGTCCTACCGCCGCCATCGGGGGGATCCTGAAAAATATCAGCGCCAATGCCTGCCTGGGGAAGGGGGAGTTTTTTGTCGCCGAGGCAGATGAGTCCGACGGGTCTTTTTTAAGCTACCGGCCGAAGTATTCCATCATTACCAATATCGACCGTGAACATCTTGATTATTACCGCGATTTCGAACATGAATTGGAAACTTTCTCCTGTTTCCTGCGGCGGACCAGCCCCGAGGGCTGCGTTTTCGCCTGCGCCGACGACCCGCACCTGGCGGGGCTTTTGAAAGATTATCGCGGCCGCCGCCTGCTTTTCGGTTTAAATAAAGAAGCGGATATCTACGCCGATAATATTGTTTTCGAGGGGTTGCTTTCGGAATTTGACTGCCATTTAAAAGGCAGGGAGCTGGGGCGTTTCCGCCTGGCGTTGGGGGGCAGGCATAATATTTCGAATTCCCTGGCGGTAATCGCCCTGGGTTTGGAGCTGGGGATTTCTCCGGAGGATATCCGCAGGAGCCTCAGGGATTATAAAGGGGCGGGCCGGAGGCTCGAAGTGAAATTCCGCGATTCCCGGTATATGGTGATCGACGATTACGCGCACCATCCTTCGGAGATTAAAGCTACTTTGGCGGCGGCGGAGAACCTCAAGGCGAAACGCAGGATCGTGATTTTTCAGCCGCACCGTTACAGCCGCACGCGGCTGCTTTTGGATGATTTCGCGGGATCTTTTCCCGCGGCGGATTATCTGGTCGTTACCGATATTTACGCCGCCAGCGAAGAACCGATTGAGGGGGTAAATTCCCTCAGCCTGCGGGATAAAATAAAAGAGTGCTATCCGGATAAAAAAGTGATATATTTGCCGAAAGAGGAAATCGTCCCCCATCTTTTGGGCATGCTGCGCGAAGGGGACCTGATAATGGTCCTGGGAGCCGGCGATATCGTAAAGGTCAGCGATGCTTTGGCCGAAGAGCTTAAAAAATAAGATCAGGAAGGATATCCGCCTGGCGGATCATACCAGCTTCAGGATTGGCGGCCGGGCGAAGTATTTTTTCGAACCGGAAGACGCGGATGCGCTGCGCGAGGCGCTGATCTTCGCCCGGGAATCCGGGATGCGCGTTTTTATCCTGGGATCGGGCACCAATATCCTGGCGGATGATTCCGGGGTCGACGGCCTGGTAATCCGCCTGGGAGGCAGGGGTTTTTGCGGTTGTGTCCGTAAAGGCAATCGTATTATCGCCGGAAGCGGGCTGAAATTGAGCAAGCTGGTTTTATTCTCGCGCCGGGAAGGGCTGGGCGGGTTGGAGTTCCTGGCGGGGATCCCCGGCAGCGTGGGCGGATCATTGGCGGGGAACGCCGGGGCATGGGGCAAATCAATCGCCCAGGCGGTGTCCCGGGCCGGCGTGCTGGATTACCGCGGCAGGCTTAGGATAATTTCCTCCGGCGCCATGAAGTTCTCTTACCGCCGGTGCAGCCTTGAAAAATTTATCGTTCTCTGGGCGGAGTTTAAACTGCGCCATGCCGCAGAAGCGGAGGTAGCAGGCCGGATCGCGGATTATCTTGAGCGCCGCCGGCAGTCCCAGGGGGACAGGCTGCCCAGCGCCGGGTGCGCCTTTAAGAATCCCGCCGGTAAATCCGCGGGAAAGTTAATCGATCTTTGCGGCCTTAAAGGGGTGAAGGCGGGGCAGGCGGTTGTTTCTTTGAAACACGCGAATTTTATCCTTAATTCCGGCAAGGCTAAAAGCGGTGATGTATTGGCGTTGATGGGGCTGATGCGGAAGGATGTCAAAAATAAATTCGGCATCACCATGGAAACCGAGGTAAAAATATGGAAATGACGGATTTCGGCAGGGTCGGTGTATTGATGGGCGGGGTTTCTTCGGAAAGGGAAATTTCCCTGAAAAGCGGCAAAGCGGTATTTGCCGCGCTGAAAGGCGCCGGAGTGGACGCGGCGGCGGTAGATATCTCCAGCGAAGATCCCCGGAAAGTTACGGAGCTGCTTGAAAGCCGCCGCCTGGACTGCGCTTTTATCGCTTTGCACGGGCGTTTCGGGGAGGACGGCGGGATCCAGGAGATCCTGGAGAGGATGGATATTCCTTTCACCGCCTCCGGAGTAAAGGCCAGCCGCCTGGCGATGGATAAGATAGGTTCCCTGGAGATTTTTTCCCAGGGAGGGCTGTTTGTCCCCAAATCCTGGTTTATCGAGAAAGCTTCATACCGTCATAATCCTTCTTTTACGGAAGAAGCGGTTCTTAATTCACAGCTGGGTTTTCCTCAGGTGGTTAAACCCGCCAATCACGGTTCCAGTATCGGGTTATCGCTGGTGGAACGCCGCCAGGAGCTTCCCGAGGCGATCCGCCTGGCCTTTCGGTATGATGAACACGCGATTATCCAGGAGTATCTTGCGGGACGCGAACTTACGGTGGGGATACTGGATGAGACGGCGCTTCCGGTAATCGAGATCGTCACAAAACATAAATTTTTCGATTTTTCCGCCAAATACCAGACGGGGATGACGCAGTATATCGTCCCGGCGGCCCTGGAAGCTGAAACTGCCCTGGAAGTCCGGCGGACAGCCCTGCGGGCGCATAAACTGCTGGGGTGTTACGGCTGTTCGCGGGTGGATATCATACTGAGCGGGGAAGGGGTGCCTTATGTCCTGGAGATCAATACCGTCCCCGGGATGACGGAGACCAGCCTGCTGCCGAAGGCCGCCAAGATTACCGGCATGGATTTTACGCAGCTTTGTCTTAAACTTCTGGAGTTAGCTTATGCGAAAGCAAAAATTTAATACTGCGCCCAGGTTTTATTCCCTTTTTTCGGGGCGGGATAAGGAGCGGGGTTCGGTATCGATCCTGAGAAAATCCCGTTCTTCAGGCCGGGGCGGCAGAAAAAACGGTATTCCGGGCAAATTCGCCGTTTACCTGGCGATAATTTTGCTTGCCTTATCTTTTATATTAGGATATATTTGGAGGGTATTAACTACCTCGGATTTTTTTTCCGTGACACAGGTCGTTGTCCGCGATGCGGATGAGAATTTCGACTATCTTAAAGGCAGGAATATTCTTAGCCTGAACCTGGGGGCTGAAGCCCGCAGGGCTTATTTGAGCTGCCCGGATTGCCGCAAGGTGAGATTTACCCGTGTCCTGCCCGGATGTGTGGTGGCGGATTTCTTGAAGCGTAAAGCTGTGGCGGTCGCCAGGTTTTATAAAAATTTCTCCGTCGATGAACAGGGGGTGCTGTTTGAACCCGGGGGCGCGCAGCCTGACCTGCCGGTAATTTACGGGCTGGAGACCAAGATCTTTGCCCCGCGGCCGGGAATGAAGAATAAATGCCGGGAACTTACCCTTGCCCTGGATGTGATCAGGGGCTTTAACGGCAACAAGGCATTCAAAGGGTTTGCCCTGAAAAAAATTGACGTCTCCGACCCGGAAAGCGCCGGGTTTTTTATCCTCCTTCCCCGGCAGGAGGCGGATTACAGCCTGGCGCATCCCCGGACGGAATGGCGGGGTTTCGAGGTGCGCACGGGAATGAACGATGTCCCTAAAAAAATGATGATCCTCGGCGGGCTGCTTACCCAGTGGCACCGGGATTGGGATGATATCAAATATATCGATTTAAGGTTCAAGGAACCTTTGGTCAAACTTAAAAATGCTAAATAACAACTACCTTTGCGCCGTGGATATCGGTTCGCATAAAGTCTCCGCGGTTTTGGCCCTGGTAAAGAAAAATAAGATCAGTAGTGTTTTTTTTGATTACCTGCCTTCGGGCGGGGTAAGGGAAGGGGTAATCGTCGACGCCACCGGACTGGTGGATTGTCTTACCCGTTTGCTTAAGAGCCTGCAGTTTAAGTCCGGCATCAAAATAAAATTCATTCATACCAATTTTTCCGGCAAGGATATTCTCACCAAGCACAGCCATGCGGTCATTCCCCTGGCTGAGCGTGGAAACAAGGTGATTACTTCTACCGATATCTCCGCTGCCAACGAGCAGGCGCGCATTCTCGGTTCCAGCCTCGACGAAGAGATCATCCATGTGATCCCCTCGGGTTATTCCATCGATTCCAAAAGCAACGTTATAAATCCGATCGGACTTTACAGCCACCGCCTGGAGGTGGATTTATACCTGGTCTGCGCCCGCCTGGCGTCGCTGCAGAGTTTAAGCCGGGTAGTCGGACAGTCGGGATACGAGGTGCGGGGGGTTTCTTTCTCCGGCCTTGCCACAAGCCGGGCGGTATTCGGGGTCCCGGAAAAACGCGGCCTTACCGTATTCTGCGATGTGGGCAGCGATATCACCGAGATCATGGTATTTAAAAACGGGCTGCTGCAGGACATCCGGATCCTGCCCGCGGGCGGGAACAGTATGACGCAGCACCTTTCCGACGGCCTGAAAATAAATTTCGAACTGGCCGAGGATATCAAGCGTTCTTACGGCGTGATCGGGGACCTTAACAGCATTCCCGAGGATAAAGAGATCCTGGTCAAGAAGGATGAATTCTATAAGCCCATCAAACAGCGTGAGGTGGCGGTGATGGCCACGAATTCCAGCCGCCTGATCTGTTCCCAGATCAAGGAAGCGGTGGAACAGAAGGTGCGGCTGCACGAGATCGACCATTTTATCATGACGGGCAAGACTCTTCTCACCGAAGGGTTTATCGAGATGATGGAAAACGTGGTAGGTGTCCCGGTATACATCGGCAGGGTCAACAATCCCGAGATCTCTGCTTTGGTAAAAGAGAACGGTGAGCTTTCGGAGCAAAAATACCTTACTTATCTTACCTGCCTGGGGATGATCTGCGAAGACCTGGAGAACAGGACTGTCGGAGACCCCCTGTTGATGAAACCCGCCAAAAACCTGTTTTTTAAAGTAGTTAACCGTTTCAGGGAAGCATACCAGGAATATTTTTAAACCCGCCCCTCAAAAAGCTCCTCTATTGCTTCTTTGGTTTTATCGTGTATAATATACCAATTCGGCTATGATTAAAGAGAATGTTCAAAAAGTCCTCCGCCGTATCGCGGATACCTGCTCCAGGATCGATGTCCCGCCGGAAAAGATCGGCATTGTATGCGTTTCCAAGGGCAGGACAGAACGGGAGATCGCTTCGGCGGTAGACGCCGGGCTCGGCTGCATGGGAGAGAATAAGGTTCAGGAAGCTTCGCGGAAATGCGGCGCTTTCCCCGGGGTGAGCTGGCAGATGATCGGCCACCTGCAGTCGAATAAAGTAAAAGAAGCGTTAAAAATATTCGACCTCATCCATTCGGTAGACAGTGTGCCCCTGGCCCGGGAGATCGATAAGCAGGCGTTAAAGCTGGGGAAGGTCCAGGATGTGTTTTTAGAGATAAAAACTTCCCCCGAAGAGAGCAAGACCGGTTTCGACCCGCGGGAACTGGGCGCTTCGTTCGACCAGATAAGGAAGCTGGGCAATATCAAGGTCGGGGGTTTGATGACGATTGCCCCGCTCCTGGGGGATCCGCGCCCGTATTTCGCGCGGCTCAGGGGATTGCGCGACAGGTTCGATCCTTCCTGGCATCTTTCGATGGGGATGTCGGACGATTTCGAGGAGGCGATTGAAGAAGGGGCGGATATCGTCAGGCTCGGCAGGATAATATTCGAGGGCGAAAAATGATAAATATCGGTATTGTCGGTTACGGTAATATGGGCCGGGCGATTGGCGAACGCATAAAAGAGAAATACAATCTTTATATTTTCGACAAAGATAAGGCCCGGATCCCGGAGGGGATAAATTCGGCGGATAGCCCGGAGGATCTCGCCGGGCGCTGCGAAGCGGTGATCCTGGCGGTCAAGCCGCAGGATTTTGATCCGTTGCTCGAGCGGTTTAAGGGCGTTTCCGCGGGGAAGCTGATTATCAGTATTGCCGCCGGAATAACTACACGTTATATCCGGAGCCGTTTGGGCGAGGATACCCGTATTATCCGGGTAATGCCGAATCTTCCCGCCCAGGTGGGGCAGGGGGCGACGGTGCTTTTCCGCGACCGGAACGCCACCGAGGCGGACCTCGGGCTGGCCTGGGATATTTTAAGTTCGGTGGGCCTGGCGCTTCCGGTTCCCGAAGAAAAAATGGTGGATGCGGCAACCGCGGTTTCCGGCAGCGGGCCGGGGTTTTTTTGCTATTTCCTGAAGGATATATCGCAGGCGGCCCAAAAACGCGGTGAATTCATCGAGATGCTTACGGAGGCGGCGATGAGCGTTAATTTCGACCGGCAGTTCGCCAAGACCCTCTCCGAGAAGACCGTCGACGGGACGATCGCGATATTGAAAGAAAGAAATTTAACATGCCCGGAGATGATCAAGATGGTCGCCTCCAAAGGGGGGACGACGCAGGCGGGCCTGGATGTTTTATCGGCGGGCGGATCGCTGAAGGACGCGGTGGAGGCGGCTTTTAAGCGCTCGGCAGAATTAGGAAAAGGGAGCTGACAATGTCTTTAATCGGTATCATCGGCGGGAGCGGTTTGTACGGGATGGAGGGGCTGGAGGTGATCCGGCAGGTGAGGGTGAGGACTCCTTTCGGGGACCCCTCCGATAAATTTATCATCGGCAGGCTTGAAGGCAGGGAAGTGGTTTTTCTCCCCCGCCACGGCGTCGGCCATCGTATTCCGCCTTCCGGGATAAACTACCGCGCCAATATCTTCGCGATGAAAAAGCTGGGCGTAGATAATATTATTTCGGTTACCGCCTGCGGCAGCCTGAAGGAGGAGTTGAAACCCCTGGATTTTGTGGTGGTGGATCAGTTTGTCGACCGCACTAATTCCGGGCGTAAAATGAGTTTTTTTGAGAAAGGAATCGTCGCGCATATCGATTTCAGCCGCCCGGTCTGCCCGCGGATGGGGGATTTGATTTACCGTGCCGGGAAATCTCTGGGGTTGTCAATGCACCAGGGGGGCACTTACCTGAATATCGAGGGCCCTCAGTTTTCCACCCTCGCCGAAAGCCGCCTTTACCGCAGCTGGGGGATGGATGTGATCGGGATGACCAATCTTGCCGAGGCCAAGCTTTCCCGCGAAGCGGGGATTTGTTACGCCACCCTCGCCTGTATTACGGATTACGACTGTTGGCATCCGGAACACGCCAGCGTTACCCTGGAGATGGTGATGGGAAATTCCAGGAAGAATGTTGAGAACGCCAAGAAGATACTTTCCGTTCTGATCCGGGAGAACGAGCCGCTGCGCGAATGCGGGTGTAAAGACGCGCTGAAATTTTCAATCGTGACTTCCCCGGAATTGATACCGGCGGGAATAAAACGTCAGTTAAATATTATTATCGGTGAATATGTCAAATAACAGCGAATATAAGAATACCCTTAATCTGCCCAAGACGGATTTTCCGATGAAAGCGGACCTTCCTAAAAGGGAGCCGGCGATGCTCCAGGAGTGGTGCGGTATGGATCTTTACGGCATGCTCCGCAATAAACCTTCTCCCAAAGGAAAATATATACTCCATGACGGTCCGCCTTACGCCAACGGCGATATACACATCGGCCATGCCTTAAACAAGATCCTGAAGGATATCGTAATAAAATACAAGACTATGCAGGGTTATGACTGTCCTTACGTGCCGGGGTGGGACTGCCACGGCCTGCCGGTAGAGCACGCGCTCTTCAAGGACCTTAAGATTAATAAATCCCAGATTTCACAGATCGAGTTCCGTAAGAAGGCTCATGACTACGCCATGCATTTCGTCGGCACCCAGCGCGAGGAGTTTAAGCGCCTCGGTATCTTCGGCGATTGGGGGCATCCGTACCTGACCCTGACCCCGGAGTATGAGGAAGGGATCGTGGGCGCTTTAAGCGGGCTGGCCAGGAAAGGATATATTTACCGCGGTTTAAAACCGGTGAACTGGTGCTGCCGTTGTGAAACGGCGCTGGCCGAAGCGGAGGTTGAATATGAAGACCATACCTCTCCTTCGGTGTTCGTAAAGTTCAAGCTGCGGGAGACGGGGGAGTTCGGCCCCGATAGCTATCTGGTGATCTGGACCACTACGCCCTGGACCTTGATTGCCAACGTCGCAGTAGCGGTGCACCCGGATTTTACGTATTCTTATCTTAAGACCGGCAAGGGGAACCTTGTTGTCGCCAACGTGCGCCTGTCGGTATTGGAATCCTTCGGGATCGAAAAATATGAGGTTCTCGGGGAGTTTAAGGGCCGGGATCTCGAGGGATTGGTTTACGATCATCCCTTCGGGCTGCGCAGCGGCAGGGTGGTGAGCGCCAGTTATGTATCCGGCGAGGACGGTACCGGACTGGTACATACCGCTCCCGGGCATGGCGCCGAGGATTATTTGACCGGCCTGCGGCATAAGCTGGATATCGTCATGCCGGTGGACCCGAAAGGTAATTTTGATTCTTCCGCCGGGGAGTTTAGCGGCCGCAACGTTTATGAAGCGAACGGCCCGATCATCGAGAAATTGGATTCAACAGGGGCGCTGCTTTTTGCCGGCACGATCCGCCATTCCTATCCGCATTGCTGGCGGTGCAAGAGCCCGATTATCTTTCGCGCCACCAACCAGTGGTTTATGAAGATTGACCATGAAGATCTGCGCCGGAAACTCCTGCAGGCTGTCGGGGATAAGATCACTTTTATTCCCGATGCCGGGCGCGAAAGGATCTCCAGCATGATCGAGTCGCGGCCCGACTGGTGTCTTTCGCGCCAGCGCTATTGGGGCGTGCCGATTCCGTCGCTGGTCTGCGCCAAGTGCGGCGAGGAATTTTTGGACCCGGGAGTTATCGACAAGTGGCTGGCTTTTGTCGGCAAAGAAGGCACGGACAGCTGGTTTGCCCGCGACGTTAAGGATTTTCTCCCGGAGGGCTTTGCCTGCGCCTGCGGCGGAACGGAGTTCGGAAAAGGCAAGGACATCCTTGATGTCTGGTTTGATTCCGGGGCTTCCAATCAGGCGGTATTGAAGAAGCGGCAGGGCTTGGCATACCCGGCGGATTTGTATCTTGAAGGTTCCGACCAGCACCGCGGTTGGTTCCAGGCTTCGCTTATCGTTTCCATGGGCGTAAACGGTATCCCGCCTTTTAAGACTGTACTCACCCACGGGTTTGTAGTGGATGAGCAAGGGAAGAAAATGTCCAAGTCTGCCTGGAACGGCATCGCGCCGTCCAACGTGATGGATAAATTCGGCGCCGATATCCTCAGGCTTTGGGCGGCCTCCAGCAATTACAATGAGGACATCCGCTGTTCGCCGCAGGTCCTGCAGCGGCTCTCTGAGGCTTACCGCAAGATCCGTAATACCGCGCGTTTCATCCTGAGCAACCTTTATGATTTTAACCCCGGCACCGACAAGGTTGCTTATGAAAAACTGCGCCGGATCGACCACTGGATACTGTTTAAGATGGAAGAGGCCAGGGATTACATCGAGTCGGCTTACGGCACGGAAGAAGAACCGCGTTTTGAGTTTTATCTGGCGTATAAAAAGATTTACGATTTTTGCAATGAAGAGCTTTCCATGTATTACCTGGATATGGTCAAGGGGCGGCTTTACACTTATCGCGCGGATTCGGCGGAGAGAAGGGCGGCGCAGACGGTCATTTATGAAATACTGCACCGTTTAACCAGAATGATGGCTCCTATCCTGGCATTTACCGCCGAGGAGATCTGGAGGTGCCTGCCGGCAGGCAAGGGCGGCGCCTTACCCAGCGTTCATCTTGCGGATTTTCCCGCTTCCGACGAGGTTTTCAGGCAGGACCGCCGTTTTTCTTCGGGAGAAAAGAATATTGGCCAGGAGTTTAAAGAGATTATCGAGCTGGTGCCCCAGGCGGCAAAATCCCTGGAGGGGCTGCGCACATCCGGCCAGATCGGCAGTTCTTTCGACGCGAGAATAAAAATGTTGACAAAAAGCCAAGAACGTTATACATTTTTACGAAGCTTGAATGCCGAGCTCTGCGAGATTTTCAAGGTTTCGCAAGTGGAAGTGGGAATGGATGAAACGCTCAGCGAAGAAATAAAGATCGAGGTTTCTAAAGCTGAAGGCGTCAAATGCGCGCGCTGTTGGAATTATTCCCGGGAAGTCGGGAAGGACCAGGCGCATCCTTTAATCTGTGATAATTGCATCAAGGCGTTAGAGGGGGTAAAAAAAGGTGAAGAAAAAATTTTCTAAGACCGACCTGAAGGACTTTAAAAAGATCGTGTTAAAAAAGAAAGAACAGCTCCTGGAAGACCTTGAGCATATCTCGGATGATACACTGAGGAAATCCCAGAAGGAAGCCTCCGGCGATATCTCCGGATATACTTATCATATGGCGGATGTCGCCAGCGATAATTATGACCGCGAATTTTCCTTGAGCCTGGCCTCCAGCGACAGGAAAGCGCTTTATGAGCTGGATGACGCCTTAAAGAGGATAGAAGAAGGGACCTTCGGCGTATGCGACGAGTGCAAATCCTTTATCTCTAAAGCCAGGTTGAAAGCGGTGCCTTCAGCCCGCCTTTGCATCAAATGCCAGCAAAAGAAAGAGAAAAAGTAGAAAATATTCATGATGATTTTTATCATCGTTTTAAGCGTTGTTGTTTCCGACCAGGCCGCTAAGTTTTTCGCTTCCAGGCTGTTGTCCCTGAATGTCCCCGTTCCGTTAATAAAAAATTTCCTGAATCTTACCCTGGTGCATAACCGGGGGGCGGCTTTCGGGTTTTTCCAGAACCAGATCATCCTTTTTGTGCTGGTCTCATTTTTCGCCATCGGCCTGATCCTGCATAATCTTAAAAATAAAACCAACTCCCTGGTGTTTAATGTATCGTTAAGCCTGATCCTGGGAGGGGCAATCGGGAACCTTATCGACCGCCTGCGCTTCGGTTACGTAATAGATTTTCTGGATTTTAAGGTCTGGCCGGTTTTTAATATCGCCGATTCGATGATTACTATTGCGGTAGCGGCGCTGGTCTGGGAATTATTATTTCATAAAAATGCTGCCTGAAATCTGTCATATCGGAAAATTCACGGTTTATTCTTACGGGCTGATGATGGTCCTGGCTTTTTTCGCCTGCGCTTACTTAAGCTTCCGGCAGGCCGGGAGGGAAGGCCTGGACGGACAGAAGGTGTTCGACCTGCTTTTTACCGTTTTCATCGCCGGAATCGTCGGTTCCCGGGTTTTTTACATACTGCTCAACCTCCGTTTTTACCTCGACAACCCCCTGGAGATGATCATGCTGCAGCACGGCGGGATGGCCTGGTTCGGCGGGCTTTTTTTCGGCAGCGCCGGGGCGGTTATTTTCATCAAAAGGCATAAAATGGGGCTTTTAAAGACCCTGGACCTTCTGGCTCCTTTTGTCGCGCTGGGGCAGGCGATCGGCAGGATCGGATGCCTCTTAAACGGATGCTGTTACGGCCGGGAATCCGAATTCGGGCTGTATTTTAAATCCCTCGATAAGATCCTTATCCCCACCCAGCTTTATTCTTCGCTGTTTCTGACGGCAATTTTTGTTTATCTGAGGTTCAGGCAGGAGCGCAGGCACCTGCCCGGAGAAGTATTCTGCAGCTATCTTTTTCTTTATTCCATCGGACGCTTCCTTGTGGAATTCCTGCGCGACGACAGCCCGAGAATATTTTTCGGGCTGACCTTTTTTCAAATCTTATGCCTGGCGGTATTTGCGGCATCCATCCTGATTTTCAAGAAAATATCCGGGGCCGCAAGAAATAAATAATTCTTAAAAATTTACCCGTTGAAAAAAATGGGGGAGCGGAAAATGGAAGAGCTTTTTTTAGAGGTCGGAGCCGAAGACGACAGGGCGCGCCTGGATATTTTCCTGACGGATTACGCCTTACGCAATAACCTGGGGCTTTCGCGCACCAATATCCAGAAACTTATCCGTAACCGTCAGGTGCTGTTAAATTCCCTGCCCGCGGATAAGCCGCATCATAAATTAAATCCCGGGGATACCCTGCGGGTTTTCCTGCCGGAAAAAGAGAAAGAGGGCAACCTCCCCGAGGATATCCCCCTGCAGGTGGTTTATGAGGATAAGGATGTCCTGGTGATTAATAAGCAGGAAGGGCTGGTAGTGCACCCGGCTCCCGGCAACCGGGAGCATACCCTGGTGAACGCTTTATTGGGGCGCGGGATGGAGCTTTCCGATGTAAATAAAGGGCGCCCGGGAATCGTGCACCGCCTCGATAAAGAAACCAGCGGCCTCCTGGTAATCGCAAAAAATAACCAGAGCCATCTTAAATTGGTTAAGCAATTTTCCCAGCATACTATCCAGCGCAAATACCTGGCGATTGTCGAAGGCAGGACTGAATTCGATGAAGATGTGATTGAGGCGCCGATCGGAAGGCATCCGGTAAGGCGCAAGGAAATGGCGGTGTCATTCGCGCAGAATACCAAATACGCCAAGACATTCTACAAGACCCTGAAACGTTTCGGTAATTTCAGCCTGCTGGAGCTCAGGCCTTTTACCGGCCGGACGCATCAACTTAGGGTACACCTGGCTTATTTAGGGTATCCTATACTTGGGGATTCCAAGTATGGTAAAAAAAGCGGTTTTTCGCGCCTGGCCCTGCATGCCCAGGAATTAGGATTTACGCATCCTTCTACCGGCAAAGAGATTTTTTTCAGCAGCAAGATGCCCGCGGAGTTTGAGGATTTTATCGCTAAAAACAGCGATAGATAGTGAATATCCTTTCAGCCATCAGCTCTCAGCTATCAGCCGTCAGCTGTTAGCAAAAACAAAAAATAATATAGAATGTGGTAGGTAGAATGTAGAGAGAACAGTATATAGTGGTTAGTATATAATTAGTATATAAAAAGAAACGGGATCAAAAACTAAAAAACATATCTTTCTTTTGCTTTTATACTAACTACTGACTACTAGCTACTGGTTTTTCGCCTCTCCCTACATTCTATCTACTGACTACTAGCTACTGGTTTTTCGCTGAAAGCTGACAAACAGATTTTTCTTGCTTTATTCCTAACTAATGTTATATTAAGGATTAAGAAATTAAATAACGGATTAAATTCCCGGACTTTTATTGTGCGGTATCGGATTCCGGCAGCGGGAGGAGATTTTCCTCCGCCGGATAAATCAAAGCGCTTAAGGAGGAAAGATGAATCTTAAAGGTAAAATCCTGTTGCCCGTTTTGATCGCGTTAACTGTTATCTCTCTTATTTTAGCGGGGGGATTTTTTTATTTGTATCAGGGGGAGCACGCGCAGAACATTCAATTGAAAGCGCAGGTTTCCGACCTGGAAAAACGCCAGCGCCTTACCTCCGACCAGCTTGAGGAGGCCAAGAAAAAAGCGGCCGAACTTTCTTTGAGGCTGCAGGAAACCAAAGACAAGATGGATTCCTTGACCAGCGAACTTGCGGTTGAAAAATCGGCTCACGCCGAGACGTCCGGTAAATTGGACCAATCCAGAAGCGACCTGGAGCGCCAGAAATCCCTGCGTGAAGACCTCGAGAAACGTTTAAACCAGATCCAGGATGAAAGCCGGCAGGCCCGCGAGCAGTTGAATGATATCCAGCGGCAGAAAACCGACCTGGAGGAAAAACTCAAGAATATGGAGAAGGGTCCGGGCGGAGTGGAGCTGGGAACGGTAGTGGTTAACCCGGACGGTTCCCCTGCGGCAGCGGAGCAGGTAAGCGCGGCATCCGCGCCTCAGGCCCCGGTAGCGAAAGACCGGAAACCTTCCAGGGCGCAGAAAGCTCCTGTTGAAGAAAGCGCTCCCGTTGCGGGAGGGCTGGAAGGCAAGGTCATGATCGTGAATAAAGAGTTTAATTTTGCGGTGATCAACCTGGGAAGCAAGGACAAGGTCGCCATGGGGGATGAATTTGTGGTTTCCCGCGCCGGCAAGACAATCGGCGAGATAAAGATAGAGAAGGTCCATGAGTTTATGTCGGCGGCCGGATTTCCCGCCGGGATGGGCGACCTTATTAAAGAAAACGATAAAGTAACGAAAAAGTCAAAGTGACAGGCAGTTCCGCCAAACGTTTAAAGAAAAAAAGCCGCGCGTTAAAACCGTTTTCAATCCGGAATAAAGTCGTTCCGCGCGCTTCGTTTCCGCTTCCCGGTGATAAATCCATCGCCCACCGCGCTTTAATCTTAAGCGCCCTTAGCCGCGGCAAGGCTATCCTTAAAAACTTTCCTTTCCACGACGATTCGCTGGCAACCTTAAAAGCCTTAGAGAACCTGGGGGTAAAAATACAAGCCGGGAAAAATGAGGTTTGTGTGCGGGGGCGCGGACTGCGCGGCCTGCGGCCATGCCGCGGAGAGGTCTTCGCGGATAATTCAGGTACCACACTGCGCCTGCTTTTGGGGGTCTTGGCGGGCTTTGATTTTAAGACCAGGGTTACGGCGGGAAAATATCTTTCGCGGCGCCCGATGTCCAGGGTGAATATCCCGCTGCGTTTGATGGGGGCAAGGATTGTTTCGCGCCTCAGGGGCGGAGAAGAATACGCCCCGGTTACCATCAGCGGGGGGAATTTAAAAGGTATCGATTATTCTTTAAAGATCGCTTCGGCGCAGGTTAAATCGGCGATTCTTTTAGCGGGGCTTTTCGCCGCCGGCAGGACCCGCGTCCGTGAATCCTTAAAAACCCGCGACCATACCGAACGCATGCTCAAGGCTTTCGGGGCCGGTATCTGCGTAAAAGGAAAGGCCGTGACGCTGGTTCCGGGAAGGGAATTTTCCGCCCCGGAGAGGATATATATCCCCGGGGATATATCATCGGCTTCTTTTTTTATGGTGCTGGCCGCGGCCATTCCCGGCTCCCGGGTCAGGTTAAAAGGGGTAGGCCTTAATCCCGGGCGCAGCGGTATCATCGGCGTCTTAAAGAGGATGGGCGCCCGGATTAAAATATCTCCCGCCTCTTCCGGCAGCCTGAAAAATTTCGAGCCTTTCGGCGACATTCTCGTTTGCGGCGGGGCCCTTAAAGGGGCGGTTGTCGAAAGCCGGGAGATCCCTTCGTTGATCGATGAACTTCCGGTTTTGATGGTCGCCGCGTGTTTTGCCCGCGGACGCACCTTGATCAAAGGCGCGGGGGAGCTCAGGTTTAAAGAGACCGACCGGATTAATTCCATGGTTTTTAACCTGAAAAGAATGGGCGCGGATATCCGGATTCTTAAAAGCGGCCCCCTGGAAAATATCTCGATCGACGGCCGGGGGCGGCTGCGCGGAGCGGACCTGAAGAGTTTCGGAGACCACCGCACCGCGATGAGCATGGTGGTAGCGGGGCTGGCGTCCGGAGAGAAGTTTAAATTGGACGATACCGGATGTATTAATAAATCCTTTCCGGGGTTTATTGAAGCCGTTAAGCGCGCATGCGGTATTTAGGGACCGTTTCCTTTAGAAGGTCTTGTCAGCCGTCAGCCTTCAGCCGTCAGCCTTCAGCTAAAAGCGGAAAAGAACAGTAGGTAGTAGTTAGTATTTAGTAGATAGTATAAAGTATGTAGTATAAAAGGTTAGGAAACAGGGCCAAAAGGCTAAAATCAAAGGCGCAGTTCTTTATCTTTGACTCTGCTTTTTATACTAACTACTATATACTATCTACTGCTTTTATACGAATTACCGGTTACGGATTACCCTCTTCATAACTATTTGTATTTTTAACAGTTGTAGATCAACAGGGTGTCCCCTGAAAGGACGTCCCCCGAATAATGGTTTTAGTTTTGCTGATAGCTGAAAGCTGATAGCTGAAGACTGATAGCTGACGGCTGACAGCTGATAGCCGGAATTCATTTGACAAAGGCCGTAATCTTTGTTAAAATCGGTCATTACATAAATTTAGGCGCCTGATAACGGTAAAAACTTATTCTAAGCCTTATATACCGGGAGATTTTTATGGGAAAATTAAGTCAGCAGTTAAAAAGGGGTGTTAATTATATTCTAGGCCTTTTCTCTAATGATATGGGGATCGACCTGGGGACTGCTACGACTTTGGTTTTTGCTAAAGGTGAAGGGGTCGTTTTGTGCGAGCCTTCCGTGGTAGCGATCGAGCGGGGCACTTCGCATGTGCTGGCGGTAGGGGAAGAGGCCAAGCGCATGCTCGGGCGCACGCCGGGCAACATCATTGCGATCCGTCCGATGAAAGACGGTGTAATTTCGGACTTCGAGATTACTGAAGCGATGCTGCGGTTTTTCATTAAAAAAGTCCATCATCGCAGGGTCCTGGTAAGGCCGCGGATCGTGATTGCCATTCCTTCCGGGATTACCGAAGTGGAGAAGAGGGCGGTCAAGGATTCCGCCGAGCGCGCCGGGGCAAGGGAGGTTTTCCTGATCGAGGAGCCGATCGCCGCGGCGATCGGGGTAGGGCTGCCGATCCAGGAACCGATCGGTAATATGATTATCGATATCGGGGGAGGAACCACGGAAATCGCGGTGATTTCTCTTTGCGGCACGGTGTTTTCCCGTTCCATCAGGATCGGCGGCGACGAGATGAATGACGCGGTCGTCGAATACCTTAAAAAAACATATAACCTTATGGCCGGTGAGCGCACCGCCGAAGATATCAAGATGAAGATCGGTTCGGCTTATCCCCTGGAAGAGGAGATGAGTATGGAAGTGAAAGGCCGCGACCTGGTTGCCGGGCTCCCGAAGACCGTTACCATCACCAGCGAGGAGATCCGTGAATCCCTTCAGGAACCCCTGCGCGCGATACTGGAAAGCATTAAAATTTCCCTGGAAAGGACGCCTCCGGAACTGGCGGCTGACCTGATCGACCATGGTATCGTGATGGCCGGCGGTGGTTCCCTGCTAAGAGGGTTGGATAAGCTGATCTCCGAAGAGACCGGCCTGCCGGTGCATGTCACCGACGATCCGGTTACCGCGGTTGCCAACGGCACAGGTATTGTCCTGAGCGAGATCCAATACTTAAAGAGGGTTACCGTACCGATCAAAACCGAAGTGCGTAATTAAAGCAGAGGC
>JAQTRM010000004.1:0-14840 GCA_028711825.1 Candidatus Omnitrophota bacterium | reverse complement strand
CAGGGTGTAGCGCAGCGGCGCACTCCGGCGGTAGTATTCTCTCTTTAACCAAGCCGTCGATTTCCGATTAAATGTGTTTAACCTATCCCGCAAAAAATTAATTCATATCATCCTTCCGGTTTGCTTTGTGGCCCTTTTAGGCAGCTGCCTGTTTTTCCTGAAAAAACCCGCGCAAAAGATTTTTAAACCGCAGCTTTCTTTTATCGGGCTGGTTAAACGAGAGTTTGCGGGGATTATTTTTTACCATCGCAATATGGTAAAAGCCGAACGCCTGCAAGGGGAGATCGATTTGCTGCGCCTGCGGCTTTTCGATATGCGGGAGATCTACCAGGAAAACACCCGGCTTAAAGAAATTTTTAAATTTAAACAAAATTCCTCCCGCCGCCTGCTGCCCGCCCGGGTGATCGGCAGGTCTCCGGAAAGCTGGTCTTCGATGGTGATTATCGACCGGGGGCTGGAAAGCGGCTTGAGGCCCGGGATGGTCGTGATCAGCCCCCAGGGCCTGGTCGGCAGCATCCTGGAAAGCTCCGACGGCAGCAGCAAGGTATTATTGATTACCGACCCCAATCAGGGTATCTCCAGTATCGTGCAGCGCAGCCGCCAGGAAGGGCTGGTGAACGGCACTCTGGGGACTAACCTCATTATGCGGTACCTGCCGGATGAAGCGCAGATCGCGCCGGGTGATATTATCGTGACTTCGGAGTTGAGCCGGGCTTATCCCAAAGGATTGCTGGTCGGCAAGGTAATTAGCGTGGGGCATGATTTTTCCGGGCTTAACCGTTACGCCTTGGTGAGGCCGGTTGCGGACCTGGCTAATATCGAGGAAGTCCTGGTGATCCTTTCATGAGAAAGATTTATATTCCGCTGGCGATTGTGGTTTTGACTACCCTGGAGCTGGCCTGGCCCGCCTTCCTGGATTTCTTTTATTGTAAGCCGGATCTTCTTCTGGCCTTTGCGGTTTCCCTGGTGTTTTACGCGGATTTCAAGACCGCTTTTTTATTCGGGACCTTATCCGGCCTGGCAAAGGATCTTTTTCTGTTTCGGGGCGTAGCGGTGAATACTTTTTGTTTCGGGGCGCTGGTTTATCTGGTTTACCGGGTAAGCCGCCAGATATCCACCGAAGATTTTTATGTCCGCCTGCTGATTGTCCTGGCGGCGGCTCTCCTGAATAATTTTGTAACCGGGCTTAACGCGGCGGCCGGCCTGGAGGGGATGGCCTCCGGAGGCGTGCCCGCCGGGATTTTTTTGCGCAACCTCCTGATTTCAAGTTTTTACACCGTTCTTCTCGCGCCGGCGGTTTTCAGGCTGGCGAAAAAGACAGCCCTGTAACTTCGATAAATGGAAAGAAGAAAGATTCTTAGTTTAATAATTATCCTGATGTTCCTCTCCCTGGCGGGGGGGCTCCTGAACCTCGATATCCTGCAGGGGGCGAAGTTCCGCCGTTTAAGCGACAGCAACTGCATCCGGCTGATATCCCAGTCCGGCAGCCGGGGCAATATCCTGGACCGTAACGGCGAGGTAATTGTAAACAACCGCATCTCTTACGACGTAATGATTATGCCGCAGGATATGGACCGGCTGGACGAGGAACTGGATCTTATCGGGCGCATCCTGGGGACCGGGGCCAAAGGGCTGAAGGCGGAATTCAAGAAAAATTTTCTTTCTAGCAGCATTCCGGTTACCGTAGCGACAAATATCAAGTCTACGGAGGCGATATTGCTGGGGGAATACAAGGCCGATTACCCTTCGATTATCGTTACCCCCAAGCCTTTGAGAAATTATCCCTGCGGTTCCCTGGCTTCGCACCTTATCGGCTACCTTAATGAGATCGACCGCTGGAGGCTGACAAAACTGGAGGATTACGGCTACAAGACCAAGGATATCGTAGGGTTCGGAGGGGTGGAGGAAAAATACGATTATTACCTGCGCCAGGAGGAGGGCGGGTTGTCGGTGGAGGTGAACCATCGCGGCAAGATCACGCGCGTTTTGGGTTTTGAGCCTCCGCGCAACGGCAGGGATGTGCAGCTAACCCTGGACATCCGGATTCAGAAGATCGTCGAGGATTCTTTGCGCGGCAGGAAGGGGAGCGTGGTCCTGATGGATCCCCGCACGGGGGAGATCCTGGCGCTTGCCAATTATCCGGATTTTAACCCGTCGGCATTTGTAAATAAACGTTCCAGGGAGATCTCCGGATTATTCAATAACCCGGATTCGCCTCTGGTCAACCGCGCGATCGCTTCCGCTTATCCGCCGGCTTCGGTTTTTAAGCTTGTAGTGGCGTCCGCGGGGCTGGAGACAAAGAAAATTAATTCTTCGACGAGATTTTTCTGCGACGGTTCCATGATGGTCGGTCGCCGGAGGTTTAAGTGCTGGGCCCGGCACGGTTCGGAGGATATCTTCCAGGCGATTGCCCATTCCTGCGATATATTTTTTTACCGCACCGGCCTGCTGCTCGGCGCCCAGAATATCCATGATTACGCCTTAAGGCTCGGGCTGGGGAAGCCGCCGGGTTTCGACCTGGAGGGAGAGACCGCGGGGTATATCCCGTCGCCGCTTAAAAGGAAGCTTAATAATTTCCGCAGCTGGTTCGACGGCGATACCGCTAATTTCAGTATCGGCCAGGGGGATTGCCTGGCCAGCCCGATGCAGATAACCGTGATGCTGGCGGTTTTCGCCAACCGCGGCTGGCTGGTGGCTCCCCACGTGGTGAAGGCGGTGGGGGATGTGGAGATCGCTTCGAGGAAAAGAAGGTTTAACGCGGTGCCTTTCCGCAAGGAAACTTTTGATGTGGTGCGGCGGGGATTATCCCGCGTAGTTTCGGACCCGGAAGGCACGGGCAACGCGCTGGCAGGCCTTCCGGTGAAGGTTTCCGGAAAGACCGGCACCGCACAGGTTTCGCGCGGGGCGACGCACGCCTGGTTTGCCGGATTTTTCCCGTCGGATGAACCAAAATACGTGATTTGCGTGTTCCTTGAGAACGGAGGCCCGGGGCACGCCGCATGCCAGCTGGCCGGAAAAATTATCGAGGCAATGAGCGCCCAGGGGTTAATATGACGAGAAGTTCTTTTTTCAGGATACTTATTCTGGTTTTGATCATCGTGGGGCTGGGAGTCCTTTCCATTTACAGCAGCACTTACCAGAAAGAAGGGACGCAGTGGCAGGATATTTACAAGCGCCAGATGCTTTGGGCGGCGATCGGGCTGGCCTGTTTTTTATTTTTTTCAAACTTTAACTACCGCCGCCTTTGGGACGCCAACTATTTTATTTACGGTGCGGCCTTATTTTTCCTCTTTCTGGTTTTTGCCCTGGGGGTGATCCGCCTGGGGGCGCAGCGCTGGCTGAAGGTGGCATGGTTTAATTTTCAGCCCTCGGAGTTCGCGAAACTCGCGGTGATCATTTTCCTGGCGCGTTACTTCAGTCGTAAATCCGCCGACGATACCTCGCTTTTGTCCGGCAAGTTCGGCATCTTCCGCGGGATCATCCTGCCTTTTATTTTTGTGGCGGTGCCGATGTTTTTGATTATCGAACAGCCGGACCTCGGCAGCGGCCTGATGCTGATGCTGGTTTTTATGGGGCTGCTTTATTTGACCAATGTCCGCCTGAAGTATATTATCGTTCTTTTCGCCGCCTCGATTTTACCGTTGCCTTTTTTCTGGCATTTCCTGCACGACTACCAGAAACAGCGGCTCCTGGTTTTTCTTAATCCCAATATCGACCCGCTGGGCGCCGGCTATACGGTGATCCAGTCGAAGATCGCCATCGGCTCCGGGGGATTTCTGGGCAAAGGATGGCTGCGCGGTTCGCAGAGCCAGTTGTATTTCCTGCCGGAATCGCATACGGATTTTATCTTCGCGACTTTTTCCGAACAATGGGGCTTTTTGGGAAGCTGTCTTTTGATCCTGATCTATTATTTGATCATCCGCCAGGGGATTATCATCGCCCAAAGGACCCAGGATTCTTTCGGAAAACTTCTGGCTTACGGTATCGCGCTCCTTTTAAGCCTGCAGGTATTTATTAATATCGCCATGAACATGGGGCTGGCCCCGGTAGTGGGGCTGCCGCTGCCGCTGATGAGCTACGGGGGTTCGAGCATGCTGGTTACTTTTGTCTCTCTGGGGATCCTGGTTAATATCGACCGCACACGCAACGTCTTTTAAATTATGATTGAAGAACTTTTTACGAATCTGCACCGCCCGGGTCAATACCTGGGTAATGAATGGAACGCCGCGAAGAATGATTTTGACGGCGCTTCCGTAAAATTCGCCCTGGGCTTTCCGGACCTTTATGAGGTGGGGATGAGCAACCTGGGGCTGAGGATTATCTACGGGATCCTCAACGCTATCCCGGGAGTGGCCTGCGAGAGGTTTTTCGCTCCGGAGGCGGATATGGAAGCGTCATTAAGGGCGGCTAAAAAGCGCCTTTTTTCCTGGGAGTCCAACCATGACCTGGCGGATTTCGATTTCATGGGATTTTCTTTGGGGTCGGAATTATGCTATACCAACGTCCTGGGTATCCTGGACCTCGCGGGGCTGCCGCTGGAGGCTTCCGCGCGCGATTCCCGTTATCCCCTGGTAATCGGCGGCGGGCCTTGCGCGTTAAATCCTGAACCTTTGGCGGATTTTTTCGACCTTTTTGTGATCGGCGAAGGAGAGGAGGCGGCGGCGGAGCTGGCCGGACTTTACGTTAAGCATAAAGAGGGCTACCGGTCAGGCAGGATCTCCAAGGAAGATCTGTTATTCATGATGAGCGGGATCGAAGGGGTTTACGCCCCGTCGCTTTATGAGGCGGACTGCCGCGTTCCCGGCGGAGCGGTTTCTTTTTCCCCCCGCGTTCCCGGACTGCCTCTTAAAATAAAAAAACGTTTTGTGAAGGATTTGAATTCTTTATATTTCCCCTGCCGCTGGATTGTGCCTTATGTTCAAACGGTGCATGACCGCGTTAACCTGGAGGTTATGCGCGGATGCCCTAACCGCTGCCGGTTTTGCCAGGCGCGGAGCCAGTATTATCCTTTAAGGCTAAGGAGCAAGGAAAAGGTGGTTTCGCTGGCGGATCTTGCTTACGCCGCCAGCGGTTATGAAGAGATGTCTCTGGCGGGATTGTCGGTGGGGGATTACCCGGGTATCGAAAATCTGGTTTCCGAACTTACCGGTAATTTCAACCGCTTAGGGGTTAATCTTTCCCTGCCTTCTTTGAAGGCGAAGAGCTTGATCGGGAACCTTTCCCGCCTGATCGCCAAAACCAAGAAAACCGGGTTGACTTTCGCCCCCGAAGCCGGGACCCCGAGGCTGCGCGATGTTCTGGCAAAAGATTTTTCGGAAGAGGAATTTTTTACAGCAGCAGCGGAAGCTTACCGGGCGGGATATCAGCACTTGAAATTATATTTCCTGATCGGCCTGCCGGGAGAAACGGAGGAGGATCTTCGGGGGATTATCGATTTTGCCCATGCCGCTTCGGAACTCAAGAAGAAGGCGGGCGCCGGTTCTGCCGCGCAGATCAATATCAGCGTAAACCCCCTGATTCCCAAGCCGCATACCCCTTTACAGTGGTATGGCATGGAGCCGCTGGAGGAGATCAGAAAAAAACAGGATTATCTCAGGGGGTATTGCAAAAACAGAAAACTGCGGCTTAATTTCCACGACCTGCGCATGGCATTCTTGGAGGGGGTATTTTGCCGCGGGGACAGGCTGCTGGGAAAGGTGATCCTGGGGGCTTATAAAAAAGGCGCGCGTTTCGACGCCTGGGGGGACCACTTTTCATTTGAAAAATGGCTCGAGGCGTTTTCCGAAGCGGGTGTCTCTCCGGAGTCTTACCTGGGGCTTAAGCCCCAGGATGAAGCGCTGCCCTGGGATTTTATCGATATTGGAATCGGCCGGGATACCTTAGCCTGCGAATTTAACAAAACTATTGCCAGATAACGAGTTAAAAGGTATAATTATTTCGATAAACCGACGGAGATCCCGCGGCGGAGCCCGGGATTCTTCCTGAAAAAAATCCGTAACGCAAAACCTTATCCCGGTTTTGAGGCGATGGTTTTGCGGGCGGATTAAAAACCGGAGAGGCGCCATGGAAAATAAACCGAGCCGTTTTTCCTTAAGTTCACGTACCGTCAAGCAAAAATTGATGGTAGCTTTCCAGTTGATGGCGATCCTGCCGTTTCTCGTCAGTGTCTATCTGCTTTCAATTTATATCTTTCCCCGTTTCGGGGTGCGCCCGGATATTATCTTTTACCTGGCGGTAAGCGCGCTGCTGGCGATTGTCGGCCTCCTGGTAATCAAGGAGGTCTTTGACCGTCTGACATCGGTGACCGCGGAAGCGAAATTCATCGCCGCCGGGGATATTAACCGGAAGCTCGAGGTGCAATACAGCGACGAGGTAGGGGAATTGGGGAATATCCTAAACCAGCTCACCTGCCGCATCCGCAGCGATATGGACGAGCTGAAGGATTACAGCGCCAAGACCACCGAAATCAACATCGAGATCCAGAAAAAGATCATCGTCCTTTCCAATCTTATGCAGATCAGCGCGCTGATCTCGGAAGGCTCGAAATTCGATGAAGTCCTAAAGATCGCGGTGGAAAAATCGCGCGCCCTGGCGAATTCCGAGGTCGCCTTCCTGCTTTTCAAAAACGAGGAGAAAGGGGCTTTCCGCGTGAAGGTTTCCGACGGCCTAAGGTCCGGCTATCTGGCTTCCATCGAGATCGGGGCCAAGGATAATATCTACCATAAGATTTTCAATATCAACAGGGTTTTTATCCTGGACAAACAGAATCCTCTGGATGAGCGCCTGGCGGCGGAATTCATTTCCAGGTTCCAGGTCAAAAACTGCCTGGCGATGCCGGTATTCCTCAGGGGCGGGGTCAAAGCGGTTTTGGGGATCGCCAATAACCGCGATGGTTTTTCATATAAGAAGGACGACGTCGAGCTCCTTGATATTTTTTCCCGTCAATTGGCGGTGGCGATTGAGAACGATATCCTGGAGCATCGCATCGAAAAACTGGAGATTAAAGACGCCCTTACCGGGCTTTATAACCGTTTTTTCATCGAAAGCCGCCTGCAGGAAGAGATCCAGCGGGCGATCGTTTACCAGCGCCCGTGTTCTTTTGTGGTGCTGGATATCGATAACTTCAGGAATTACCGTGAAAAGTTCGGGCTGATCCGTGCGGAAGCGTCGCTTAAGAAAACCGCGCGCCTTATCCAGGATTGCATCAGCCAGGTGGACCGGGTCGGCAGGACGGATGACGATGAGTTTTCGATCATTCTGCCGGAGAAGAATAAACGCCAGTCCCGCGAGGTCGCCGAAGAAATACGCCGGAAGATGGAAGAGGCTTTTTGTTCCGGGCCCCAGGATGAATGCCTTACTCTTAGTTCGGGGGTGAGCGAAAACCCTCTGGACGGGGTGGAGGTCGGGCAGTTGATGCTCAAGGCTAAGGAGTTATTGAAGAAGGCCAAGGATGAAGGCAGGAACCGGGTCGTGGTTTTTTAAGCGGGGGCTAAAAATTGATCAGAAGAATTAACAATAAACCTCTGGGTGAATTATTGCTCGACCGGGGGATCATCAGCCAGGCGCAGATGGAAAAAGGGCTGGAGGTCCAGAAGGAGAAGGGCGGGCTGATCGGCGAAATACTGGTCGGGCTGGGTTTTGTCAAGGAGGAAGATATCGCTCAGGCGCTTACCGCCCAATACGGTTTCCCTTATCTGCCTTTGGGCAATTACGACGTGGACGCCGAGATCACCGGCATTATTCCCGGGAGGGTCGCCCGGCAGTATCTTTTGATCCCGATCGAGAAGATCGGCAATAACCTTACCTTGGCGATGTCCAATCCTTTAAACATTCAGGCGATCGAGGATGTGGAGCTCTTGAGCGGCTGCAGGGTGCAGACATTTGTCTCTACTTCTTCGGATATCAAAATGGCGATTGAGAAATATTATAAAGACAAGGAGTAAAGTTTAGAAATAGTGGTAGTTGGCAGGTAGCGTTTAGCAGCTAAATTTTTCCTACATTCTGTTTACTATATTCTACCTACTGAATTTATGTTATCGCTTAAAGACCGGCTTACCGAAATACTGATCCACAACAATCTTATTACCGCCGAACACCTGCAGCAGGCGCTTAAATTCCAGGATGCCAAAGGCGGCAAGCTCAGCGATATCATCGTTGAGCTTAAATTTATTAAAGACAGCGATTTGATTAACGCCTTAAGCGAAGGGCTGGGCCTGCCTTTGATCGACCTGAAACGTTTTAAGGTGGACCTGGAGATCGCCAGGATTATCCCGGTGGATGTCGCGCGGCGCTACCAGATTATCCCCATCTCCAAGATGGGAGATACGATTACCCTGGCGATGGCCGACCCCCTGAATATTTTCGCCATCGACCACGTCCAGGCGCTTACGGGTTTTAAGATCAACCCGATTATTTCTTCCCCGTCCGATATCAGCCAGACGATCGACTTGTCGTATCCGGATGCCTCCAAGGGTATTATCGAGAATCTTGTCAAGGAGATGACGGTTTCTTCCATCGAGCTGGTGAAGGAGGAAAGGGAGGTCTCTCCCAGCGACCAGGAACTTGACCGGATCAGCCGCGAAGCCCCGGTGATCAAAGTCGTCAATATGCTTCTGGAAGAAGCGATCAAGAAGAAGGCCTCCGACATACTGATCGAGCCGTTTGAGAAAAAACTGCGCGTGCGTTTCCGTATCGACGGAGTGCTTTGGGAGCAGAATTCCCCGCCCAAGACGATGCACGCTTCGGTAATCTCCCGGATCAAGGTTATTTCGGAACTGGATATCGCCGAACACCGTCTTCCCCAGGACGGCCGTTTCAAGGTCAAGATGCTGAACCGCCAGGTAGATTTCCGCGTCTCGATACTGCCGACCAGTTACGGAGAGAAGGCCGCCCTGCGTATCCTGGATAAATCCCAGGCAAGCCTGGACACCAAGAAGCTGGGCTTTAGCGATTACGCGCTGGAGGTGCTGAAAAAAGTTTCGGCCCTGCCGCACGGCATGATCCTGGTCTGCGGGCCTACCGGCAGCGGCAAGACCACTACTTTGTATTCCGTATTGAAATCCGTGGACAGCCCGGATAAGAATATCGTTACCGTAGAGGATCCCGTGGAGTTTCAACTGGAAGGGATCAACCAGGTAACTGTAAAACCGGAGGTCGGCTTGAGTTTTGCCGCCGCCCTGCGTTCGATCCTGCGCCAGGACCCAGACATTATCATGATCGGGGAGATCCGGGATTATGAGACCGTAGATATCGCCATTAAGAGCGCGCTTACCGGGCACCTTGTGCTTTCGACAATCCATACTACCACCGCCGCCGGGGCGGCCGTGCGGCTGGTGAATATGGGGGTGGAGCCTTACCTTATTAACGCTTCCCTGGTTTGCGTGGTTGCCCAGCGCCTGGTGCGCAAGATATGCCCGCATTGCAAAGAATCTTATTTTATCGAAGATGAGGTCGCCGGGAGCCTGAAGCTTCCCGTTGCCAAGGGCAAGTCCCGGCCGCAGTTTTTCAGGGGAAAAGGATGCCAGCATTGTTTTAATTCCGGTTATTCCGGCAGGACGGTGATCGCCGAAGTCCTGCAGCTCAGCCAGAAGGTCCGTGAACTTATCCTGGACGGTTCCCAGGAGCAGCTTATTAAACAGCAGGCGCGCAGCGAAGGAATGAAGACTCTGCGCGAAGACGGGATGGAGGCGGCTTTAAAAGGTTATACCACGATTGAAGAAGTGTTGAGGGTTACCGCGCCGGATGAGTAATTCAGAATGTAGAATATAGTAGGTAGAATGTAGTGAAAAGCGAAAAAGCAGTATGTAGTATTTAGTAGATAGTAGGTAGAATATAGAATGTAGGAAAAATCAAAAACAAAAGCTGATAGCTGACAGCTGATGGCTGACGTCTGAAAGCTGACAAAAAATGCATTCATTAAAAGAGAATATTATCGACATCCTTCTGAAAAGCCAGCACATTACTAAAGAACAGCTGGAGCGGGCTTTAAGCCTGCAGAAAGAAAAAGGCATTCCCTTGAGAAAGGTCCTGGTGGGGGAGAAGATTATCAGCGAAGACCTCCTGCTTTCTTTGTTCTCCGAGCAGCTTTATATGCCGACTTTGCGCCTTTCGAAGTTTAAATTTGATCCGGAGATCACCGGGCTTATCCCGGAGCGGATGGCCAGGCTTTATAATACCATCCCGCTTTCCAAGATCGGATCCACGATCACCGTGGCGATGTCGGATCCCCTGAATATCTTCGCCCTTGACGACCTGGGTAATTTTACCGGATGCAATATCGATATCGTTTTAAGTTCCGAGGAAGAGATCGCGCGGGTGATCGAAAACCAGTATCATAAGGAAGCCCGGGACCTGCAGAATATTCTCGATGAATCGGATTCCGGAGGGCGGCCCGGCGATACCGCGGTTAAAGGGGTGGATCTTTCGCGCGGGGAGGAGATTGAGCTTTCCAATGTTTTGTCGGAAAGCGAAAAAGCGCCGATCGTCAAGCTGGTCGATATCATCCTGGCGCAGGCCTTAAAAAGGCGCGCTTCGGATATCCATATCGAACCGGAAAACGACTGCCTGCGCATCAGGTATCGCGTGGACGGGGCGCTGCACGATGTTCTGAAATTGCCGAAAGCCAACCAAAACGCGATTCTGGCGCGGTTGAAAATTATCTCCAACCTGGATATCACTGAGAACCGCATCCCGCAGGACGGACGTTTTAAAGTGAAAAGCGAAGGGCGCGAGGTGGATTTCAGGGTCTCCAGCCTTCCCACGACCTTTGGGCAGAAGTTTGTTTTAAGGGCGCTGGATAAGGGGAATCTTTCTATCGGGCTGGATAAGCTCGGTTTTTCCGCGCAGCCGGCGGAGGTTTTCAAGGCGGCGATCGCCAAACCTTTCGGGATGATCCTGGTTACCGGCCCTACCGGGAGCGGAAAATCCACTACTCTTTATTCAGTCCTAAACCAGCTGAATACCGCCGAAAGGAATATTATTACCATTGAAGACCCGGTAGAATACCAGGTGGAGGGGATCTCGCAGATACAGGTTAAGCCCGATATCGGGCTGAATTTCGCTTCCGGCCTGCGTTCGATCCTGCGGCAGAGCCCGGACGTGATCATGATCGGGGAGATCCGTGACGCCGAAACCGCCGATATCGCGATCAAAGCGGCGCTTACCGGGCAGCTTGTCCTTTCGACCCTGCATACCAATGACGCGGTTTCAAGCATTACCCGGCTTATCGATATGGGGGTGGAGCCTTTTCTGGTTGCCTCAAGCGTAATAATGCTTTGCGCGCAGAGGCTGGCGCGCAAGATTTGCCTTAAATGCCGCAAGCCGATCGAGATCCCGGAGGATTTCCTGAAATCGATCGGTTTCCGGGGGAAGGCGGATTTTTATACCGCCCCGGGGTGTAAATATTGCGGCAATACCGGTTTTTACGGAAGGATCGCGGTGCTGGAGACGGTGCTTGTCGATGATAAGATGCGCGAGATGATCATTCGCCGCAAGTCGACCGACGAGATCAGGGATTACGCGGTGGGCAAACTGGGGATGCGCACACTGCGGGATGACGCCTTTAGCAAAGTGCAGGAGGAGTTGACAACTTTAGAAGAAGCAATCAGGATCACTACCGAGGAGTAACCATGGACAACTTTGGCAGCGTGCTTTTGATTATCGAGGACAGGGTTCTTTCCGTCAATATCAAGAAACAGATTACGGAACTGGGGAGGTACGAGGTTTTCGCGGATACGGATCTTGCCGCGGGCCTGAAAAGCTTAGAACAAAAAGGCTGCGACCTGGCGGTGATCCAGCGGGAATTGGTAAAAGATGATACCGCCGGAACGGTTGCCCGGATCAGGGAGCTCGACCCGGACTGCCTGCTTGTGGTCCTGTTTGATAAAAAGGACCGCGCGGCGGAGAAGGAAATGTCGAAACTGGGGGTGTATGCCTTTTTAGAATCTGCGGAAAACCCGGACAAGCTCGCTTTCATCCTGGAAAAAGGGATAAGCCGGCGTGTCCTGCTGGCGAGTAACCGCAAGATGTACCTGGGGCTGGAGGAGAGCAACCGGGCCCTGGAGAAACAGAATATGCTTTTAGTCAGGAGGGTGGAGGAGGCGACGACCAATTTAAGCCGCCTTTACGAAGACCTGCGTTCGACATACCTGCGCACGATCAAGGTCCTCGCCCAGGCAATCGACGCCCGGGACCATTATACCCACAGCCATTCCGAGAACGTGGCGCGTTTCGTGGTGGAGATCGCCAACTATATGAAGCTTCCGGCCAAGGATATCGAGATGCTGCGCCAGGCCTGCGAGCTGCACGACCTGGGTAAGATCGGTATCGGGGACAGCATTCTTCTTAAGGTCTCCGAATTGACCCCCGACGAATGGGAGGAGATACGCAAGCATCCGGTGATCGGCGCCAGGATACTGGAGCCGTTGACTTTTTTAGACGGAGTGGTAGAATTGGTCCGCCAACACCATGAGCATTATGACGGTTCGGGTTATCCGGACGGCCGAAAAGGCAGCGATATCCTGCTGGGGGCCCGGATCATCCATATCGCCGACGCTTACGAAGCGATGCGTTCGGCGCGCTCCTACCGCAAGAAGCCTCTCTTTAAAGAGGAGGCGATTTTAGAGATTAAACGCAACAGCGGGACGCAGTTTGACCCCAAGATCGTGGACGTGTTCCTGAAGGTTGTAGACAGCCTGTAAACGGGATGTGAAAATATGAATTTTTATAAGTATTCCGCCAAGGATAAAAACGGGCAGACGGTGAGCGGGCAGCTCCAGGCTTTCTCCGAGGCGGAGGTCGTGGATATCCTGCACAAAAAAGAGATGATTGTTTTTTCCGTGGAGCAGGGCGGCGCGGTCAGTTCCGGAGCGCGCGGGCGAGGCAAAAAGATCAAGCTTGACGACCTGGTGGTTTTTTCCCGGCAGCTGGCAACGATGATCGACGCGGGGATTCCGCTGGTAAATTCCCTGGGGATCCTGGCCGAGCAGATCGAGAACGAAAACCTGAGGATGATCACCGGCAACGTGCGTCATGATATCGAGGCGGGCTTAAGTTTCTGCGAGGCGCTCGCCAAGTACCCGGCGGTTTTTTCCGATCTTTTTATTAATATGGTCAAGGCGGGCGAGGCCTCCGGGATGCTGAACGAGATCCTGGACCGGCTGGCGACTTTTATGGAGAAACAGGCCGCGCTTAACCGCAAGATTATTTCCAGCCTGGTATATCCGGCGGTGATCGTGGGCATGGCGGTGGTGATTACCGCGGTGCTCCTGATCAAGGTGGTCCCGACTTTTAAGGGGATCTTTGATTCCCTGGGAGGGGAGCTGCCCCTGCCGACCCAGGTGTTGATCTTTGTGAGCGACATCCTGCGCCGTTATTTCCTTGCCGCGATATTGGCGGTTGCGGCGGGGATATATCTTTTCAGGAATTATTTAAAGACCGTAAAAGGCAGGTATCGTTTCGACCGTTTTATCCTGCGGGTCCCGGTGTTCGGCCCGCTCCTGCGCAAGCTGGCGGTTGCCAAGTTTTCCCGGACTTTTTCAACTCTCGTCAAAAGCGGGGTTTCGATTTTAAGCGCCCTGGAGATCGTCAGCAAAACTTCGGGCAACAAGGTGGTTGAAGAATCGGTATTGAATTGCCTAAAGAGCGTGCGTAACGGGGAGCCTATTGCCCGCCCGCTGGCCAAAAGCGGGGTTTTTCCTCCCATGGTTACCCGCATGATCAGCGTGGGGGAGCAGACCGGCCAGCTGGAGAAGATGCTTTCCAAGATCGCCGATTTTTACGACAACCAGGTGGACGCCGCCGCGGGGGCTTTGACCAGCCTGATCGAGCCGCTGGTGATCGCTTTTCTGGGGATCGTGATCGGCGGTATCGTGATCGCGCTTTTTCTGCCGATCTTTAAAATCTCCCAGCTCATGGGGCGTTAGCGTTTTAAAAAAAGTTCCGCGGGCGCTGTTTTCGGGATTAAAAAAATCCAAAAAAAAGTTCTTGACAAAATACCGTTTTGTATTAAAATACGTATTCCCTCAACAAAGGGACCAACTTATTGTGAAAACAATTAAAACGCGGTTGACATTTAGGCAGTAAACTGAAACGACAATAAGGACGTACTTCAATAGTTTTACGTCCCGACGAAATTGTCGGGGCGTATTTTTTTTCCGCGAAAAGCGGTAACCGGAGCGGTTCAAATACGGCGCCGGGGGTTAAGAAACGGTTTTCTTAACACTGTTCTTTTGATAATTGAATTGCCAAGCGAGGCCACGAAAAATCCCTTAAAAGATTTTTCGAGGTCAATTTTTTGAGAGGTTATTAAAAAATAAATCACTAGAGCCTTCATTCATAATTTTTCGAATTTTTTCGGAGAGTCCGTTCGCCGTAAGGCGAAACGAGACTTCTCCGGACAATTCTTTCGGAGAGTTTGATCCTGGCTCAGAGTGAACGCTGGCGGCGTAGATTAGGCATGCAAGTCGAGCGATACTTTTTTCTTGAAAACGGTGAAGCCGCAAGGTTGATCTGTCGATGGAAGAAAGATATAGCGGCAGACTGGTGAGTAACACGTGAGTAATTTACCTCTAAGTCGGGGATAGCCTTGCGAAAGCGAGGGTAATACCCGATGTGTTTACGGCTGCATAAGCAGCCATAAGTAAAGGGGGCCCGCAAGGGTTCTTGTTTAGAGATGAGCTCGCGTCCTATCAGCTAGTTGGTGGGGTAATGGCCTACCAAGGCTTTTGACAGGTAGCTGGCCTGAGAGGGTGGTCAGCCACATGGGGACTGAGACACTGCCCCAACTCCTACGGGAGGCTGCAGTCGAGGATATTTAGCAATGGACGAAAGTCTGACTATGT
>JAQTRM010000052.1 GCA_028711825.1 Candidatus Omnitrophota bacterium | reverse complement strand
TTGCATGAGGCGCTGGTTTCTCCGGCCGGCATGTTTTTTGCCTGCGACCGGCGCAGGGAGAAAGGTTGTTTTGAACTGCGTTGCGTGTTCGCGGACCTCAAGGGAAGCCGCTGGATAACGGTGTTGACGGAGACGCCGCAGGATAAGCCGTATTTTGATACCCTTGCCGGATCGATGCATTCGGCGAGCCTTTTTGAAAGGGAGATCCTCGAGATGTTCGGGATCCAGCCCCGGGGAAATCCTGATTTAAGAAGGTTAAGGCTGCACGAGGAAATCTGGCCGGAAGGGAATTATCCTTTGCGTAAAGATTTCAAGCCGGCCCCGTCCGGAGCTGCCGGCTGCGGCGATTATAAATTCGACCGGGTCGAAGGGGAGGGAATATTCGAAGTGCCGGTCGGGCCGGTGCATGCCGGTATCATCGGCCCGGGGCATTTCCGTTTCAGCGCCGCCGGAGAACCGATCCTTAACCTGGAGCTGCGGCTGGGGTTTACCCACCGGGGAGCGGAAAAACTTTTTGAGGGAAGGGATTGCGCCGGAGCAATGGCGTTATCCGAGCGCATCTCCGGCGATGCGGGGTTTGCCCACAGTCTTGCTTTTGCGCGGGCGGTTGAAAAAATCTCCGGGGCGGAGGTCCCGTATCAAGCGTCGGTGTTAAGGGCGGTGTTCCTGGAGCTTGAACGGATGTATAACCATGTAAACGATATCGGCGGAATCGCCCTGGACGTGGGGTTCAGTTTTGCCGCCGCTTACGCCTCGATTATCAAGGAAGCGCTCCTGCAGTTAAATGAAGCATTAAGCGGGAGCAGGTATTTAAGGAGGCTGAACGTTGCCGGAGGGGTAAGTCGGGGGATCGGCGGTGATAAAAAGCAAATTTTGTTTAATTCTTTAGAAAAGATCGTCCGGGATTTCGAGGAGTTGGCGGGAATATTAAATTCCAGCGTTTCTTTTATGGACCGGGTCGATACCACGGGCATCCTGCGCCGGAAGACCGCCGAAGATTTAGGAGTAACCGGGCCTGCCGCGCGCGCCTCCGGGGTTCCTGTGGATTTGAGAAAATTTTTCCCGGGCGTATATCAAGACGCCGGTTTCAGGATGATGCTCCGGGAATCCGGGGATGTCCTGGCGAGGCTTGAAGTGAGGATCCTGGAGTTCCGGGAATCAGCGCGCCTGATCGGTGAATTCGCGCGCCGGCTTAAAGACGGCGCGGAAACGGCCGTGGAAACCAGGCCGCGGCCGGGCAGCGCCCTGGGGTATGCCGAAGGCTGGCGCGGACCGGTGCTATACTGGCTGGAGGTTGGCGGGGAGGGGTTGATTGAAAGATGCAAGATCGTAGACGCGTCTTTCCTTAACTGGCAGGGGTTGTCATTTGCCGTATTAGGCAATATCATCCCGGATTTTCCCGTTTGCAATAAAAGTTTCGACCTGTCTTACCCGGGGAACGACCTATGATAAAAATATTAAAAGCAAGGATGTTAAAAGGGGTAGTGAGCCGGCATATCGGCAGAAGCGTTGAGCGCCGCGCCGAATCCGCGGGCAGCCGGCTTAAACCGTTGATCGTAAAAAAATTCGGCCGTTCCCTGAATATCCGCCAGGTCGATACCGGTTCATGCGGCGCCTGTGTCTCCGAGATCATCGCTTCCAACAACCCGGTTTATGACCTGCAGAGGTTCGGGATAAATTTTGTGGCTTCTCCGCGCCAGGCGGATTGCCTTTTGGTTACCGGCCCGGTTTCCAGGAACATGCTTGTTGCGCTTAAGAAGACTTACGAGGCGATGCCGGAGCCTAAATTCGTGATTACCTGCGGGGATTGCGCTTTAGACGGCGGGATGTTTAAAGGTTCGTATTATACCGCCGGACCGGTCAGGGAGATCCTGCCGGTGGCCTTGCATATCCCCGGATGCCCGCCCAGCCCGCTGGCAATCGTCGAGGCGCTGCTGGATTTTTTGAGCAAGTAGTAACATATTTAAAAACTGGATTACATCTAAAGCTATCGGCCTGATACGCCGGTAGCTTTTTTTTGTTCCCGGAGGGCCGTTTTCGGCAGGTGGAGAAAAGTCAGGAACAAGCGGATTTAGCCAATTCACAAATTACCGTTTTCCTGTAAAATCTTTAATTGTAAATCAATTCAAAAAAACCCCCGGGATTTTAGCCTGTGCAGCCGAAGGGTAGATTTCCGGCAGGCCCGGAGCCGGGAAGATAAGAAGGTAAATATGCTATTTGATCCATTGGAAATCCGCGGGATAGTCTTAAGGAACAGGATTATGGTTTCCCCGATGTGCCAGTATTCATACCAGGATGGTTTTTCCAGCGATTGGCAGTTAGTCCACCTGGGGAGCCGCGCGGTAGGCGGGGCGGGTATCGTGATGGTGGAGGCTACGGCGGTAGAGGCGCGCGGCAGGATCACTCCGCAGGACCTGGGTATCTGGAAGGATGAGCATATCCCGAATTTAAAGAGAGTGGCTGAATTTATTGAAGCCCAGGGCGCGGTTCCGGGGATCCAACTGGCGCATGCCGGAAGAAAAGCCTCGATTTTCAGGCCCTGGGATAAACGTAAAGGGGCTTGCGATGAAAAAGACGGAGGCTGGAAGCCGGTAGTTGCCCCCAGCGCCTTGCCTTTTGCCGGGAATTATCCGCTGCCCGAGGCCCTGAGCATTGAGGGTATCGGGGCAGTCAGAGAGTCTTTTGTTAAAGCGGCCGGCCGCGCCTTGAAAGCCGGTTTTCGTATCGCCGAGATCCATTGCGCCCACGGTTATCTTTTGCATGAATTTCTTTCTCCGATCGCCAACCGGCGCGCGGATATTTACGGGGGGCCTTTCGAGAACCGCACCAGGTTCCCCCTGGAGGTCGTGCGCGCGGTGCGCCAGGCCTGGCCGGCGCAGCTGCCGGTGTTTGTCCGTATTTCGGCTACCGATTGGATGGAGCCTCAAGGATGGGATTCGGAGCAGTCCGTGATGTTCGCCCGCCTGCTAAAGGAGGAGGGGGTTGACCTTGTTGACTGTTCTTCGGGCGGAATGGTTCCCGATGCCAGGATACCCGCCGGGCCGGGATACCAGGTGCAGTTTTCCGAACAGATCCATAAAGAGGCGGAGATACTGACCGGAGCGGTAGGTATAATTACGCAGGCGGCGCAGGCGGAGACAATCCTGGCGTCCGGGCAGGCCGATCTTATCGTAATCGCGCGGCAATTTTTACGCGACCCTTACTGGCCGCTGCGCGCGGCGCAGGAATTGAAAAAAGAGGTAAAATGGCCCTGTCCGTATCATCTTGCCTCGCCGGACCCGGAAAATTGCGGGGAGTAAAGGGGCATAAAAAATAAGGAGGCAGATATGGCAAGGATCGGGATTTTGATCGATGAGATGTTTGAGGATTCGGAATATGAAAAACCCGCCGCCGCTTTTAAGGAAGCGGGGCATGAACTTACGCATCTGGGGGTTGAGAAGAAACTGGTAAAGGGCGTAAAGACCGGCTTGCCGGTAAAAGTTGAGAAGAAGGCGGGAGAGGTTTCCGCGGAAGATTTCGATGCCATATTCATACCCGGAGGGTATTCTCCCGACCACCTCCGAAGTCACGATGAAGTGGTGGCTTTTGTGAAGCAATTCGCCGGAACGGACAGGCCGGTTTTCTTTATCTGCCACGGGGCGCAGCTTTTGATCACCGCCGGTGTGTTGAGGGGGCGTAAAGTGACGGGATGGAAATCCATCATCCAGGATATCAAGAACGCGGGGGCGGAATACCTGGACCGGGAAGTGGTGGAGGACGGAAACTTTATCTCCAGCCGTTTTCCTTCCGATATCCCGGCTTTTATAAAAGCTTGCTTAAGCAAACTGAAGAGAGGAGCATAACAATGGAATTCAGAAAACTTATGGAAGAGCGGCGTTCCGTGAATTATTTCGATCCTGCCGGGCAGGTCAGCGATGAAGAGCTTAAAAAAATGGTCGCCCTGGCAAGCCTGGTTCCTTCTTCTTTTAACCTTCAGCCGTGGAATATGATCGTTCTGCGTTCTCCCATCGATAAGGCGAGGTTAAGAAAGGTAGCGATGGATCAGCCCAAGATAACGGAAGCGCCGGTGGTGTTGATCCTCCTGGCCGATGAGGAGGGATATAAGGAAAATAACCCTACGGTCGGCAAGGTATGGGAGAGTATGGAGAAAAAAGGGTATATGAAGCCGGAACAGAAAGGCTGGTTTCTCGGGGCGATCAGCAAGCTTTACGGAGGGGATAATTCTTTGGCTTTCGCGGTCAAGAATACCGCTTTTTTCGGGATGGGGCTGATGCTGGCGGCAAAGGAACTTGGGCTTGATTCTCACCCCATGGATGGTTTCAGCCGCGAGGGTGTGATGAAAGAATTTTCCATTCCCGCGAATTTTTTTGTTCCGATGCTGCTTGCGGTAGGGCGTTTCGACCAGAGTAAAAAGCTCCTGGAGCGCAACTGGAGGAAATCTTACCGGGAGATCGTGATCTCGGAGCTTTAAAAAGGAGGGTATTTAATGAAAGTTATCGCATTCAACGGCAGCCCGAGAAAAGAATGGAATACCGCGACACTGCTTAAAAAAGCGCTCGAGGGCGCCGCTTCTCAAGGCGCCCAAACAGAATTCGTGCAGTTATATGAGCTGGATTATCAGGGGTGCATCAGCTGTTTTGCCTGTAAGGAAAAAGGAGGGGAAAGCTACGGCCGCTGCGTGGTGCAAGACGACCTGAAGCCTGTCTTTGACAGGATTGAAAAAGCCGACGCACTTATTTTCGGCTCCCCGATATACCTGGGGAATATTACCGGGCAGACGCAGTCATTCCTGGAAAGGCTGTTGTTTCCCTATCTTGCCTATACTGACCCTCCGGAATCGCTTTTTCCCAAAAAGATCCCTACGGGGTTTATATATACAATGGGGATGACCGAGGAGCTGATGAACCAATTCGGGTACCGCCAGCGTTTCGCGGGCATGGAAGGTTCCCTATCCAGGATCTTCGGGTCAAGCGAAACGCTTTTAAGTTTCGATACCTGCCAGTTTGAGGATTATGCAAAAATGGTCGCCCCGAGGTTTGATCCCGCGGAGAAACTTAAAAGGCGCCGGGAGGTATTCCCGGAAGACTGCCGTAAGGCGATCGGGATGGGTATCCGGCTCGCCGGAGGAAAGCAGGATTAAGGTTTTTTAAAGAAGGATTTTAAAAAAAGGAGGCGGTTATGAAAAACGTTCTTAAGCTTCTGGCTGTCGGTATATTTGCCCTGTTGGTTTTTTCAATGCCGGCGCTAGCCGATGATACATCTTATCATCCCGGAGCACGGATGGGGATGGGCGGGAGGATGATGGGGCAAGGTTCCGGGCGTATGGGAAATAAGATGGATCCGGCGGCAATGTTCTATTATAAAACACGCCTGATCATGGAAAATGCCGATGAATTAGGGTTAAGCCCTGACCAGATAGAGCAGGTAAGGATGCTCAAAATGAAAGTAAAAAAGAACCAGATAAAGAATAACGCGGATGTGGAGCTGCTGGCAATCGATATCAAAGAAGAATTGAAAAAAGACCAGATCAATGTAAATAAGATAAATGCCATGATCGATAAGAAATATGGTGTCAAGGCCCGGGAGGCCAAGACAGTCGTAAGGGCCTGCGCCGATTTGAAGAATATTCTCAACAAAAACCAGACTGCTAAACTGCGCGAGATTTGGAATAAGCAGATGGCGAAAGAAGGCAAGTGTATGATGTCCGAAAAGAAATCGATGATGCCGCAGGGTCAGAAAATGCGGGAAGGCGGGATGATGATGCGCAAGGAGGGGCGGGATTCTTATTGAGGAAATTGCGTGGGTGTACCCTTGTGGGTAAGGAGGGAATAATGAGCTGGGGATTATTCGGACAAATAGTTTTGTTGATGATTATCGGAGTGTTCGTTAAGACTTTCGTCAAATGCATGCATGATACTCATTGTCTGAAATGTAAAAAGGCAGTTTGAACAGGGAAGTTTTCCGATGAGTTTTATCCCGTCTTATCCGGAATTTATTCCGCTGGACTTGGCGCATAAGCCTATTTTCGACGCGGCGTTTAAGGAGTCTCCTCCCGAGATATCGGAATTTACTTTTACGAATTTGTTCAGCTGGAGGCAGGTTTACGGTTATAAGCTTTGCCTGCTCGACGGCTGGCTTATCCTGCGCTCCGGCGCCGGAAAAAACCTGTTCCTTCCGCCGATAGGGACGGGTGATGCATCCGGGCCGGTAAGAGCAATACTGCGTGATTCCAGAGGTGAATTCTGCCGCGTCCCGGAAGATTTGGCGCGGGTTTTCGGCGGAGACGATTCTTTCGTAGTCCGGGAGGACAGGGATAATTTTGACTATCTTTATTATTTATCGGATTTGACCGGCCTGGCAGGGAGGAAGTATGACGGGAAGCGTAACCTGATCCGGAAGTTTAAATCGGGCTATCTTTATGATTATGCCGATATCACGCCCGCCGGATCAAGCCGGATATTGGAATTCGAACAGGCATGGTGCCTGATGAAAGATTGCGAAACAGCCGAAGGCCTGGAGAATGAAAGACGTGCGGTCCTGGAAATCGCGGAGCATTTTGCGGAATTCAGGTTGAGCTGCGGCGTAATCAGAGTCGGAGGCGTAATTCGCGCGATGGCGGTAGCCGAAGCACTGAACCCGGAAACGATGGTGATGCATATATTTAAGGCGGATTCGGGGATACCGGGGCTTTATCAAACGATGCTCAATGAATTCCTGCGCTGCCGCGGCGGTAATTTCAAATATCTTAATTTAGAACAGGACCTGGGAATCCCCGGACTGCGCGCTTCCAAGGAATCTTACCACCCGGTAAGGATGATAAAAAAATATACCATTGCGCTTAAGGAATGAAATGCGGGTTTCGGCCTCCCCGCAATAGTATTAAAGCAAAATCCTCCGGTTTTTAGCCGCATTTTTCCGCTAATCCGGCGGATCCCCCCCGGAGATGCCTTGTCTTCCTGTCCGGTCCGGCGGATAACCGCGCAGCCGGAAAAATCGACGGATTTCCTAAAGTATTGATTTAGTTTTTTAAAGAGTTATAATAAATGCCCGGCACCTAAAAAGGGAGCGAAAATGCCTTTAGACCCCAGAGTTTTGCCTTCCAGGATACTTTTGGTCGACGATGATGCCCTTTTGCGGGAAGAGTTTATGGAATGTTTCCGCGAATACGGTATCGCCGAATCCTCCAGCGGCCAGGAAGCCCTTGCCTACCTTAGTAAACCCAATGAAATCGATTTAGTTATTCTTGATGTGCGGATGTCCGGATTAAACGGTATCGAAGTCCTGGAAAGAATAAAGAGGATTGCCCCGGAAGTGCGGGTAGTTATTTTTACCGGTTACGGCTCCAAAGATGTGGCGGTGGAGGCCTTGCGCAGTCGGGCGGATGATTATATCGAGAAACCCCTGGATATCGAGAGCACCAGGTTGGTAATCGAAAAGCATCTCCAGGAGAAGAAAGCGCGGCAATACGGCCCGGCCGGGGAGAATAAAATTGAACGCGTCAAAGATTTTCTTTTAAGGAACCTGCATAAGAAGGTTACGCTCAAGGATGCCTCCGAAGCCGTATGCCTAAGCCCTAAATATTTAAGCCGGATTTTTTCCAGGTTTGCCGGGCAGGGGTTTGGCGAATACCGGATTTCCTTGATGGTCGAAGAGGCAAAAAGGCTCCTGAAGCAAACCGCCGATACCGTAGACCAGATTTCCGGCAGGTTGGGATACCAGAACGCGGAGTCTTTTATCCGGCAGTTCAAACGTTCCGTTAAAGCCACTCCTGCCGAATACCGGAAAAAGACCCGGAAGAAAAAGAAAGCCGGGAGATAAGAACATGGGAAAGCCTATTCTTAAAATAACAGTCAGGATATTGGCGTGCGCGGTAATTTTTTCCGGATTGGCGGTGATCGCCGGATGGGAATTCGGGGTCCCGGGGCTGCTGAGCGTATATTCCGGATGGATGAATATAAAATTCAATACGGCGGTAGTTTTTGTTTTTAGCGGTATTCTTCTTTATTTCATCGCCCGCAGCAGGGAGGGGGATGTGGATAAGGCGCAGGTGGTGATCCCGATCGTATCTTTGGTCATTATTCTATTTATCGGGACTTCTTTTTTTTCTTCTATCCTGGGGATCCGGACGG
>JAQTRM010000051.1 GCA_028711825.1 Candidatus Omnitrophota bacterium | reverse complement strand
GGACCGTTTCCTCAAAAACTATTGCCGGCCAACAGGTTCTGAGAGAAGTGTCCCTATTAAACTTCTATGCTGTCTCCGGCTTTAACGGATATAAAATTCTCCAGGTAAGTTTTTTTAAACTCTTCTTCCGCGGCATCCCCCGAGCAATGCGCGGGCCCGGCCAACGCAACTTTCATCTGCAGGAAATTCGAGATCACGCTATCTATCGCTTGTTTATCCGCATCTTTCAAATGGAATCCCCCCATCACCAGATGAATATTTTCTCCGGGAAAGTTATTCTTAACATTTTCAAGCATCGTAATTATCCCGGGATGGGCGCATCCGGTAATTACGCTGATCCCGTTGGTTGTCTTTAATACAAGCGCCTGCTCCGCCATATATTTACCGTCGTAACTTCCGGCTATCTCACCGGTGGAAAATATGCCCGGGGCAATTTCGGAGGCTTTCCCCAGCTCCACACAACTGCCGCCCGCTTCGCCGGCCTTATCTTTAAACTCGCGGCTGAAATTCGGACAAATATAAACCCGCAGCCCTTTTCTCTTCCGAAGTAAATCCCAGAGCCCTCCCCAGTGATCCCAATGGTCATGGGAAATAACTACCGCTTCGATTTTATCTGCGTCAACGCCTAAAAACCGCAGGTTCTCCAGCAGGTGCCCGCCATTCCCGCCGGTATCGAACAATATTTTTCCTCCGGCCAGGCAGGAAAAACCCCAGCCCGTATTAAGCCGGTTATCCGAAGAGGCCTTATCGAAAACTACTTTTATCAGCAAAACCGGAATCCTTTCTAAAAAAATAGGACCGTTTCCTTCAGGAACCATTAGCCTGTATCAAGTTCTAAAGGAAACGGCCCCTGGTTTACAAATATTTATTCCATAACGCCGAAGCTTAATAAAGAAAGGATATTCTCCTGGAAAGAATCTTTATCTTTCGGCTTATTTCCGGGACTTTCCTCCTGCCCGCCTCCTCCCAGCACCGCGTAAGCCTTTACTTCGTTGGCAAGCTTGGAAAACTCCAGAGAGATCAAACCCTGCTGGGCGCTGTAAAGCGAACGCTGCGCGTCAAGGACACTTAGATAACTGTCGATACCGTTATCGTAACGTTTACTTGAAAGGCGGTAAATTTTTTGCGCTGAATTCACAACCGACTGCTGCGCCGCTATCTGCTGGTCCACCGTCCCCCGCACGGCAAGGACGTCGGCGACTTCCCTGAAGGCATTCTGAATAACCTTCTCATACTGCGCCAGGGCGATCTTGCGGTCCGCTTCGCTCACCCGGTATGCCGCCCAGGTTTTGGCGTCAAAGATCGGCATCACTATCTGGGGGTTATAAACCCAAGTCCCCTTGCCGGCTTTAAACAACCCGGAAAATTCATTACTGGCCGAACCCACGGCGGTAGTAAGAGAAATGCTGGGGAAAAACGCGGCGCGCGCCGCACCGATATTGGCATAAGCCCCCTTCAACTGGTGTTCGACAGACATAATATCCGGCCGCTTCAGGAGCACCTCGGAAGACAAGCCGGGAGAAACGTCCATAAACGGAGTGACACTTTCCAGGTCAACAGGCAAAAGATCCTCCGGCACCGGAGAACCCGCCAGCAGGTTAAGCGCGTTTTCATCCTGCGCCACCTGCTGCATATAAAGCACAACGTCGCCGCGCGCGGTATCCACCTGGGTCCGCGCCCGTTCCAGGTCTATCTCGCCGACAAGGTTAATATTGTATTTCCGCATAACCAGGTTATAGGCATCTTCCTGCGCCTTAAGCGTCGACCGCGCCAGGTTGAGATTCGTCCGGTCCGCGGCAATAGCAAGGTATGCCCTGGCAACCTCCGAAATCAACGTAATCTGCGCTCCGCGGCGGGCTTCCTCCGTGCCCAAATATTCTTCTAACGCCTGTTTCTTCAAACTACGGATACGCCCGAAAAAATCAATCTCCCAGGAAGTAATTCCCAGATTAACACTATACTGCTCCACTCTTCTTGATGCCCCGGAACTTATAAAATCCGAAGAATATTGCTCCTTATTAAACCCCGCTCCCGCGTTAACAACCGGGAACAATTCTGCCCGCTGCACGCCGTATAAGGCGCGCGCCCTCTCGACATTCAAAGCCGCCAGCCGCAAGTCGCGGTTGTTATAAAGAGCGGTTTCGATAATCTTTTGCAGTTTCGGGTCGGTAAAAAACTCCCGCCATTTCAATTGCGCGGCATCCAAAACTTTAGGCGCCGGAGACGTCTGCTGATAAGCGGGACCGGACGGCCAATGTTCAGGGATGGGGCCCGCCGGGCGGCTGTATTTCGGAATCATACTGCAGCCGCTTAAACCGATAACAACTCCTAAAATTAAAAATAGTATACGTTTCATATTAGTGTTTACCGGGTAAAGCCCTGGTCTCTCCAGCGCCGGCAGCCGCTTTATCCTGTTTGCGCTTAAAAAAACGGGTTACCAGGACAAAGAACAGCGGAATAAAGATCAGGTCGATAAAGGTCGCCGAGAGCATTCCGCCGACGACCGCCGTACCGATGGCATTCTGCGCGCCAGCTCCCGCACCGGAGCTGATTGCCAGGGGCAAGACGCCGAAGAAAAATGCCATTGAAGTCATAATCACCGGACGGAACCTGGTTTTCACCGCTCCCAGGATCGCCTCGACCAATTTCTCGCCTTGCTCCAGGCGCTGCTGGGCGAATTGGATAATCAAAATCGCGTTTTTAGTGGAAAGCCCCAGGGTAGTAAGAAATCCGATCTGAAAATACACGTCGTTGGGCATCCCGCGCATCCAGGTAGCCAGGGTGGCCCCGAAAACACCTAACGGCAGCATCAACAGGTTCACAATCGGGATACTCCAGCTTTCATACAAAGCCGCCACGCACAAAAAGATGATCAGGATGGAAAAAGCGTAAAGCAGCGGCGCCTGGGAACCGCTTTGCCGCTCCTGATAAGAAAGCCCGGTCCAGTCATAACCGAAATCCCGGGGGAGTTTAGCGGCGAGCTCTTCCATCGCCTGCATCGCCTCGCCGGAGCTCCTGCCTTTTGCCGGCTCTCCCCAGACATTGATCGACGGGAAAGCGTTATAACGCTCCAGCTTGGGAGAACCGAAGATCCAGTGCCCGGAGGCAAAGGAAGCGTAAGGAACCATCTTTCCTTTATCGTTGCGCACATAAAGGTTTTTTAAATCCCCGGGCAGCATGCGGTAAGGAGCGTCAGCCTGGATATCGACGTGTTTGATCCTCCCGTCTTTAATAAAGTCGTTAACATAACTTGAGCCGAAAGCGGCGGAGATCGTATTCTGGATGGAGGCAATGGAAACCCCCAGGCTGCCGGCCTTCTCCCAATCCAGGTCGATCTTGTATTGCGCCACATCTTCCAAACCGTTGGCGCGCACGCGGGTCAGGCGGGGATCTTTTTTTGCCATCTCGATCAATTTATCGCGGGCCTCCATTAATTTTTCATGCCCCACTCCGCCGCGGTCCTGCAGCTGGAAATCAAACCCCTTGGCGTTACCCAACTCAATGATCGCCGGAGGCGGAAAAACATAAACCAGCGCTTCATGATATTTGGCGAATTCTTTTGTGGCGCGGTCGGCCACCGCGTCCGCTTTTAAACTCTTCTTCTTGCGCAGGTCCCAGTCTTTAAGTTTAATAAACGCCATACCGATATTCTGCCCGCGGCCGGATTGATTCTGCCCGGAGATCGTTAGAACGGATTCAACCGTTTTCTTCTCTTGGTCCATAAAATAATCCCGGACCTTTTCCATGACTTTTTCGGTCTGCTCCAGGGTAGAACCTGAAGGCAGCGAGCCCATCACCGCCAGGAGCCCCTGGTCCTCATCCGGCAGGTAGCCCGTGGGCATGCGCAGGAAAACAATCAACATCCCCGCTACGATCAAAATATATAAAAAGATATAACGCGCATTCCGCTTAAAAGAATGCCCGACCAAACCCACATACAGGTCGCGGATGCGGAAAAAAATCCGGTCGAACCAGCGGAAAAACGGGCGCAGGAACCAAACTCCGCTTTCGGCGGGCTGATGCCCTTTGGGCACCGGCTTTAAGAACGTTGAACAGAGCACCGGGGTCAGGATCAAAGCCACCACCACCGAAAGAAGCATCGCCGCGATCACCGTCACGGAAAACTGCCGGTATATAACTCCCGTGGCGCCCGCGAAAAACGCCATCGGCCCGAAAACCGCCGAGAGCACCAGGCCGATACCGATCAAGGCGGGAGTAATCTGCTCCATGGACTTAGCGGAGGCCTCCCGCGGCGAAAGCCCCTCTTCGCTCATCAGCCTCTCCACGTTTTCCACGACGACAATGGCGTCATCCACCAAAAGGCCGATCGCAAGGACCATCGCGAACATCGTCAACATGTTGATAGAATAACCGAACAACCCCAGCACCGCGAATGTCCCCAGAAGCACCACCGGCACCGCAATTGTCGGGATCAGGGTAGCGCGCATATTACCCATGAACAAATACATTACCAGAAAAACCAGCATGATCGCCTCGATCAGCGTCCTGACTACTTCATCGATCGCCACACGGGTAAAAGGGGTGGTATCGTAAGGATAGGTGGTTTTTACGCCTTTGGGAAAATAACGGCTCAGCTCTTTCATCTTCGCCCTGATCGCGTCGGCGGTTTTTAAGGCGTTGGCGCCGGGTTCCTGGCGGATGGCGATGGCGGCCGAAGGCTGGCCTTTATTGTAAAAAACTTTGGTGTCGTCAAGGTCGCTGCCGAGTTCGGCGCGGCCGATATCCTTGATCCTGATGATCGAACCGTCCGGATTTATGCGGACAGGAATATTGGCGAATTCCTCCGGGGTCTTAAGCAGGCTTTGCACGATAATCGAGGCGTTCAGGCGCTGGCCGGTCACCGCGGGCGCGCCGCCGAACTGCCCTCCTGAAACCTCAACGTTGTAATCCTCCAGCGCCCTGGTAAGATCCTCCACCGTTAGCCCGTAATCCGTAAGCCTCTGCGGGTCAAACCAGATACGCATGGCGTATTCCCCGCCGAAACCTTCCGCTTCGCCGACGCCCGGCACGCGCGCCAACACCGGCTGCACGACGCTGTACATATAGTCGCGCAGGTCGACGGCATTCATACTGCCGTCCTCGGAAACCACCCCTACGATCATCAGGTAATTTTTAGTGGACTTGCGGACGGTAACCCCGCGGCGCTGGACAGAATCCGGAAGCCGCGCCATCGCCAGCTGCAGTTTATTCTGCACCTTGGTCCAGGCGACATCCGGGTCGGTTCCCGGGGCAAAAGTCAACTCGATCGCGGAAATACCGGATGAATCGCTGCTGCTGGACATATACAACATCTTATCCAGCCCGGTCATCTGCTGTTCAATAATCTGCGTTACGCTGTTTTCCACGGTTTCCGCCGAGGCGCCGTTATAAAGGCACCCCACGCGGATAGACGGCGGAGCCAGGGGAGGATACTGGGCGATAGGCAGGGTATAAATCGCCAGCCCGCCCAGGACCATGATTATGATCGCGATTACCCAGGCAAAAACAGGACGATCGAGAAAAAATTTCGAAATCATTAAATTCTCCGTTAGATATGTACCGGCGGACGGCCTCGCCCCCGCCTTAAATCCATATTATTTTATTTGCTTTCGGCGGCAGGAGGGACAATCTTCACCGTTTCGCCAATCTTGATGTTCTGAACACCTTCGATAATTACACGATCCCCGGAATTCAGGCCCGAAGATACCAGCCATTTATCGCCGACTGCCCGGTCAAGAGTAAGAATCTTCTGCTGGGCCTTGTTTTCAGAATCCACAATCCACGCATATGCTTCGCCTTTCGGATTGCGGAAAACCCCCTGCTGCGGAACAAGGATCGCCTGATCGTTTACCCCTTCAATAACTACCGCCCGGACAAACATCCCCGGCAAGAGTATACCTTCCGGATTCGGAAAAATTACCCGCAGGATAACCGAGCTGGTGGTGGGGTCCACGGTGATATCCTGAAATTGAAGCTTTCCTTCCAGGGAATAAGAAGTGCCGTCGGCCAGAATAAGCTTAACCTTCGTCAAATCTACCCGGTCCTGGTTAAGACGCCCCTTCTCCAGGCTTCGCCGCAGGCGCAGTAATTCTGTGGTAGCCTGCGGAATATCTACATAAATAGGATCAAGCTGCTGAACAGTAGCCAGCGCCATGGACTGATAAGCGGTAACGATATCCCCGTCGGTTACCGTGGAAGTCCCGATGCGCCCGGAGATCGGCGAAACGATTTTAGTGTAATTAAGGTTAATGCGGGCGGTATCGAGCTCCGCTTCAGCCTGCTTCAAAGCGGCGTCCGCGTCGTCAAACTCCTGCTGGCTTACCGCTTTGTCCAATAACGCTTCCTTATAACGGTCGGCTCTCAACTGCAGTGCCGGCAGGTTAGCTTGAGCTTTATCGTAGGCCGCCTGGTAAGGAGCAGGATCGATCTGATAAAGGACCTGCCCGGCTTTAACTTCAGAGCCTTCCGTAAACAAGCGCTTCAGGATCAACCCGTTAATCTGCGGGCGGATTTCGTCGATCAGAAAAGCCGCGGTGCGGCCGGGGAGTTCGGTAGTCACCACAAACTTCTGGGGACGCACATTAAATACCGCTACTTTAGGATCTTCCGGCTCCGCTTTTTCCTTTTGGGCGCAGCCAGCCGCCATAAGGGCTAAAAAGAAAAAGCATAAATATAATCCTATAAAATTAAATCCGGAGCATAAACTATTGCTGCATGACGTTTTAACTCTTAAAAATGACATCTGATATTCCTTCTTACGCACAAAAACGGCTGAAGGCCTGCGCCCTAAACAGCCGTTTAAAAACTTGATAAAATACTCCCCTCCCACTATACCTTCCTTAAATATTACTTCAAAGCCGCCTTTTTCAGGTTGGCAACATGTTCCTCGAAAAACTTAAGGAACTTGGTAAACTCGTTCTCGGGAACGATGCTGATCATTTTATCATGATGCGGCGGCCCGGAAATAATAATTACGTTATCACCCGGCTTGATATCCAGGGCCTTGCGGGCCTCTGCGGGGATAACGATCTGGCCTTTCGACCCTACCGGAACCTTCCCGTAAAACTTTTTAGGAGCTCCCATTATTCGTCCTTTCTTCTAAAGTATGGCTCATGACACTATCCGTATAACTGGTATGAAATGTATTACCAATACTGAAATGTTACCATTTTTACCCCGGTTTGTCAATGAGAGTTTCATCGGGAAGATTATAAAGTAATTACCGCTTCCCTTGCGGGAAAACGGCAGAAATAGATAAAAAATACAGCCATTATTTACTTAGATTATACAATAAAACCATATCTCCCATCCGGCACCCGGAATTCTCCGCCACCACCGGGCATTTAACCATGAACAAAAAGAATACAGGCCTTTTCTCCTGCGACAAGGATTCGAAATTCCCCTGCCCTTTGCTGATAACCAGATCCGCTTTATTATAGATCTTTATAAATTCTCTTGAGCACAAAGAAAGTATCGTCCCCGGGGCGTCGGAGCCGTTGGGTATTATCCGGGCTAATTTATCGATACCGCAGGCTATCGCGTCCTCCGGCAAAGCATCGTTAATAATCGGCCCGGATTTAACGGCATAAAAAATATCCGCCTCCGGCCGAAGCATTTTAATTTCTTCGATCAGGATCCGGTCGAAAACCGTTTCTCCGGCGTTGTCCCCCAGAATCAAAATCTTTTCGGCGCCCTTCAATGCTCGCTTGAACTCCCGGTAATGAAAGATACTCTTATTGCGTACCAGTTTATCCTCCTGCGCCAGGATTTTTTTTAATTCTATCTCGACATTTAAATTATTCTTCGCGCCAAAGTCGATAATATTCCCGGCGATGGCTAACTCCACCGCTTTCAGGAGCCGGTCCTTAGAATGCGCCACCCTGTTTTTTAGTTTTTCCAGCTGTGCCAGAGCAAGGCGGTTACTTTTTTGTTTTACCTTCAGGTAAGGATCCTTGCGCGGATTCAATTTTTTCAGAATGGCACAGCCGATCCTGGCGATCTCCGGCGGACAGCAGTCGAGGGAAACCCCGGGCAAGCGCCTTGCGAGCTCATCGATAACCATTTTTTGCTGTTTTAAGGAGGCCCCGGAAAACCTCGCCCCTTCCAGGACCTGGCGGAAAAAACACGGTATACAGTCAAGATAAGTTTTCAATTCTTACGGTTTCCTTTCTTATAAAAACACCAGCATTAATTCATGGAGAAAGCAAAAAAACACGGTA
>JAQTRM010000050.1 GCA_028711825.1 Candidatus Omnitrophota bacterium | reverse complement strand
TTTTTTCTTTGGGCATATGCGAAAGTCCTGTTATTGATGTTGAAATTTATTATAGCATAAACCCGGCGGGAAGGATATTTTCTCTTCTTCAGCTGTCAGTCGTCAACTAAAGCCGAAAAACAAAAAATAAAGGGGACGGTTCTATTTTTTCTGCGAAATAAGATTAAAAAATAGAACCGTCCCCTTTATTTTAGATTTTGAATTAATTACCAGTTACGGATTACTTGTTGCAAAGAGGTTTTCGCTTTAGCTGAAGGCTGATAGCTGACAGCTGATGGCTAAAAGCTGAGAGCTGAAAGAAATTATTTATCAGGTTCTCCCCCTCTCAAACGCATCCAGCGCCGCCGGGAAAGGCCCCAGCACCCGCTTGATCACTCCCTGGGAGACCGCGATCGCCAGCCCGTAGTTTGTAATCGCTGCCCCCGCTTCCTTAGCTTTCTGGATCCTAAAAAGCATCTGCCGCCGGGTCAGCATGCATCCCCCGCAATGGATAATCAATTTATACTCCTGAAGGTTTTCCGGATAATCCCTGCCGCTTGACACGTCGACCCGGATATCCCCTCCGACATATTGGCGTATCCAGCGCGGAATCTTCACCCGGCCGATATCATCTTCAATAGCGTGATGGCTGCATGCCTCGGCGATAAGGACCTTATCCCCGGGCTTAAGCCGGTCGATGGCCGCCGCTCCTTTGGCGGCTTCGATAAGGTCTCCCTTATAACGCGAGAAAAGAATGGAAAAAGTGGTGCACTTTATCTCCTCCGGCGTGTCGGCAACCATCTTCAGCACCACCTGGGAATCGCAGACCGCGATATCCGGCGGCACCTTTAAATTTCCAAGGGCCGCGGCATATTCCCTTTCCTTAACAACCATCACCGCCGCGTCGTTATCCAGCGCGTCGCGGATCGCCTGCACCTGCGGCAGGATCAACCTGCCTTTCGGAGCCTGCAGGTCGATCGGCACGATCAAAACCGCCGTACCGCCCGGCCGGATAAGGTCGCCGATCAGGGCGGGGGGATTTAAAAATTCATCCGGGCAGGCATCGAGCAGATATCCCTTCAAAAGATTTAAACAACTGTCCCTGCCGGAAAGGTCGATGCTGGAGCATAAAATAATCCGCGCGGTATTGTTCTTTATCTTGAGCAGGAAACTATCCTCCGGCCGGAAAAGATCGGTCTTGTTTACCACCACGATCAGGGGGACTTCTCTTTTCTTCGCTTCCCCGGCGATATCTTCCTCATAACTATCCCATTTACCGGCCTCGGTGACAAGCATGGCAATATCCGAACGGTCGAAAGCCTTACGGGTCTTTTCGGTCCGGGCCCGGCTTAAAGAGGAACAGTCGTCAAGCCCGGCGGTATCCAAAAAAACTACCGGCCCTACCGGCAGCAGTTCCATCGTCTTTTCCACCACGTCGGTAGTCGTGCCGGCAACCGGAGAAATAATCGCCACATCCTGCCCCGCCAGGAGATTCAAAAAACTGGACTTACCGACATTGGTGCGTCCGAAGATACCGATATGCAGACGCAGGGATTTAGGTGTTTTTTCCATGAGCCGAATGTCCTAAAGCAATAAGGTTGTGAGAACTGAAGACTTTGTTAACCAGCCCTTCTCCGAGTTTCTCAGATAGAAAAACGCGCAGGTCTTCCCGCTGCGAAGCCTTGAACTCATCGAGTAATTCCTGCGCCTTATGATATCCGATTTGCGGCAGCAAAGCGGTAATGATCGCCGGGCTGCGGTCGAAATACCAACGGCATTTTTTCTCATCGGCATTAATACCGGAAACATGCAAAGACATTATCCGGTTTACATTAATCAGGATATCCAATGACTCAAGCAGCGCCTGGGCGAGGAGAGGCATAAATTCGTTAATCTGCAGGGTGGCGGAGGAACAGGCCTCGGTAATGATCATATCATTGGAGATAACCTTTATTCCCGCCTGCGCCGCGGCTTCCAGGACAACCGGGTTTACCTTTCCCGGCATGATCGAAGAACCCGCCTGCAGCACGGGCAGGGATATTTCCCCCAGAAGGTTCAGCAGGCGCAGGTCTCCGGATATCTTGCGGATATTCGAGGCGTGCGCTTTAAGTATCCCGGAAACCTCCACAAAACTGTCGCTGTTGGCGGTCTGGTCCAGTACCGTCTCCCCGCGCGCCAGCCCCAGCCCGGTTATTTTACGCAGGGTCTCAATTACCAGAAAAATATAACTGCGCGGAGCGGTAAGGCCGGTCCCCACCGCCGTCCCTCCGAGGTTAACGATGCGCAGGCGTTCTTCGCATTTAAAAACCCTCCAGCGGTCGCGCGCGACCGCTTCGGCAAAAGCGCTGAATTCCTGGCCTAAAGTTATCGGGACCGCCTCCTGCATCTCCGTGCGTCCGACTTTTACGATAGAAGCAAATTCTTTTTCTTTTTTCTGCAGCGCTCCCTGCAGCGCGGCGATCTGGGCGCTCAATTCGCGGAATTTAAATATCGCGGCGACTTTCAACGCCGTAGGATAAGTATCATTGGTCGACTGGTTCAGGTTAACATCCTCGATCGGATTAACCAGGGCATAATCCCCCAAACTGCCTCCGAGGATCTCCGCCGCCCGGTTAGCTAAAACCTCGTTGACATTCATATTGGTGGAGGTCCCCGCTCCGCCCTGCAAAGGGTCAACCGGGAATTGATCGGCAAGCCTTCCTTCGGCGACCTCGTCGCAGGCCCGCATTACAGCATCGGCCTTCTTCTCATCCAGCAGTTTCAGCTCGCGGTTGGCCCGGGCACAGGCCTTTTTAACCAGGCAATATGACTTAATAAGGGAACTGTTCACTTTTTGCCCGGAGAGCGGAAAATTCTCCAGCGCCCTGGCGGTATGAACTCCCCAGTAAACTCCCGCGGGCACCTTTAACTGCCCTAACGCATCTTCTTCAATACGGTATTCCATCTTAACCTCCGCTTAAAAACAAAGGTCGCGTTCTCCGCCCTTGATCCGGCGGTGATATTCCTTAAAGGATTTAAAGATCTCCGGAGAAAAATCCTTAGGCATCCTTTTCTCGATCTCCGCCAGCTCCCGGACAATCAATTTTTCTCCGATCTTGCGGGTATTTTCGCTGGCAAAATCATCAAGCCATTCCTGAAAGGTAAGCACCGCGTTCAACTTGCAGAAACACCCTTCCTTGCCGCTCTTCAGCATCGTCATAATGTTATCCCCGGTCCGGCCGCAGCGGTAACCCGCGGTGCAAAACGAGGTAATATATCCCATCGCAGCCAGGTCGCAGATTACCTCATCCAGGGAACGGTTATCGCCGAGGAGGAACTGCTGGATTTTTTCTTCCTGCTCCTCGGTGCGTTCGCTGTAGGCGCCGATCCCCACCCTGGAAGCGGCATCCCGCTGGGTGCACATCGGGATTACCTCCCGCATCACCGCCGGGTTTTCCCGGCAGGTTACGATCATCCCGGCATAAGGAATCGCCAGCCTTAAAACCGCCACCAGCTTCTTGAAATCTTCATCCCCGACCAGGTATTCCCCTTTTTTAACAAAGGGGGTATTGGCGGCAGGCTCAAGCCGCGGGAAAGAAACCGTATGCGGGCCGATACCGAAGAAACCTTCCAGGTCCCGCGCGTGGGCCAGCATCCCCATCACTTCAAAACGCCAGTCGTATAAACCAAAAAGCGCCCCGATCGCGACATCGTCGATCCCCGCCTCCATCGCGCGGTGCAGGCTGTAAAGCCTCCAAAGATAATTGCCCTTGATCGTATGATAAGGATGCACCCGGTTATAAGTCTCCAGGTGGTAAGTCTCCTGGAAGATCTGGAATGTTCCCAGCCCGGCTTCCTTGATCTTCCTGTAATCCGGGATATTCATCGGAGCGGCATTAACATTGACCCGGCGGATCGCCCCGGTGCCGTTTTTGGTCTTAACTTCCACCGCGTAAACCTGCTGCATCACCTGGCAGATATAATCCGCCCCCGATGATGGATGCTCGCCGAACACCACCACCAGCCTTTTATGCCCGAGCTTGCCTGCCAGAACCTCGGTTTCCCGGCGGACCTCCTCCAGTTCAAGCCTCCGGCGCTGGATAACCCCATTCTCGCTCCGGAACCCGCAATAAGCGCAGTTGTTCACACAAAGACTGGAACAATAAAGCGGGGCGAAAGTAACCACCCGGTTATCATAGACTTTTTTCTTAATCTGCGCGGCGGCTGAAAATATCTCTTCCCAGAGCTCCGGGTCTTTTACGTTCATCAGGACTGCCGCTTCCGCAAGTTCCAGGGTTTTAATCTCCAGGGCCTTGGCGATAATTTCCCTTACCCTGCTGCGCCCGGCATCGGCGCTTTCCCGGATCAGGCGGGTAATTTCCGGCTCGTTGATAAAATCCCTGCCGGCCTTAAGATAACGTGTATTCTCCTCTTCCCGGATAACATTATCCTTCCACGCCGGAAAATCCTCCAAGATATTTTGCATCTTACACCTTCCTTTTTAAGCTTAAAAACAATAAAAAACCCCGGCCCGGGAAACCGCACGGACTAGGGTTGAATTCGCATTCTTGACTAGCCCTCGGTTTTAGAGTTTCCTCCTCTTCCTCAGGTATGGATTAATTATACCATCAAAAAATAAATTGTAAAGCCCTTCTCCGGGGACGTCCCTTAAAGGGACACCCTAACCGATCCTAAACGCTTGGTCCACAATATGTTCGTACAGCCTCTCTTGAAGTATATATTTAGTATAAGACTTACGCCTATCCTCCGCTGTCTGACCCAAAGATTCATATAAAGGATTATTTAAATTTATCAAATTATCGGCCTTTCCCCGCGAATAGTAATGATAACTGCTCCAGGGGTATTCTTCTAGCTTATCGATAATCTTTGCCCGTAGCGGGTTCCTCTCGATATAACGGGCGCATTCCATAAGATACGCGTCGTTATCTATAAGTTTGCTTTTATACCTGTTCTGAAAAATAAATCCCGCACTCCCGTATTTTTTCCGGTAGCTTACCGCGTAAACCTGAAGAAGCGACTGCATGAATTTCGACAAATCCTTGCCATTTCTCATTTTTAATAATAAATGAATATGGTTAGGCATTAAACAATAATGGATTATAAAATTCATATATTTATCCCGGCACGCCCGCATCAGTTTAAGAAAATATTCAAAATCCTGCCGGCAACGGAATAACCTCCTCCTATCCAACCCTCTTGTTAAAATATGATAGTAACCCCCGTCAAGCAAACATCTTGCCATACGCGCCATAATAGCACCTCCTTCTAGATAAATAGACGTAAAAACGCGCCGAATCTAACATAAATATCTACTCGCGTAACTATCTGGGGGGAGGATACTTAAAAACCATCAGGGTGTCCCCTGAAAGGACGTCCCCGGATAAGGAAGCCTTGTAAAACCGGTTCAAGAGAGTATAATAATTTATAAATGAAAGGAAAAATTTTATGTTTTCGATGAATTTAGGTATCTTGTCTTTATTCGGAATCGGTGTATTCGGCGGGCTGCTGGGAGCCTGGATATTCCAGAAACTACGCGTCCCGCAGGTCGTCGGCTATATCGTAATCGGCATTCTGATCGGGCAGTCCGGGCTTCAACTCATCAAACACGCCGACATCATCAAACTACAATCCTTTAACTGGTTCGCCCTGGGGATCATCGGTTTCCTGGTCGGCGGAGAGCTGGAAGCGGAAAATTTCCGTAAATACGGAAAGCAGTTCATGGCGATCCTGCTCGGCGAAGGGTTGGCCGCTTTTTTCCTGGTAAGCACCGCCGTAACCCTGATTGTATATTTCATTACCCATTCCTGGGCACCGGCAGTCGCCGCGGGGATCGTATTCGGAGCGATCTCTTCCGCTACCGATCCCGCGTCCACCGTCGAGGTCTTATGGGAATACCGTTCCCGCGGCGCGCTTACTACCGCGCTGATCGCGATCGTCGCTTTGGACGACGCGCTGGCGATGATACTCTACGGTATCGGCACCAGTTTTGCCGGGGCGCTTACCGGCGGTTCCTCAAGCCTTGGCCTAGAGGTTTTAAAAATCTGCAAAGACATCTTCGGCTCGATATTTTTGGGCCTGGCGGCGGCGTTCCTTTTCCACTGGATCCTTAAATTTCTTACACAGCAGAAAGAACGCATGGTCACCCTGGCGATCGGCACGCTCCTTCTGGTAATCGGGCTGGCAAATGCGCTCGACCTGGACGTGATTATCGTTACTATGACCATGGGGATTACCCTGATCAATTTCTCCCCCCAAAGAAGCCGGGAGCTTTTTACGCTTATAAAAAGCGTTTCCATGCCGATTTATATCATGTTCTTCGTCCTGGTCGGCGCGCGGTTGGGGGTTTCCTATATGCCGCTCTGGCTCTGGGGGATCGTGATCGCCTACATCCTGGGGCGCAGTATCGGAAAAATGACCGGGGCGTATTTCGGGGCAAAATTTTCCAAGGCAACCATCGCGGTGCAAAAATACACCGGCATGGGGCTCTTTTGCCAGGGTGGTGTCGCTATCGGGCTTTCGATCATGGCTACCCAGCACCTGGGGAATATCCAGATTACCGGACAGATGTCGCTGGGAGATATGATCATCTTCGGCATTACCGCCACTACCCTGATCGTCCAGCTGCTGGGCCCGCCGATGGTAAAACGCGCCATCCAGTTAAGCGGCGAGATCGGCCGCAATGTCACGCGCGACGACGTTATCGCTTCGCTTAAGGTAAAAGACGTAATGGAAAAGGACGCTATCCCGGTAGAGGAAAAACAAAAAATCGGGAGCGTCTTCGAACTTTTTTCAAACTTCCGCTTCCTGGTTTATCCGGTAGTCGATAAAAGCGGACGCGTTACCGGGACCATCAGCCTCAATAATCTGCGGGATATACTGATCGACCAAAGCTGTTGGGACTGGGTATTGGCCGAAGACGCCAGCACCCCCCTTCCCCAGGCAATATCATCGGAGATGCCGCTTAAATCCGCGCTTAAAGCGATGACGGAAATGAGCTTAAGGGAAGTACCGGTAATAGACCATCCGGCGACGGCCCGCCTGGCGGGGATATTGAATGAACACAACATCGAAAAATCCGTCGATCAGGAATTGATCCGTCGTCAATCCGGGATCTCAAAACAAACCGTTCCCGGAACATAAAAAAAGCGGCCCTGAAAAAGGCCACCTTTTTATTTTTAGCTAGAGTATACCGGTTATTCTTTCCAGGTGGGATGGGATTTCTTTTTAAGGATAGATCCCTGAACCTCGTCCGCGCTACCCCCCGCGCTGAGCTCAACCTGCACCGTGTCCCCGACCTTAAGGCTCGCCGCATACGCAGAGTCCACTACCACGTTACTGTCCTGCTGAGTCTTAGTATCACGCACCACAATAGTGTTACTGGGCAGGTCAATCGCGACAACCCTGCCCCGGACAATCCGATTTCTGGCCGCGGCATCTTTAACAAAACCTAAAATACCCATACCGGACAGAAAAACCGCGATGAATAAAATAGCTGTTATTTTTTTCATCTCTATCCTCCTTTATTCAAAAATCACTTCTTTATTATAACGCCAAACCGCGGGAAGAAACAAGAATTTTTCGGAGACGTCCTAAGAAACCGCCGCTCCGGAGGGAGGACAAGATTCCGGGCCTAACAAAGACTCCGCTTCGGCAACCAGCCCGGAGATCAATTCCTTAACCGAAATTATTTTTTTAATCCGGTAGCCGTTGCTCCCGCACATCGCAAAACCCTTGTCGAATTCACCCCGGTAAGCGTTCAACAGCGCTTTGGCGATACAATAATTTACTTTTTTGGCGTCGCAGGTATACAGGCATTTATATTCACAGCCGAAATCCATGCGTTCCCCGCGGGAAATCCTCTTCACAAATTCATTGTTAATGACCCTGCCGGGCATCCCGACCGGGCTTTGAATAACGACAATATCTTCTTTTCCGGCCGCAAGATACGCTTCTTTGTATTTCAAAGATACGCCGCACTCATGCGTGCAGACAAAACGCGTGGCCATCTGCACCCCGCGCGCCCCTAAACGCATCACCCTGGCGATATCTTCTCCGTCGAAGATCCCTCCGGCGGCAATAACCGGAATACGCGTTTTACCTTCTTCGAAACTCCGCGTTACCGCCAACACTTCGGTCAAGATCTTATCCAGCGAAAAATGCTCTTCATCGGCAAGTTCGGCCAGGCTATACCCCAGGTGGCCCCCCGCAAGCGGCCCCTCGACAACGATCGCATCCGGCAGGCGTTTATACCTCCTGGCCCAGGTGCTGCAGATTATCTGCGCCGCCCGCGCCGAAGAAACAATCGGGATAAGCTTGGTTTTCTTGTTTTTGACCAAAGCCGGCAGGCGCAAAGGCAG
>JAQTRM010000049.1:6301-8399 GCA_028711825.1 Candidatus Omnitrophota bacterium | reverse complement strand
GGCGACGGAAAAATAGACGAATGGGTGTATTATGAAGAAGGCAAACCCGTGAAAGCGGAAAAAGATACCAATAAAGACGGTAAGGCCGATACCTGGATGGCTTATTAAGAAATAAAATAAACAAAACGCCCTTTCTTTAAAAAAAGAAAGGGCGTTTTTTTATTTCTGAGGCATATTTTCCATTATTATTTTAGTTAGATTATGCCTTTTTCCACGTCTACTATAGTGGAAGGAGGTTTATGATGACTAGTATTAAAAAGTGGCCGAAAAGCGACCGTCCCCGTGAAAGACTGTTTAAGCTCGGCGAGCACGCCTTAACCAATACCGAACTGCTGGCGATACTTTTGCGCAGCGGGTGCCGCGGCTCAAGCGCCCTGGATCTTTCCCGGAAGATCCTTGAGCGTTTTGGAGGGTTTGGTAAGATGAGTCATGCGGATATCAAGCGCTGGGAAGGGCTAAAAGGGGCGGGAAAGGCTAAAATAGCGCAGATCCGCAGCGCGCTTGAGATCGGGAGGAGATTTCGGGAGGAAAAGGCCCGGGAGTCCCGGCCGGTGATTCATTCTTCGCAGGAGGCGGCTGAAATCTTATCTCCCCGGATGAAACATTTAAGAAAAGAAGTTTTTAAGGTGATGTTCCTGGATTCGCAGAACAGGGTGCTTGAGATAATTGAGGCAGAGGAGGGGACTGTCAACCGGGTATCCCCGGTGATCCGGGAGATTTTTTCCCGGGCCCTGGAATACCTTGCCGTTTCGCTGATCGGTTTCCATAACCATCCCTCCGGCGATCCTAAACCGAGCAACGATGATAAAAACTTTACCGGCCGCCTGGTTCTCGCCGGGCAGGCGCTGCAGATCAATGTCCTGGACCATATCATTATCGGTAAGGATGATTATTTCAGTTTTTCGGATGAAAGCCTGATTTAAGCGGATTTAGCCGGATACGCCGGCGCGAATTCAGCCGGCATTAACTCCTTGAATTATCGAGCGGCTGGAGATACAATTATAGTATTCTCGAGTATTTTCCGGATTAAAAAATGAGAAAAAAAGAGTGGATTTTAACCGTTGCCGCCGTGTTTATATTTTTTATCCAGCCGGGCCGGGCCGCAGGAGGAGCAATGAAACTTACCAGTATCTTTTTTAACGACGGACAAGCTATTCCCCCCAGATTCACCTGTCAGGGAGATGATATTAATCCGGAATTGACAATCGAAAATATCCCTTCTTCAGCTAAAACCCTGGTTCTTATTGTCGATGATCCGGATGCCCCTTCGGGGAATTGGGTGCATTGGATTGTTTTTGATATCTCTCCCGTTTCGCGGATCGGGGAAAACAGTATCCCGGGGAAACAGGGGTTAAACAGCGCCGGTGAGTTGAGCTGGCATGGCCCCTGTCCGCCATCCGGACGGCACCGGTATTTTTTCAACATCTACGCGCTGGACGCGGTATTAAATTTGAAAGAAGGCGCAAGCAGGGTTGAGCTGGAGGAAGCGATGCAGGGGCATATCCTGGCGGATGCCCGGCTCCTGGGGACTTATGAAAAGAAGAGATAGAAGGTAATCGATGCCGTTATTAAGCGTAATTATTCCGGTTTACAACGAAGCGGAAACTTTAAAAGAGATCTTGAAAAAGGTTTGCGCGGTGGAGGTTGATAAGGAGGTTATTGTTGTCGACGACGGCTCCAGCGACGGCTCGACCGGCCTTTTAAAGGAAATCGGGGGCGGCGAAGTAAAGATCATTCATTGTCCCAGCAATATGGGCAAAGGCGCCGCTTTTATAAAAGGGATAGAAAGCGCCTGCGGGGAATTCGTTATCCCCCAAGACGCGGATTTGGAGTATGACCCGGGGGACTATCCGGCCCTGCTGGATTTTGCGGTAAAGAACAATCTTTCCGTGGTATACGGTTCCCGTTTCCTCAATAGCCGCGGCGGGACATCTTTATGGCATTATTCGGTAAACCGGTTCCTTACCGCTGTGACCAATCTTCTTTTCGGCTCATCCCTTACCGACATGGAAACTTGTTATAAGCTGGTAAGGACGGATTTAATAAGGCAATTGGGCCTTCTCCCCAGCCGGTTTGAAATGGACCCGGAGATTACCGC
>JAQTRM010000049.1:0-6201 GCA_028711825.1 Candidatus Omnitrophota bacterium | reverse complement strand
GAGCGCTCGGGAACGAATCTGCTAAGGCTCATCCTTAATTCCCATTCCGGTATTTCCATCCCCCATCCCCCGCACATTATGAAAAATTTCTCAACGCTTGAGCCTTTTTACGGGGATTTAGGCGCGGATCGGAATTTCAAGGCCCTGATTAATGATGTAGTGAGCATGGTGGAGCTGCATCCTTATCCCTGGGAGATCCGCCTTGACCGCGAGGAGGTTTTTCGCCAGTCCTGCGGCCGCGATCTCATCAGCGTGTTTTTCGCAATATATGCGCAGTATCTTAAAAAGAGCGGGAAAAAACGCTGGGGGTGCAAGAGCACTTTTATGTTATATCATGTAGCTGCGATCCGGCGTTATTATCCCCATGCCAAATTTTTATACATGGTCAGGGACGGCAGGGACGTTGCTTTATCCGCTAAAAATTCAATTTTTAACCATTATTGCGTTTATTATACCGCCGGTTTATGGAAAAAAGAACAGCGGATCGGGATTTCCTGGCTGAAGAACTTAACTTCTTCGGATATTATGGTCGTAAAATATGAGGATCTTTTGGGAGATCCGGAGAATTCTCTGAAGTCCATCTGCGGGTTCCTGGAAGAACCTTTCGAAAACAGGATGCTTGATTTTTCCGGAGAGCAGGAGGCGAAAAAAAGCGGCAGTATCAGCATTTCCTGGAAAAATACCGCGCGGCCGATTATCAGTGATAATGCCGGTAAATTTAGAAAAGGGCTTAATACCCGGGAGATTATGGTTTTTGAGGCGATCGCCAAAGAAGAGATGGAGTATTTTTCCTATCCTCTGGAGAATATTTTTTCTAAAGATGCGGAGCGGAATGACGCGGCCGCTTTTAAAATATGGTATCCTTTCGGTGAAATTTTCCTTATGCTGCAAGTCCAGGTGCGGCATATTCTTTCAGACCGCAATAATCTTTTAAGATTCAAGAAGTATCTGTTCCTTAACTTTGTCCGGTTTAGCAGGTTGATAAAATGGAAAATGAAATCAGGGAATATGCGGAAGTAATCCGCCGCGCGAAAAATTCCAGGGATGAGCTTTTTGGCCGCCTATCTTCTCCGGGAAAAGAACGCCTTTGGCTTACGGCTTCATTAAAAGATATTAAGAAAGTCGTGGTGATCGCCGGGGCTTCGCGTTCCGGTTCAAGCCTGCTATTTTCTATCCTGAAGAACCTGCCGGGGGTATATTCTCTATCTGGAGAAAACGTCCCTTTTTATAAGTTAAACGGCCTTTACGGCGATTCTTTTATTTCCGACGGGGATTTTTCCGACGGAGAAGCGGATATCAGTGGGCTGGAGCGCGATTTTTTAAGCGGCTTTTCTTTTTCCTTAAAAAAAGAAAACCCGGTCGGGGAATGCCCGCAGGATTATATCGATAGTCTTTTGCCGAGGTTTATCCTGCAGTGGCCGGAGGTAAATTTTTCACCCGCAATTTTTAACAAATTTGCCGTCCGGGCATATCGATCCTGTTTTAAAGAGCGCGGAGGGTTCATTGCCGAAAATTTTTATCTTGAATTCCTCGCTTTGTTGCGCGAAGAATACCCCGGGATTAATCCCTATTATTACGATATCATCCCTGCCCGGGTAAAAGCAAGGTTTCCGGATTTGCCCCTGCCGCAGGGCCCGGCCAATCGCTCCTTAATGATCGAGGAGGCGCCTTTTGTCCTTTTGTCTCCCGGCCGTCCTCCGGCAAAAGAGGAGCTTTCGGAGAATATCCTGCTTTTAAAATCTTCGGTAGACTGCTACCGGCTGGATTTTTTGGAGCGCCTCTTTCCCGAAGCGCGGGTAAGAATAATTTATCTTACGCGGAACCCCTTTGGTTCCATCAACGGGCTTTATGACGGCTGGCTGCACCGCGGGTTCTTCTCTCACAATTTAAGTCGGATTCTCAAAGAAGAAAATACTCCGCTGGAGATATCCGGTTATTCCGACCTGTATGAATGGGGGAAATGGTGGTGGAATTATGATCTGCCTCCGGGGTGGAGGAGTTATACTCGCAAGAGGCTGGAGGAAGTTTGCGCTTTTCAATGGCGTTCGGCCAATGAAGCTGTTTGCCGGCATCTGGAAGAAAGAGAAAAATCCTGCTGCCGGGTAAAATATGAGAAGATCGTCGGAGATTTTGAGCCCAGGAGGGAGGAGATTAACCGGATCATTGATTTTATGGGTTTAAGCCCGGATGCCGCTGGAAGACTAAACCTGAAAAACCTCCCTGCGGTCCAGGCTACCGAAAACCCCGCGCTTTACCGCTGGAGGGAGAGGGAGGCGATGCTGAAGCCTCTCCTTGGCGATAAAGATCTGGCGGCTTTAGGAGAGCGGCTGGGTTATCACAGAGGGAATATCGAGGAGTGGATTTGATGCATTTTTGTTTTTCGGGTTCTGAATACCTGCGTTTAAAGACGGTGTTGTTATCCTATCCCGCTTTCAGAACGGGGAAGGGATATTCGCCCGGAGCGGTGCTGCATTTAAGAAAAGCCGATCCCGGTTTAATGCGCGAAGAACTTAGAAAGATAACCTTGATGTATGAAAGGTTCGGTATTAAGGTTTGTTTGATCGGTATTAAAAATGTTCCGGCCGGGGGCAGTTCTTTATTTAACCTGATGTTTACGCGGGATCTTTTTTTTATTTCTCCGCGAGGCGCGGTTGTCTCTCGTATGGCGTCTCTGGTCAGGAGGGGAGAGGTTAGATACGCGCGGAAGGCGTTGCGGGAATTAGGGATACCGCTTAAGCCGGTAATCCGTGCCCCGGGGGCTTTCGAAGGGGCGGATGCTCTTTGGATTAACCCGGAGACCGTAGCGGTCGGGGTAGGAGGAAGGACCAATGAAGAAGGCTTTCGTCAGTTCGAGAAAGAATTAAACACCCAGGGTATTCGCTGCCTGAGATTGCCTGCCCCGAAAGCTTCGCTGCATCTTTTAGGGTCTCTGCAGATTGTGGATAAAAATTTAGCCCTGGTGCGCAGCGATTCGGTTGCTCCAGGAACCAGTGAGTCTTTAAAGAACAACAGGTTCAGAGTTATCAAGATACGCGATAATGAGGAGATCCGGGAAAAACAGGCTTTTAATTTTACGGTAATTGCTCCCCGCAGAATTATCATGCCGGCGGGCTGCCCCCGGACAAAAAGAATCTTTGCGCGTTGCGGGATAAGAGTGGAAGGAGTAATTTCCGTAAGGCAATTGGTTAATGCCGGAGGAGGCCTGGCCTGCGCGACCGGTATCCTGCTCCGGAGCGGGAAGTGATTTGCGCGGCAACCTTTTATTTTTTAGGTTATGGTGTTATAATATTTATCGTCGGACAGGGAGTTGTTCTTTGCCGCTGAGGAAATATTAATTTTAACCGGAGTTTTTGTGTTTCAGGATTGAGGCGGTGTGAAAATTCAGGCTTTGTCCAATTTCAGTAAAAGGAGCTCGATATGTATAACGGTCATAAAAAATACGCTTTATTTATCGGCAGGTGGCAGCCATTTCATAAAGGGCATAAATATTTGATCGACGAGGCTTTAGCCAAGGGAGAAAATGTTTGCGTGGCTATCAGGGATACCGAGATTTCCGAGCATAATCCTTATGGGGTAGAGCAGCGCGCGGAGATGATCCGCAGGGTGTACGGAAGCCAGGTTGAGATTATCGCCATCCCCGATATCAGCAGCATTAATATCGGCAGGAAAGTGGGGTATGATGTTAACCGTATCGATCCTCCGGCGGAAATAGAAAAAATTTCCGGGACCAACGTGCGCGCCGGTAAAGACGGCAATGTTCCACCGGAGGTGGCTGAATATATTACTTCTTTGCGCACTACCCTTTGGTTGACCGGCCTTCCCTGTTCCGGTAAGACAACTTTATCGAAAAGGCTGAAAGCGGAATTGGATAACCGCGGGTTTAAGACGGTTTGCCTGGATGCGGATGACCTGCGCAGTAAGCTCAACGCGGACCTGGGTTTTTCCAAAGAAGACCGCGCGGAGAACTTAAGAAGGGCGGCGCATATCGCCAAATTGTTTAACGATAACGGTAATTTTGTGATTGCCTGTTTTGTTTCTCCTTTGGAAGAAAACCGCCGGCTAGTCCGGGAAGTGATCGGTAATTTTAAATTAGTATTTGTTAAATGCGGCTTGGAGATATGCGAAAAACGTGATGTTAAGGGGATGTATAAAAAAGCCCGTGAAGGGCAGATCCCGGATTTCACCGGTGTTTCGGCTCCATTCGAGGAACCCTCCGGTGCCGATATTGTGGTGGATACCGAGCATCTGGATGTTGAGGAATGCGTCAGGAGGATTCTGGAAGGAATCGGGGCCCATAAGGTCAGGAAGTATCATCATTGCCTGGCGGGGAGCAGGTAAAGTTGGCGCGTATGATTCTGTCGGTTCCGGCCGTTACCGGGAAGCTTAAAAATCAATTCGCCATCCGTTGCCGTGAATTTGATGTTTCGGCGGCCTGGGTAAAGGACCGGTATCTTATCAAGGCGCATACCGATTTGGCAGGGAAGCCGCGCGGGACTGCTTTAGATCTTTGCTGCGGAACGGGCCAGATCGGGCGGGCCTTGAAAAAAAGCGGCTGGGAAGTCAGGGGGCTGGATCTTTGCAGCAGCATGGCGGGTTCTTCGGGTAAATTTTTCCCGGTTTCTGAGGGGGCGGCCGAAAGGATCCCTTTTAAAACAGGGGCTTTCCGGCTGGTGGCTTGCCGGCAGACCGTACAGTTTTTAAGAATTAAAGATGTTTTCTCGGAGGTCTCGCGCGTTTTGTCCCCTGGAGGGATTTTTATCGTAAGCCTTACAGTCCCTTTTTCGGGAATCGATGCGGGCTGGCTGCACAAGATCCACCGTTTTAAACAACCGCTGCTTTTAAAGTTTTATACCGCTGAAAGCCTTTCCGCAGAACTGAAAAAAGCGGGTTTTGCGATCAAAGAATCCCGGAGACTCACCGTCCGGGAATCGCTTGACCGCTGGATGGCGCGGGCTCCTGAATTAAGCTGCCGCGTGCGCCGGGAAGTTATTTCGATGGTTGAAAACGCCCCCGCGGAATACCGGCGGGTGCATCGCGTCGAAAAAATCCGCGGAGAGGTGTTCGAAGACTGGAACTGGGTTATCTTTAAGGCTGTTTTTCAAGGATATTAATCCACACTAATCCATATTTGGGCCTCATGAATCCATACCCCGACAATTCTACCGCATACGCCAGGCTTTTTAAAATCAGCCGGAGCGTTTCTTTTAAGAAAAAACATAATTTAAAAATCGGCATTATCGTTCCCCCATCCTGTTTTGTCGTCCCCAACGGCTGGGAATTTGTGCACCGGGCCCCTTTTGAGGGGCCTTCGGTTATCGCGGCGGTCTTACGCGGCCTGGGGCTGGAGGTTGTGCTCCTGGATCAGAGGGCTGATCCCGACCCCGGGGCGCTAAGGGGGGGAGCGCTGAAAAAAATGGACATTGTTTCTATTCCCACCTACGAAGACAGTTTTCCTTTTGTCAAAGAGGTAATCCGTATCGCCAAGGATGAGGATAGTCTAAGACCGGTGATCCTCGGCGGCCCGCTGGTTACATCGGTCCCGAAACTGGTAATGGATAATACGCTGGCGGATTACGCGGTAATCGGAGAAGGCGAACTGACGACCATAGAATTGATGGATTTTATTATGCGCCGGAAAGGGGCTTTGGGGGTATCGGATATTAAAGGATTGGCATGGAAAGATGCCGAAAAAAATACGGTTTTGAATCCGCGCCGTCTCCAGATGCATAATTTAGATGCGGTTCCGCTCCAGGATTTTTCGGTTTGGCCGAGCGTGCAGAAAACAGGGTGTTCTCCGGAAATTTTCATGACTTCCAGCAGGGGCTGCCCGGGGCACTGCACCTTTTGTTTCAGGGCAATGCCGCTCCTGCGGTATAAAAGCCCCGCCCGCGTCCGCCGGGAGCTGCTTTTCCTTAAGAAATATAAATACCGTTTTGCCTGGTGGAGCGATCTTACTTTTATCGATTCCAGGAAGAGGATCCATAAGCTTATGGATGAGGCGTTTAAGGGAATAGATTTCCGGTGGAGCTGTTTTACGCGCGTCGACGGGATCGACCTTAAGATTTTGGAACATATGCGGGAATGCGGGTGCGATATTGTGATGTACGGTTTTGAGTCGATCGATAAGGATATTCTTAATTATTTCAGGAAAAATGTTTCCAGAAACCAGATTATCAGGGCAATCCACCTGACTCGCCGGGC
>JAQTRM010000048.1 GCA_028711825.1 Candidatus Omnitrophota bacterium | reverse complement strand
GAGAACTTCATCGCAGAATCCGTTTTACGAAGCCCGTCAACGCTATTTCGCTATACACAAGGGCGAAGGAAAACGGTGGGGCAGAGATTCGAACTCTGGGTGGACTTACGCCCACAACGGTTTTTCCGCCGGAGGCGGACCTCGCCCGCCGGGAAACATTTATTTTCTGGCAAGGCGGGCAAGACCGCCGCACACCTTATATTCTCATCCCAGCAGACTACTTCTGACTTTTACACAGCTCGCCAAGACTGTCAAATCCTAACAAAGGGTGAAGGAAAACGGTGGGGCAGAGATTCGAACTCTGGGTGGACTTACGCCCACAACGGTTTTCAAGACCGCCGCATTAGACCACTCTGCCACCCCACCAGAACAAAGACTCAAATTCATCTTTAACAATGGTTTTCCGCCGGAGGCGGACCCGCCACGGTCTGTGGCGGGCAAGACCGCCGCATTCCTGCCTGCCGGCAGGCAGGAGACCACTCTGCCACCCCACCCTGAGGCTAAAATAAGAAAAGCTGTTTAAAAACCGTAACGAATATATTCTTGAATATCGTAAAGGAGATGTTGCAATAGTTGACAAAAGAAAACTCCCCGAACATCATGCTGAAACCCAGCGCCAGCAAGGCGATATTCAGGATAAAAATAAAAGAGAACCCGAAAATATAATTCGCCTTCATGAAATCGCCTTTTTTCGAGCGGATTGTTCGTGCGGAAAAAGTGAGATGCAGGATAACGCTGAAGCCGATCAGGAAAACCGTGTAATTCACCAGCCAGGCGGACTTGATCCCGAGGGAAAACAGGCCGTAAAGGATAAAGATCAGGATGGTGTAGATCGGGAGCAGAAAAGGCGCGACATTCACCATCGGCTTGACAAAACTAAAAAGAATCTCAAGAAGCTTATGCCCCTTGCGGTAGATCACCGCCGGCTCCCAGATAAACAAATAAATTGCCAGGAAGCTGATAATGCCGTTATAAAAAACCTGCTGCAGCGAGGCGTCGATTTTTAAGAATTCGTTGGAAAACGCTACCAGAGAGGAATAAACCAGGGGCAGGATCACTACCGCCAGGAGGAATTTTACTACACCGAAGAATTTACTGGAAAGGCCGGAGATCTTGCTGGAAAAATCACCGGAAAGCCCTCCGGCGCGGCTCTCCGCCGAAAAATTCTCCTTACCCCTTGGCAGCGGCTGTTCCGGTTTTTCAGGTAATTCTTTCTTGGCCATTTAAATACGGCTGCAAGGCCTTGGGGACCAAGACCGAACCGTCCTCCTGCTGGTAATTCTCCAGGATCGCCGCCACCGTGCGGGCAAGGGCGATACCGGAACCGTTCAAGGTATGCACAAATTCTATCTTTTTCCCTTCCTTGGGGCGAAAACGGATATTCGCGCGGCGGGCCTGAAAGCTTTCAAAATTACTACAGCTGGAAACTTCAAGCCATTTATCCATCCCGGGAGCGTAAGCTTCCAGGTCGTAGCACTTGCTGGCGGAAAAACTTAAATCCTGCGTCGCGAGCATCACCACCCGGTAAGGGATCTCCAAAATCTGCAGGACCTCCTCGGCGTTTCCGACAAGCTTCTCCAGCTCTTCAAAGGAACTTTCAGGCTTGACGAACTTTACCATCTCAACCTTGTCAAATTCGTGCACCCGGATCAGGCCGCGGGTATCCTTGCCGTAAGAACCGGCTTCCCTCCGGAAACAGGCGGTATAGGCGGTGTAATAAATCGGAAGTTTCTCCTCCTCGATAATCTCATCGCGGAAAATATTAGTCACCGGGACCTCCGCAGTCGGGATCAGGAAAAGGTCGTCATTTTCCAGCTTATACATATCCTCTTCCATCTTGGGAAGCTGGCCGGTCCCCAGCATCGAGGCGCGGTTTACCAGGAACGGAGGAAAAATCTCGGTATAACCGTGCTTGCCCGTATGCAGGTCAAGCATGAAATTAATCAGGGCGCGTTCAAGTTTGGCTCCCCAGCCTTTGAAAAGTATAAAATTCGAACCGGTGATTTTGGTCGCCCGGTTAAAATCCACAATATCCAGGTTCTGGCAGAGGTCGATATGATGCAGCGGTTTAAAACCGAACTCTCTCGGCTTGCCCCAATCGCGCACTACCTTATTCGCCGAGGCATCACCTACCGGTAAGGAAGTATGCGGGATGTTCGGGATCGCAAGAAGAAGTTTATCAAGCTCCGCTTCCCTTTCCTTAATATCCGCTTCAAGTTCTCCGATCCGGCGGGAGATATCCTTCATTGAAGATATCTTATCCTTGGCGTCCTTCTTTTCCTTCAACAGGGCGCTGATCTCATTATTAGCTTTATTACGCCGGGAGGAAAGATCTTCAAATTCGCTTAAGGACTTACGGCGCGCTTCATCCACACCGATCAATTTATCGATATCGATATCCAAAGCGCGGTTTTTTACCGCCAGCTTTACCGCTTCCGGATTTTCCCTGATAAACCTGATATCTAACATTTCTCCCCTTAAATTACAATAACTATATAAAATTGCTTAGTTTAACGAAATGCCAAGCCAGAAACACCAATATTATACCTTTAGATTTTAATTCTTTCAACAAGATATCTGCGGCGGGAGATTACGGCAAGAAAAAGTGAGCCATGTTGGAGTCGAACCAGTCGGCTCGCCTTTCAGGCGGCCTCCCCAAAGGGGCTCTGCCCCTATGGCGTCTCGCCAAACGCACATCGCGTTTGGCGGACTGTTACCCCGAAGACGCGGGGACGGTCTCCCCGCACCCCTTTTGGTTCGACTTAGATAATTTATGCCAAGAAAAAGTGAGCCATGTTGGAGTCGAACCAACGACCTTGACATTAAGAGTGTCCTGCTCTACCAGCTGAGCTAATGGCCCAAAAATTTAAATATCTGAACTTTCCATCAGCGAATCCGCCTGCGGCGGAGAGCTAATGGCCCAAAAGATTTTTTAAGTGCAATTATTGTAACCTAAAAGGACGGGTTTTGCAAGTGGCGTTTTTATTTCTAAAGCGCGCTTTAAAGACGGAGTTCCCGGCCAAAACTTAAATCTTGCCGAACGTAGAAAATATGATCAGCGCTTGTTATTGGATCTTGCAGCTCACCGGATAAAGCGGGGAATCCCGGAAAAGCTCGATCCCGGCCCGGGCCCTTAAGTCTTAAAATAATTTATCTCTTTCTCTAGCTCGGCGATCTCCTGCTCTGAGATATTCCCCTTTTTCTCTTTCAGCCCTCCGATACCCTTCTTAACCAGGTTGATCTGTTCGCGCATCTTACTGATCATGGCGTTTACCTCTTCGGAAAGGCTTTTAAGCTGATCGTAGTCGCGAAGATGGAAATTTGACGCCAGATTGCCTTCTTTGACCGCTTCGATCGTTTTACGAAAACGGTAGAGCGGACCGGCGATCTTGTGCGAAAACAACATCGTCATAAAAAATACCGCTATCCCGAACACTACCATTCCCACGGCGACCAGCTTGACGATCATCGGCATCAGGAAATCCGCGGTGGACAAAACCACCACCCGGGAATTAATAATTGCCACCGTCGTCGACTGTTTAGCCAAAAGATAGAATAACCCTACGGTTAGGAACCCGGCGGCCAGGATAAGCAGGCAAAACCTTATGATGAATTTGGTCTGGAAATCCCGGTCGATAAAATAATTGCTGCGTTTAAAAGAAACCTGAGCATTTTCCATAAAACCCCCCTTACTTCAGGCGACTGTTTTATTTACCGGCCTTGACGGTCTCCGCGCTTACCGCGGGTCCCGCGCTTTGATGGGAACTTTTACCCTTCTCTTCATCCGAAAAATAATCCGCCCCAGTTCTGATATCGGCTTTCTTATAAAGTGAAGCCAGCCACTCGCTGAACAGCTCCTTCTCTTTTTCCCGGGTAAGAGAATATTTAATCTGCGCGTACATCTCCTGATAAGACTTTTCCGTTTTGCCATCTTTCTTTAAACGGGAATATTCCGCCTCGACCTCGCTATCGGGGATTTCGACCGAAATAATGATCTCCCTCATCTTATGGCGGATATAATCGTTCAACAGGGATTCTTCCCAGAAACCCTGTATAGACCTGATAAAATCGCTGTTCCGGTCAAAACCGTTGGCTTGCGCCTCCTGCAGTATAAGCTTGCGCCTGATCAGGTCCTGCAGGAAATCTTTGCGGGACTTCGGGGTATCTTTCTGCCCGTAAGGAGAAGCGTAAAACTCGTCGTTAAACTCCTTCCGGCTGACGACGTAATTATTGACCTTCGCCAGGTAACTCTGTTTCACGGAGCCCTTTATCTTAAAAAAGACAAAAACAACAGCCAAAAGCAATATTAAGACGGCAGCGATTTTTTTCATCGGCATCTCCTTTTTTCATAACTTGCAACTCTGTTTTATTATACTTCTTGTTATGCCGAAAGTCCAAAAAAAAATTAACTATAAAATGGAAAAACCCCTAGTTAAAAGGGACCATCCGCACGGCCTTCAGCAGGAAAAAACTCGCCGGGTCGTATACCGCCTCACCGATAAACAAATGATAGAAACTAAGGTAATCCAGCGCCGAAACCAGCAGCGCCGCCGCCAGGACCGCCTTATCCGCCTGTCTGCCAAAAAACCGCCCGGCGAGCGCCTTAAGCATTAAAAGCGCGAATAAACGCAAAGGCAAATCCAGGGGCATCGCGTAACGCAGGTTTTTGGCAAAACAGTTAAGCAGAATAAAACTAAATAAAAAAATAACCATAAAATAAGAAGCCATCCTTTCCCGGGGACGGCTCAGGATAAAATAAAAGATAAAACCGATTGCCAGGATAACCGTCCAGGGGGAAAGGACCATATAATCGATAACGTAGCGGTACCAGGGCCCTGAACCGCATAAGAGCGCGTAAGGATTTATCCGGGGAGGCCCGAAAGCAATATTTACCGCGCCCCCAAGATAAGGAAAACATCCCAGTAAGGCATATGCCGCAAGGGCGATAAGCGGGGGCAGCAATAAAACCGCGGGAATATATTTTAATCCGCCCTTCCCCTCTCCGCTGAATTTCCCGGCCGACAGCATAACCAGAAAAGGCACCGTTAAAATCAGCGCCGATTCACGGGTCAGGATGCTGCAGGAATAAACGGCGATAAAAAAAGCGAATTTCAACGGGCTTTTACGGTTAAGGAAATCCCAGAAAAGCCAGATTGAAAACACGGAGAAAAAGTTCGCGGCGCTTTCCGCCAGGACACGCCTGCCCATCGCCATCTGTATGGGAGAAAAAGCCAAAAGCAGGAGCAAAGCCAAAGCAAACCATTCACCAAGATATTTCCTTGAAAAATAATAGGATACCAGGAGGAAAAGCCCGTAAAATAACAAGGAAAGATAAGACAATCCGGGGAGAGAATGCCCCGCGAGGTTCAACCAGAACGCCGAGATGCCGATAAAAACTATCCGCAGGGGATTGGGACATATCCAACACTGCGGATTGGAAACATACTCCTTGAATATTTCGGCGAAACCGGACAACCCTTTTTGAGCGACCTGGGAGGCATATTGGAAATAACAGCCTTCGTCCGCGCGCGGCAGGTAACGGATATCTTTAAAAGTCATAGCCAGCAGCAGGACAGCCGCCGGGATTATTAAAAATAACGCCGTTCTATATTTATTTATCACAAGTATAAAGAATTAATCCCGGCGCAGGCATTAGAACCTGCGGCGGTAATAAGCGCGGATAATATGCTGGGTGTCCAGGGTAAGCATACTGCCTCCGTAAGGATCCACTGAAGACATGTTGGCGAGAGAGCTGGCGTCTCCCACCCCATACTGGAAGATGATCTCGTCGTCCTTGGAAGGCATATACCTTATCTCGTTGAAGAAGTTATGGTGGCCGACCACATTATCGGTAAGACCGTAATCGGTCCCATCATAAGTGATGTCCTTGCAGCGGGAATAAACATATTTAAAGGAAACACCGAGTTTGGGGGTAGGCATATAAGTAATCTCCATGCCGATATGGTTCATATTATCGTTAATCAGGGAGGCGGTTTCATATTCGTTACGCGTATAGTCCAGGTAAATCTCCAGGTTATCCATCGGAGCGATCCTCAACCCGGTCTTAAAAACATTATAGAAATCGTAAGGAGCCTGGGGGAAGATCCCCTGCCCGTAAAGAAAAGGCTGGACGTAGCTGTAATATTTATCGTTCTGGTAGTAACGGCCGTATAAAGAAGTATCGTCCCTTAAGACGTTCTGTGGAAAACAGCCGTAAGCCAGGGTGTAATCGTTGGTGTATTCATAAATACCGTTTAAGCTCAACCATTCGAAGAAATCATAATTTAAACCTAAAGACCCCGTCTTGATCGAAGGATCGACACCGTCGGGAACCGCGCTGTTGAGGTAAAATTCACCGGTGTTGCCGTCATAAACGTAAGGGTCGACCCCGCCGACGGTCTTGGGCATATGCTGATAAATCGCCAAACCTTTGGCGGTCAATTTGTCGGTGATCCTGACGGTGGCTTCGTCGCGCGCCACATTTTCGACGAATTTACCCTCGTTGTTGTGCACGTTGCGCACGTCAAAAAGGTTGGCGAAACGGTCCTCCAGGAAAATCTCGAAACGAAAGCCCAAAACGCTCCGGTTGATGTCGATACCGTCCCCGATGCGGGTAGAGTTCAACTCCTCCCAGTTGGCGGTAGAACCTTCCAGCCCCTGGGCGTAATATTTCATCGGGCTGCGGAAGTGGATATGCCGGGACCAAAAGACATCCTGGCGGGTGTTATGGAAATCCGAAAGCGCCGAATCAAACCCTTTATCCATGCGGGCGGCGTAAAATTTACTCTTCACCAGGTAGGTCTCATCCTTGCCCATCGCGATCTCGTCATAGCCGTATTTCAAATCCATGAGGCTGGCGCGCGGATAACGCGTAATGAAAGAAAAGTAATAAGCGTTGCCCCGGGATTCCGTCTCATAATCCGAATTGGACATATCGTATTTGGATTGGGATGTCAAAAACTCCGCCTGGAGTTTCAAGCCTTCGAGAGGTTCATAATTCAAATCCATGCCTCCGACGAAATTCTGGCTGTCCAGCTCCTGGGGATCGACCTTAAACCCGCTGCGGCTGGTCAGGGTGCCGCCCAAAGAAAAATTATCGGCAAAACGATGCTTGAGGCGGCTGGCGGTAATCACGTTATCCACATCGCCGTAATTCTGCCAGAGGGTTTTGGGGGTCGCCACGGTAGTATCGAATGTAGTAGCCTCCTGCGGCTGGAAACTGAATGAAAAACCGCGCAGGGCGGTGAGATATTTACCGGTGCTGTCCTTGGAGATAAAAGAAAGCGAATCATCCCAGTAACCCTTGGTAAAAGTAGCCGCCCCGTAAACACCGCCCTCATGGTAAACTCCGGGGGTATAAGAACGCAGCCACTTGCTGTCCTTCCACCAGATCCCGTGGTTGGAAATATTTAAAGGGTCATCGGAAGTATAAGCCTGGTCCTGGTAGGCCATCGGGAAGATGCGGAGTTTCAGGCGGTCATTGGTATAATCCAGCCACAACTCGCGGATCGGCTGAAACTGCATATCGATATCGGACTCCGGGAGGTCGTATAAATTACTGTAGGCGTCGGAAAGAGTAGTGGCTGCCACCTTGCCGTTGACGACCTTAAGCTCCGGGAGATGGATCACATTCCCATAAATACTGCTATAAAGAGTACGGTTTAAAGTGTATCCGGTATTGGACCAATACAGAAGCTGGGCATCCACCGGATCCCCGGCGCCAGTCAGCGTCATCTTGCTGCTTTTGCCGGTAAAGCTCCAGGGATCAATGGTAATATTGGTATGAAAATTAAACCCTTCCTCGTTTTCGGTATCAATGTTCACGCTCAAAGAATCATAGACCGCAGGATCGTAAGTATTAAAACCCCGGTTATAACCATCGTAAGAAAGCATCCGCCAGCTGTGGAATTTCTCATTGAGGTCGAAATTCGCCCGCTTCCAGATAAAGTCATCGGGTGTCACCCCGAAACTTAACTGCGCCTCCCCGGTAATCCTTACCGGCCCGACTTTTATCCCGCGTTCATCTTCTTTTTTGTTTTTGCCTTTCGGCATAAGGTCTTCATCGTTATAGTCGTTATAATGCTGAAGGGCCGCTTCCTGTTGCCCCGCCCTCAAGATCTCCTGCTCCATCGCTTCATCTTTAGACAGGGAACTTGATTCAACATTTGGAGATACCGGAGCCGGAGGCTCGGGGGAAATGTTTTGCGCGGGAACAGAAGGCAGCACGGGAGCCGCTACAGGGACCGCTGCGGGAGGTTCGGAAGGAGTTTCATTTTCCGCAACGGATTGTGCATTAAAAATCTTGTTGATATAATCTTTGGCGGTTTCGTTGCCCGGATCGGCCAGGAGCGCTTTTTGGAATTCTGAAAGCGCCTCTTCCGTTTTTCCTTCGGCGTAAGCGCGCTTGCCTAACTCGCAAAGATAGTCCCCGCTCTGGTTAGTAGCCGAGGCGCGGGAAAAGGGCAAAAATAATAGCGCTAAGAACATCAGCGCTATTACGTTATCGCGAAAAGATTTCGTGCTCATAATTGAAAATATTATATCAATTTTTGCCTTAAAGTCAATAAAACTTTCTTTATCAGCG
>JAQTRM010000047.1 GCA_028711825.1 Candidatus Omnitrophota bacterium | reverse complement strand
CGGCTAAAAATCTGCATGGTGTCGCAGCCCAAGGCTTTTGCGGCCTCCAGGCTCTGGTAAATCTTCCCCGCCCCCGAAACGTGCACTCCCAGAATCATAATTCCTAGATTATACCCCTTAGCAAAGAGAGCGTCAACCCCGTTACAAATTTTTCCATTTTATGTTATCATGATTTGTAACGGGGTCAAGGTTATAGTTGACAAGGCTTTTGGGCAATGATATATTTAAAAGCACCGATTTATCCAAATCTTTGGGGCTGTAGCTCAGCTGGGAGAGCACTTGCATGGCATGCAAGGGGTCAGGAGTTCGATCCTCCTCAGCTCCACCAAATTTTTTATTTCATAAGAGATTTGGTGAGACCTCGCCAAAACTAAAAGTTTTGGCGGGCCCACAATTTATATTATATTACTGTCCTAAAAAGAAACTCCGGAGGCAGCTTCTACGCTCGCGCCCGGATTACCCCATTTAGAACAAAATCTTCAATCTTGCCGAAGTGGCGGAATGGCATACGCGGCGGTCTCAAAAACCGTTGGGGGCAACTCCGTAAGGGTTCAACTCCCTTCTTCGGCATTTTTAATTTGTGGTTCCCCGCCTACGCGCTATAAATCAATCAGAAAACAATACGGTGCGCTTCGGCGGGTCCGCCGTAGCCCGTTAAAGTAAATTTCACATATACCCAGAGGGCGAAGGCGGAAACTCCCTTCTTCGGCATAATTTCATCAGGGCTGGAATTTATTTCCGGTCCTGGTTTTCTATTTAAGGTATTCGGAAATCCCGCGCAAGACGCGCTCGGCAATCAGCTTGTAACCGCGGGCATTGGGATGGAAAAAATCGCTTTTCATCGAAGAGTTAGTAAGTATCTTATCCATGACTACCGGGATGAAGATCGCTTTTTTCTGCGCCGCCAGCTTTTTAAGCGCCTGGCGGTATTGCCGTAGCAGGACGCCCGAGCTGATATCCACCAGGGCAACCATCGCTCCTTTTGCCTGGATACGGTCGATAATGATAGAAAGGTTCTCCACGGTATTGCGCAGGGGAACGCAACTTAGAAAATCATTACCGCAAAATTCCACGATCACCAGGCGAGGATCTTTTTCCAAAACATCCGTTTCCAGGCGTTCCAGGGCATCAAAAGTGGTATTCCCGTCAACCCCCGCGTTAATCACCGGGAACTTTACCATCGGCCCTAAAACGGAGGGATAACTGTCCGCCGGGTCAACCCCGTAGCCGAAAGTAATACTATCCCCGAAGCAGATAATGTTCGTCCCCTTCGAATTCAGGTTGCGAATTTCCGGCTTGGCACAGCCGCATAAAACCGCCAGCAAAATAACCAGCGTAAACTTCAGTTTAGCAATTTTCATATTTTAACCTTAATTGGCCGCAGGCCGCATCGATATCTTGCCCGCGTTCCTTTCTTAATGTTACCTCTAGCCCCGCTTCCGTCAAGCATTCTTTAAAAAAATTTACCTGGAGTCTCTCCGGGGATTCAATCTTCAACTCCGGCAGAAAATTCGCGGGAATAAGGTTAACCTTGGCCAACCGCAGGCCCTTAAGCAGGGAAACCAGGCGGCGCGCCGAAGCCGGATCGGAATTAATATCTTTTATCAGGATATACTCGAAGGTTACCTGCCGGTTGGTTTTGGCGATATATTCCCGGCAGCAGCGGATTAAGTCTGCTAAAGGATATTTCTTATTCACCGGCATCAACTTGCTGCGGAGTTTGTCATCCGCGGCGTGCAGGGAAATGGAAAGTTCAACCTGCAGGTCTTCTTTAGCGAGCTTTTCAATACCCGGGATAATCCCGCAGGTGGAAATGGTGATCCTGCGCGCCCCGATATTAAAACCTGACGGCGAATTGATCAGGCGGACGGCGCTCAAGACATTATCGTAATTATCAAACGGCTCGCCGGTCCCCATAAAAACGATATTCGTCAGGTTTCCGCCGGAAACTCCATTTTTCAAATAAAAAACCTGGTCCAGGATTTCTCCGCGCGTTAAATTGCGCCGGAAACCTTTCATGCCGCTGGCGCAAAAACCACAGGCGAATTTGCAGCCTGCCTGCGAAGAAATACACCCGGTAAAAGAACGGGAATCTCCCGAGCCCTGCAGCCTCCTCTTCATCGGGATAATCACCGCCTCAACCAGATTGGAATCCTCCAGGCGGAAAAGAAATTTAGCGGTTTTATCCGCGGATTCCTGGCGCGATAATTCTCTTATTCCCAGGATCTTAAATTCCTCCGCGAGTTCTTTTCTTAGGGAAGCGGAGAGATTACTCATCTTCCCGAAATCAGAGACCCCTTTCCGGTAGATCCAGTCGAATATCGATCGGGCGTGATATTTCGGGGCCCCCAGGAAAAGCAGTCTTTCTTCCAGCCCTTTTAAATCTAATTCTTTAATATCCTGCATGGCAATAAATAATTTTTCGTCCGGGAAACCTTTACTCTAAAAATCAGGCCTTATCCCGGAGTTTTTCCTTGTCGATTTTTCCAACGCGGTTTTTAGGCAGGGAGGAACAAAATTCGAAATAATGCGGGATCTTAAAATGCGCCAGGTGCTGCCTTAAGAAATAACGTAAATCTTCAACCGGGATCTCTTTGCCTTCTCTTGCCACAACATAGGCTTTGGGAACTTCTCCCCGCAATTTATCCGCCACCCCCACTACCGCAGCCTCGGCGATATCGGGATGTTTCTGCAGGCTCGCCTCGACCTCCGGCTCAAAAACAATCTCCCCGCCAACCTTGATCATCTCTTTCTTGCGGCCCACAATATAGAGAAACCCTTCCTCGTCGAACCTGCCGAGGTCGCCGGTATAAAACCATCCGTTACGGATCGTCTCTTCCGTCAACACCTCGTCCTTAAAATACCCACTTGTCACCACCCAGCTTTTTACCGCCACCTCACCGACCTGGCCGCAGGAAAGTTCCGCGCCTTGACCGGAAAAAACTTTAACCTGGATCCAGGGGGCGGGACAACCGACACTCTCGATCTTTTTAGAGCCCATCGGCAAAACTACCGTCGGGGCATTAGTTTCGGTAAGCCCCCAGCCGTTTAAGAGGAAAGCATGCGGGCAGAACTGCTGGAACCGCCGCAGCGCCTCCGGGGAATTCGAGGCCCCGAAAGTAACAATCCAGCGCAGGCTGGAAAGATCAAAGGTTTCAAACTCCTTTAACTGCAGGAGGGCATAATACATCGAAGGGACGATCCAGAAAAAATTAACTTTATACTTTTGAATATTCCTTAAGAATTCCAGCGGCATAAAACGTTCCATCAACACCATCGTGAGGCCGAAGGTAATCGTATTCTGGATATAAATCAATCCGCCGAGGTGCGAAAAAGGCAGAGCGCACAAAGCGGTATCCTTCGGCCCCAGGTCTCCTTTGACGAAAAAAGACATCGACTTCGGCGGAGCGCCCAGCTGCAGATAGCTGATGCGGACCCCCTTAGGCTTACCGGTGGTGCCGGAAGTATAAAAAATAATCGCCAGGTCATCATCTTTAATGTTTGACACGGGAGGAAGGGGTGAACCCGCAGCAATCAATTCCTCGAAATTCAAAGCCCCTTCTTCCGGATCCTGGCAGGAAATTATATTTTCCAGCAAAGGAAGTTCATCTTTTAGCGCGGGAAAAGATACGGTAGCCTTATGTTTGGTGATCAGAACTTTGGCTTCGGAATGCGCAAGACAGGAAACTATCTCATCCTGGGTAAGCATAAAATCCAAAGGCACAGCGCAGGCCCCGGCCGACCAGACCGCAAGATAACTTATGATATATTCCGGCCAGCTGGGCAGGTAGATCGCGACCTTATCGCCGCCTTTCACTCCGAGCTTAACCAGGCTTTGGGCCAGGGAAAAAACTTTATCCTTAAGCCGGGAAAAAGAAATCTCTTCCTGGCGGAAGACGACCGCCGGCTTATGCGCGTAACTTTCGGCTGCTTTTTCTAAAACTTCGACGATATTCATCTAAAATCCATACCAATAATTTACCAGGGGCTTGCCCTGTTCGGAATGGTCCGTGATCACGCTTTTAAGGCGGGTATACTCCAGAAAACCTTCCCTGCCCAGTTCTTTCCCGAAGCCGCTTTGTTTAAAACCTCCGTAGGGAAGTTCATCATAAAACATCCCGTAAGTATTAATCCAAACCGTGCCGGCGTTTATCCTGGAGGCAACTTCTTGCGCCAAAGACACGTCTTTGCTCCAAACACAGGAGGCAAGCCCAAAATCCGAACTGTTAGCCAGGCTCACCGCCTCATCGGAACCGGAAAACTTATGAATCAGGACGACGGGACCGAAAACCTCTTCCCTGAAGATATGTGAATGCGTCCCGATATCCACCAATACCGTAGGCTCAAAAAAATAACCGTTCTTAAGTTCCGGATTCTCCGGGATCCTGCCGCCGCAAACCAAATTAGCCCCTTCGGTCTTTGCTTTATCGACATAAGCGATCACTTTTTTGCGCTGTGCGTCGCTGATCAAAGGACCCATCTGTGTTTCGTGGTTTTCGGCAAGGCCCAGTTTGATGCGTTTAGCCTTTTGGACAAAATCCGAAACAAAAGCGCCGTAAATCTCCTCCTGTACAAAAATCCTGGACATCGCGGTGCACATCTGCCCCTGATTCAGAAAAATAGAAGTAAGAGAACTATTAACCGCCGTCTCCAGGTCGCAATCGGCGAAAACCAGACTGGCGGACTTGCCTCCCAGTTCCATGATCATTTTTTTAATGTTCCTTGAGGAATACTGTAATATCTGCCTGCCGGTCTCATTGCTTCCGGTAAAAGAGATCATATCCAGGCGTTTATCTTCGCAAAGCAGCTGGCCGATCCTGGCGCCGGCGCCGTTAATAAAATTAACCACGCCTCCGGGAATTCCCGACTCATGGATAATCCTAACAAGTTCCAGGGCGGTAAGAGGGGTAAGGCTGGAGGGCTTCAGGACCACGGTATTCCCGGCGGCAAGCGCCGAAGCGAGCTTCCAGCAGGCGATCAAAAACGGATAATTCCAGGGAATAATCAAAGCCACCACCCCCGCGGGCTCCCGGGATAATCCCGCTCTTGCCTCCGGATTAACCTCAATCTGCCGGCCTTCCAGGTAATCCATTAAATGTTGTGCCATAAATTCAAAACTCCTGGCGCCGGAGGGAATATCCATAAAAGTGGTTTCCTTGATGGGCTTGCCGCTATTCTGGGTCTCCATCTCCGCGAGGCGTCCGGCATTATCAAGTATGCCCCGGGCAATCCGCATGATAAACTCCTTGCGTTCGGGCAAAGAGAATTGCGGCCAGGGCCCGTTATCGAAAGCCTGCCGGGCGCCTGATACAGCTTCCTCTACGTCCTTATCCGAAGCCAGCGAGGCCTCCGCGATAACCTTGCCGCTGGAAGGATTGATAATATTCTGTTTTTCGGCGGTTTCAATAAACTGTCCGTTGATATAAAGCGGGCATTTATAATTCATCGCCTCTCCTTAAATTGAGGGGTTAATCCGCACTTCTTTAAACAAAGCAAAAAGGCGGTTAAAAGGAACATACCATTTGGAAAGCTGCCCCAACTGGCCGCTTAATTTCATCTTCCCCTGCGTTACCGCCACGAAAGAATCAAGCTTCCCTAAAAAAACCTGCTCCCAGACGGGAGCGGGGGCAGAAATCACAAACGGGGCGTCGCCATCCTCCCCCAGTTCCACGATCCTGCCTTTGACAAAATTAAATTTAAATACCCGGCCGCTGCCGTCAAGCTTAACCGCCAGCTTTACCGTAAGGTCCAGCTCCGCTCCTTTGCGTACGATAAACTCATCGCGGTTGACAAGGTCTACGATCGCCTGAATATGCTCGCGGCTAAACATTTCATAAACCGGTTGTCCCCGCTTTAAATCATCTTTTAAAGCCGCATCCAGAGTATCTAGAACCTCTTTATCCCAAAGCCGGGCAAGAGCGGCGCTTTTGACCGCCTCTTCCAGAGCCTCGGTAACATTTAAGGCTTCCTGGAAATTATCGGAAACCGCCACCGTGCCGTGATTTTTAAGCACAATCAGGTTGTTGCTCTTTAAAGCCGCGATCACCGGTTCCAGGGAAGTCACAGTAGGGGTCTCCTGCGGGATAACCGGGATTTCTCCGAGGTAAAACTTGGTTTCAAAGCTCATCGCCTTAAGGGACTTTGCGACGGCAAAATAACCGTTGATCAAAGGAGGATGGCAATGCACGATAACTTTAGCGGTAAAATCCCGGTATATCGCCCGGTGCAGGGGAAGTTCCGAGCTCGGTTTAATCTCTCCTTCCGCGCTGCCGTCGGCTAAATTCACCTTAACGATATCTGTCTCTTTCAGGCAGCCTAAAGATGTTCCAGTAGCGGTAATCAAAATACACCCATCATCCAAACGGCAGCTAAGGTTGCCGGAGTTGGCCACCGCCAGGCCCGCCTGGTATAATCTTGCTCCCACCCGGATAATCTCAGCGCGTAATTCCTGTTCAGACATCTAAACCTCCAGATAGATATGCTTGGTAATTAATTTCGCCGGAGTAACATCAAAAGCCGGATAATACGCCTTAACCTCTTTAGGCGCCAGACGTATGCCGCGGAAAATTTTTAACTCATCGGGAGGCCGGATCTCGATTTTGATCTCTTTACCGGTTTTCAATCTCGAAGGCGGCGGACAGATCACGAAAAACGGGACCTTGAAATACTTCGCCGCGACCGCAATCTGGTAAGTCCCGATCTTATTGGCGATATCGCCGTTTAACGCCAGATGGTCGGCGCCTACAATAACCCTGGTCACTTTGCCCAACGATAAAAGATACGCCACCATATTGTCGGTAATGATGGTAACATCGAATCCCGCGCGCATCAATTCCCAGGCGGTGAGACGCGAACCTTGAAGGTAGGGGCGTGTTTCAGTGGCGAAAAAACTCACGCTTTTGCCCTGCTCTTTAGCAAACCTGCCGATCAAAGGCATCAGCCCGCTGATATTGCAATGGGTCAGAATTACCTCGCCGTCCTTAAGCATCCCGGCTACCTGTTTTGCCTGCCCGATGCGTTTGGCTTTCAGCATTTCCAGAAAACCCAAAATATTCCTCTCTAACGGCGCCCCGCTCTTTTCCCACCCTAAAACCATATCCGTCAGAAATTTAAAGGAAAGAGTCGGGCGTGTGGCGTTAATCGCCAAGGCAACTTTAACCAGGTCCTTATTCTGGCGCTTGCTTAAAAGAAAAGTATACATTACCAGAAGCACCTGCCCTACCGCGCGGGTCTTCATCTGCTTGATCGCCCGGCAGGCCTCCAGGTAATTCCGGGCTTTAATGTATTTAAGCCTCTGGGGCAGCAGGGTTTCATCCAGGATGTAAATTACCCCCCTTTTTAATTTTATCGGCCAAAATAAAGGTGATAGCTTCATATTTTCTCGAAAATTCGCCGCAGAAAGCGGCGTACCCGCGCAATTCCGCTGGGCGCGGGGTACCATTTATTTACCTTCCATCTTTTTCACCAGCTCCAGCGCGATCCGGATAAGGTTGCTTTCCGCCATATAATAAAGCGGATTCATAAAACCCATCTCGCCAGTTACCACATTATCGCTTACCGCTAAAATCGATCCGGCTTTAATATTGTAAGTCTGGCAGATCGTCAAAAGCGTCGAGGAAACCATGTCTACCGCCCGGGCTCCTTCCTTGCGTTTTCCTTCCACGATCTGGCGGGTCTCCCGCAGGAGCGCGTCCGTCGTCCAGGCCTTGCCGCGGTGCACACTCAAGCCCATCCCCTTGGCGATCTCAAACAACATATCGGAAATATTCTTGTCGCTTACGGTCTTGAATTCCCCGGGAACATAATAAGGGGTCACCCCGTCGCCGCGGATTACCTCATCCACCACAAATAAATCTCCGACTTTGATATCATCATCCAGCGAACCGCAGGTGCCGATGCGGATAATGTTTTCAATCCCCGCGTTGCACATTACCTCGGTAGTGATGGAGGTATCAGTAGAGAATCTTCCCCCGTTTATTCCGGTAACTTTGATTCCCTCATAGGTTCCGGTATACATGGTATATTCCATAAAAGAAAAATTACGTACCGGATTCTCAATCTTCTTCATCAAGACATCCAGCCGGTCGCGCGGACCGGGGACAATCGCGTATTTACCTACATCCTGCTTCCTGAGCTGAACCATCTCGGTCAGATCTTTTCCCGTCAAATGGACTTCTTTTTGCATTTGCATGATATTGATCTCCCCGCCCACATGGGCGTACCCACGCAATTCCTTATAAGCGTGGGGTATTATGTGATTGTTAATATATCCACAACATCCTTATTCCGTTGTGTTAAGCACGGTACATAATCACATTTGCTTTCTCTAATGTGATCAATCCTTCCTTGACCATCGCGTCCAGCTGCGGGATAAACTGCCCGATCTTCTCCTCGCTGTCAACGATTTCGATAATTACCGGCAGGTCTTCGGAAAGCCGCAGGAGGTTGGCGGTATGCATATGGCTCTTGCAGCCGAACCCCATAAACCCCTTGATTGCGGTAGCCCCGGCTAATCCGCTTTTTTTAGCCAAAAGGATAATCTCCTCATAAAGCGGCTTGCCGTTCCACTTATCCGCCTCTCCGATAAAAATCCTTAATAATTTCCCATCCGCGGGTATCTTCATATTCTCTCCCC
>JAQTRM010000003.1:35549-38892 GCA_028711825.1 Candidatus Omnitrophota bacterium | reverse complement strand
GAAGGAAAGATGCGCCCCTTACTGGATAGGGAGATCGATGCTTTAGCGTTGGGAGGAAAGGTTATTTTTATCCCCCGGGTTAAGCCTTCAGGCGACCTCCTGGCGGCAATCGATGTTTTTGCGATGCCTTCATTGCAGGAAGGGCTGGGCCTGGCGTTGATGGAGGCGATGGCGCAGGGCCTGGCGGTAGTAGGTTCTTCGGTGGGAGGGATTAAAATGCTGATTCAGGATAAAGTAAACGGCCTGCTGGTGGCGCCGGCCGATGTCCCGGGGCTGGCCCGGGCGATAGTTGAATTGCTCGGAGACGAGGACCTGCGGAGCAGCCTGGGGAAACGTGCGCGCGAATTTATTACCGCCAACTTTTCGAAAGAAAAGATGGCGGCTGATACGGAGCTTGTCTACCGCCCGTTTTTCGGCGGGAGCAATCAGGAGAGATAAATGGACCATAAAACGGAGGCCGGACGGATATTAATTTTTAATGTCAACTGGCTGGGGGATGTTTTATTCTCTACCGCCGTAATCCGGAATGTCCGCCGCAATTATCCGGAAAGTTACCTGGCCTGCGCGATACCCAGCAGGTGTTATCCGGTGTTGAAGGATAATCCGTATCTGGATGAGGTGATTATTTTTGATGAAAAAGACAGGCACCGCGGGATGCTGGGGAGGCTTGATTTTGTGAGTTTCCTGAAAAAGAGAAGATTTGATACGGTTTTTCTGCTGCATCGTTCTTTCAGCCGCGCGCTGATCTGCCGCCTGGCGGGGATCAAACAGCGTATCGGACATCATACCCGCAAGCGCGCATTTCTGCTCACTGAAAATATTGTGCCTCCGGACAGGGACTCTTTGCACCGCATAGATTATTATCTGGATGTGATCGAGAAAGCGGGTTTGAGGGTTGAAGACCGTTTCCTGGATTTTTATTTTTCCCCGTCCGACGAAGATAAAGTGGATGATTTTTTCAAAAGGAACGCCCTGGGGGCGGAAGGCCCCGTCGTGGCGGTAAACCCCGGCGGGAATTGGATTCCCAAGCGCTGGCCGCCGGATTACTGGGCGGAATTATCCGACGGCCTGATCGAGAAAACAGGGGCGAAAGTGGTTGTTACCGGCAGTATCTCGGATTTGCAGCTGGCAGGGCAGATCAGGGATAAGATGAAACATACCCCGCTTGTCGCCTGCGGGGTTTTTAATATAAAACAACTGGGGGCGTTGGCCAAGAAAGCGGATTTATTTATCAGCGCCGATACCGGTCCTTTGCATATCGCCAATGCCGTAGGGGCGAAAAAGATCATCGCGCTTTTCGGGCCTACCGACCGGAAGATCACCGGGCCGTATCCCGCCACCAATGTGGTCCTCCTGCAAAAGGATGTCGGATGCCCCGTGCCCTGTTATAAAGTGCGCTGTCCGGAGAGCCGCTGTATGCGGGCGTTAACGCCGGGAGAGGTGCTGTTGGAGGCGCGAAAGGCCCTGGAAAAGTGAAAATACTTTTTATTACTTTAAGCAATATCGGCGACTGTATTCTTACCCTGCCGGTGCTGGATTCCCTGCGGCAGAAGTATCCCGGGGCGGAATTTACCTGTCTGGTGCCTCCGCGGCCCAGGGAGGTCTTTGCCGGGAATTCCGCGTTTTCCGATACGGTAATTTTCGATAAACACGCCAGGTTCTCGGATAAAGTAAAGCTTTTTCTGGAGTTGAACAGGAGGAAGTTCGATCTTGTAGTTGATCTGCGCAACAGTTTTTTCGGGGTGCTTCTTCCTGTTTTGAACGGAAAAATTTCTTTCGCTTTTTTACGCCGGTTTCCCCGCGGGATAGAGCATATGAAGGAAAGGCATCTTTTCCGCGCCGGGATTCTGGAATTTTCGCGGCAAAGTAAAAAGTATTGTTCTTTGAATATCACTCCCGAAGACCGGGAGTATATCGGGAAAATCCTGGAACGGAAGGACGCCGCGGGCAAGGCGGGGTTGATTGTCCTCGCTCCCGGTTCACGCAGCCGGACCAAATGCTGGGATAAGGAAAATTTCCGCCGGATTTGCGATTCCCTGATCCGGGAAGGATATCTGCTTGCCCTGGCGGGCGACGCGCAGGAGCGGGCGGTTTGCGATTATCTTGAACAGTCCTGCGGGGAAAACACCGTCAATTTTTGCGGCAGGACTTCAATCAGCCAGCTGGGGGCGCTGCTCGAGAAAGCGCGTCTTTTAATCTCAAACGATAACGCGGTGATGCACCTGGGAAGTTATCTGGAGGTTCCGACAGTCGCGATCTTCGGTCCGAGCGATGAGAAAAGATACGGCCCCTGGACGCAAAAGAGCGCGGTGGTAAAAAAGGATATTTTTTGCCGGCCCTGCCGGAAAGCGCAATGCCGTTTCGGCACTTTGGATTGTTTGCGCCTGATTAAGCCTTCCGAGGTTTTGGAGCAGGCAAGGCGTATACTTTCCGGGAAAAAACCGGAAAGCGCTCCGGGATCCGGGCGCTTTTACCGGAGGATACTGGTTACGCGGACCGACCGTTTAGGGGATGTGCTTTTATCTACTCCGGTGATCAAGGCCTTGCGGAAAAAGTTTCCGCAGAGTTATATCGGCATGATGGTTTCTCCTTACACCCGGGACGTCTTAGACGGCAATCCGGATCTGGATGAAGTAATAATTTTCGATAAATCCGGAGTCAATAAAGGCTGGCGGGGCATTCTGGGGATTGCCGCTTACCTCAGGAAAAAGAAATTTGACCTGGCGATTGTTTTGCATCCGGTAGTCCGGATGCACCTTTTGGTTTTTTTAGCCGGTATTCCCCGCCGCCTGGGGTATAACCGCAAACTGGGGTTTTTGCTTACCGACCGTATTGAACATTCCAAGCAGGATGGTGAGAAACATGAATCGGAATACGCCCTGGACCTGGTGCGGTATCTTAAGATCGAACCTTCCGATAAATCTCTTTTTATGCCGCTCAAGGAAGAGTCTGAAAACTGGGCGGAGGAGTTATTTGTTAAAAACGGGATCCGCAAGGATGATAAACTCCTGGTGATCCATCCGGGAGCAAGCTGTCATTCCCGCGTCTGGCCGGGGGAAAGGTTTGCCGAGGTCGCGGATAAGATTGTGCAGAAATACGGTTTTAAGGCGGTAATCGTTTCCGGGCCTCAGGACGCGCAGAGGGCCCAGGCGGTTGTTTGCAATATGCATGAGGCGGTCCTGAATTTAGCCGGAAAGACTTCGGTCAGCCAGCTCGCCAGCCTGCTAAAGAGAAGCCATCTTTTTATCTCCACGGACTCCGGCCCGATGCATGTCGCTTCGACCATGGGTGTGCCGGTAATCACCATTTTCGGCCGCTCCCAGGCGGGGTTAAGCCCGCAGCG
>JAQTRM010000003.1:6933-35449 GCA_028711825.1 Candidatus Omnitrophota bacterium | reverse complement strand
CTGAAAGCTGACAAGTAACTTGATTTACCCTCAAAATATGCTAAAATTACCTTCTATGGTTGACTTAAATAAGGTAAAGAGATATTCTATAAAAAAACGTTTTAGCAGGGTTAGTAAGAGCGATTTTGCCCTCAAGCCGGCTAAAGGGAAGAGTTTTTCCTCCTTTTTGGCGTCTTTGCCTGCGATCTTGAAGGCAAAAGACCTGCGCGCGATAATCTCTGAAATTGTTCTTGCCCGCCGCAGAAAAAAAGGAGTTATCCTGATGGCCGGGGCGCATGTGATAAAATGCGGATTGAATCCGGTATTGATTGAACTGCTCGAAAAAAAAGTCATTACCTGCGTCTGCCTGAACGGGGCGGGAGTGATCCATGATTTTGAAATTGCCTGCCAGGGCAAGACTTCCGAGGATGTCGCCGAAAATCTTAAAGAAGGTAAATTCGGCATGGGCAGGGAAACCGCGGATTTTATAAATCTGGCGGTTAAAGAAGGGGTGGATATGGGGTTCGGTTACGGTTACGCGGTAGCCAATAAGATCGCTTCTTCTCATCTGGCTTATAAAGATCTAAGCCTGGTTTATAATGCCTATAAACGCAAAGTTCCGGTTTGTGTTTTTGTGGGGGTGGGCACGGACATCATCCATCAGCATCCGTCTTTTGACGCTGCCGCCGCCGGGGCGGGCTCGCTGCGGGATTTCCATATCCTGGCGGATAATATCCGTTCTTTAAACCGGGGAGGGGTAGTTTTGAATTTCGGTTCGGCGGTAATCCTGCCGGAGGTATTTTTAAAGGCCTTGAATCTTGCCCGCAATATTTACGGCGGGATTAAAGATTTTACCGCCGTCGTTTTCGACATGATTTACCAGTACCGCGCGGCGCAGAACGTGGCGGCGCGCCCGGTTCTCGGCGGAGGGAAAGGCTATTATGTCATCGGGCACCATGAAATCATGCTTCCGCTGCTGGCGCAGGGAATAATCGAGAAAATATGAACAACCTTAAAAAAATAATTTCGGAGTTCGATAAAGTCAGGATCCTGGTAGTCGGCGACCTGATCCTCGACCAGTATATCTGGGGGGATGTCGACAGGATCTCTCCTGAGGCTCCCGTGCCGGTAGTCTGGGCGAATAAAAGGAATTATGTCCCGGGAGGCGCGGCCAATGTCGCCAATAATATTACCGCTTTGGGCGCAAGGGCCAGTTTGTGCGGGGTGTTGGGAGACAGAAAAGATCCCGCTACTAAAAAATTCCAGGCGGAGGCTGAAAAGCTGGGCATTAATACAAAAGGCGTGTTTTTCGAGGAGGGCAGGAAGACAACCCTTAAAACCAGGATTATCGCGGGCCATCAGCAGGTGGTGAGAGTAGATTGGGAGGATGTGCATAATATTTCTCAAAACGTAAAAAAGAAATTTTTTAAATATTTCGGCGATAACATAAAAAATTTCGATGCGGTTATCGTCGAAGACTACGGCAAGGGGCTCCTTGACCGCGAATTAACCGCGGATATCATCAAGAATGCCAACGCGCACGGGAAGATCGTTACTATCGATCCCAAGGAAAATAATTTTGATTGTTACAAACACGCTACCTGTATTACGCCGAACCGGAAAGAAGCCCAGAATGCCATCCGGTACCTGAAGATGAAAGACCGGGGCAATAGTTTCAGGATTTACAAAGAATCTTTATTGATGGACAAGGATATCATAAGGGCCGGAGAAGAGATCCTGGGGCACCTGCAGCTGGAGAGCCTTCTGATTACTCTCGGAGAAAACGGGATGTGGCTTTTTGAGAAAGGGAAAAATAAGCGTATCCCTACCGTAGCCCAAAAAGTTTTTGATGTTTCCGGGGCGGGGGACACGGTGATCAGCGTTTTCACCATGGCGCTTTCCCTGGGGGCTTCCAAGATGGAAGCGGCTTACATCGCGAATTTTGCCGCCGGGATCGTAGTCGGAAAATTGGGGACGGCGGTTACTAACCAGAAAGAACTTTTGGAAAGGATAAAATAGGATGGATGTAATCGGTGTTATTCCGGCCAGGTATTCGTCTTCCAGGTTCGCCGGTAAGGTGCTGGCGGATATCATGGGAAAACCGATGCTGCAGCATGTTTGGGAACAGGCTAAGAAATCGCGGATGCTGGATGACCTGATTATCGCCTGCGACAGCGAGATCATTATGAAGGCCGCCGCCGGTTTCGGGGCCAAGGCGGTGATGACCTCCAAGGAGCACTCCTGCGGCACCGACCGGATCAGCGAGGTGGTCAATCCGCTGGACGTCAAGATCGTGATCAATATCCAGGCGGATGAGCCGCTTATCCACCCGATGATGATCGATAGCGTCGCCCGCGCGCTCCTGGAAGATAAAATGCTGAATATGGCTACTCTTATGAAAAGGATTGAAGATGTTCTGGAGCTGCTGGATTCCAACGTGGTGAAAGTGGTGGTGGATAAGAATAATTTCGCGCTGTATTTTTCGCGCGCGCCGATCCCTTATCTGGCGCCGAACGCCGAGATCGACCAGGTGGCCTATTATAAACATATCGGACTTTACGGTTACACCAAGGATTTCCTTTTTACTTATAAAAACCTCCCGGTTTCTTATCTTGAAAAGTCGGAGCGGCTGGAACAGCTGCGTGTTTTGGCTGAAGGTTTCAAGATCAAGGTGATCCAGACCCAGTTTGATACGGTGGGGGTGGATACTCCCAAGGATCTGGAAAGGGTGGTTAACCAATTAAAGAAAGGTTTAAGCGATGCGACAGGTCAGTCTCGGTAAGATAAAATTCGGGGAAGGCTGTCCGCTGGTTTTGATCGCGGGGCCGTGCGCTATTGAATCGGAGAGCTCCTGTTTGGAGGCCGCCGCCAGGATTAAAGAGATCGCCTTATCGCTGGAAACGCCGTTTATTTTTAAATCCAGTTTTGACAAGGCCAACCGCCTTTCGGTGGACTCTTACCGCGGTCCGGGTTTAAAAAAAGGCCTGGCGATCCTGAAAAAAATAAAGAATAAACTTAAGCTTCCTATCTTAAGCGATGTGCACTGCGCCAAGGATATTCCGGCTGCGGCGGAGGTCCTGGACATCATTCAGATCCCGGCTTTTTTATGCCGCCAGACCGATATTGTCCTGGCTGCCGCCCGCACCGGCAAGATCGTTAATATTAAAAAAGGGCAGTTTCTCGCCCCCTGGGATATCAAACCGATTATTAAGAAAGTTGAAAGTACGGGTAATCACCGCATATTGATTACGGAGAGGGGTGTGAGTTTCGGGTATAATAACCTGGTAACCGACCTGCGCAGCCTGGGCATTATGCGCAGCCTGGGGTATCCGGTGATTTATGATGCCACGCATAGCGTGCAGCTTCCCGGTGGGCAGGGAGGATGTTCAGGCGGGCAGGCGGAGTTTGTCGCCGGCCTCTCGCGCGCGGCGGTCGCTTTCGGCTGCGACGGTTTGTTCCTGGAGGTGCATCGTGACCCGAAATCCGCGCCCTGCGACGGGCAGAATATGATAAATTTCAAGGAGCTGGAAAAGCTTTTAAAACAGGTAAACAAGATCCGGCAGGTTTTATAAATACGGAATCTTACGCCGGCGGAGTCAAGCCGGGTTCCGGAAAAAGACAAGAAAGAGGGTGTGTGTTGAATATGGACCTTATTAAGCGGGCAAAAGAAGTATTGGAGATCGAGGCGCAGGCGATCCGGCTCCTGAAGGACCGTTTGGGAGGAGGTTTTGTCAAGGCGGTAGACCTGATTTTAAAGAGCAAGGGCAGGGTGGTGGTGAGCGGAATGGGGAAGACCGGAATAATCGCGCAGAAGTTTTCCGCAACCCTCGCTTCTACCGGCACACCCAGCTTATTCCTGCATACCGCCGAAGCGATCCACGGAGACCTGGGTAAGGTCACTTCCGAGGACGTGGTGATCATACTTTCCAACAGCGGTTCGACCGAGGAGATGAAAAAGCTCCTGCCGATACTCAAAAAGATCGGCGCTCCGATCATTTCCCTGACCGGGAACTCCAAGTCCGTTTTGGCCAAATACAGCGATATTGTCCTGGATGTTTCGGTAAAAAAAGAAGCTTGTCCTTTGGGGCTGGCCCCTACCGCTTCGACCACCGCTACACTGGCAATGGCCGATGCCCTGGCGGTATGCCTGCTGGAACGCAAAGGTTTTAAAGAAAAAGATTTCGCTTTCTTCCATCCCGGAGGGGCATTAGGGAGGCGCCTCCTTTTGACGGTCCAGGATATTATGCGCCAGGGGGTTTCCTGCGCGGTGGTGCGCCAGGATAAGCTGGTGGCGGAAGTGATGCTTGCGATTACCCATGCCCGGGCCGGTTCGGCGATCGTGGTGGATAAAAATGGGAAGCTCGAGGGTATTTTTACCGACGGTGACCTGCGCCGCCATCTTGCCAGCGATAAAGATCTTACCGCCAGGCTGATCAAGGATGTGATGACCAAGAATCCCACGGTGGTCGACAAAGACATGCTTGCCGCCGAAGCGATGCGGATCCTGCAGGCAAAGAAGATCGACGAAGTCCCGGTGGTGGACCGCTTCAGGCGCCCGGTGGGTTTGCTGGATGTGCAGGATCTGCTTAAAGCGGGGTTAATTTAAAATGCATGAAAAGAATATGAATCCGGAATTAAAAGAGCGTTTCAGCAGGGTCCGTTTGCTCCTTTTGGATGCCGACGGGGTCCTTACCGACGGCAGGATTATTTATGATTCTTCCGGCAGGGATTCCAAATTTTTCGACGTACACGACGGCCTGGGGGTTTATGTGCTGCATAAATCCGGGATTGAAACGGTGATTATCACGGCCAAGAACTCCCGCACGCTTGCTTTACGCGCAAAAGATATGCGGGTATCGGAGGTCTTCGCCGACATCTTCCCCAAAACCGCGGTCCTGGGAAAGATTATGAAAAAATACAAGGTCTCCTCCGAAGAAATCTGTTTTGTCGGAGACGACCTGGTAGATTTATCCCTCTTGCGCCGGGTCGGGCTGCCGGTGGCCGTTTCCAACGCCGCCTCCGAGATCAAAGACGCCGCGGTTTATATTACCGCCGCCGCCGGAGGGCGGGGGGCGGTCCGGGAGGTCGCGGAGATGATCCTTAAATCGCAGGGTAAATGGGAAGATGTCTTAAAGTTTTATGGACCGTAGAAAGTTAGCGGTGATTTTTGTTTTTTTATCCGCAGTTTTTGTCCGTTTCGCGGCGGCCGGCACCGTATCGGGCGATCTTGCGGAAGCCGGACAGCAGGTCGGTGATTTTTCCCTGTCGGGGTTCGGTGAGAAGGGGAAGAAATCCTGGGATCTTTCCGGAAAATCCGCGGATATTTTTGATGAGGTAGTAAAACTCAAAAAAGTGATAGGTAATAATTATACCGGTAAGGATGCCATTAACCTTACCGCGGATAAAGGGGATTTCGATAAAAAAAGCGGAGTGGTGCACCTGGAGGATAATGTGGTGATTACTACCGCCAGCGGGGCCAAGCTTACTACCGACACCCTGGATTGGGACCGCAAGCAGCAGATTATCAGCACCCTGGATAAGGTAAATCTCCAGAGGCAGGATATGAACCTTTCCGGGCAGGGAGCGCAGGGGGCTACCGCTTTAAAGCAGATCGTCCTGAAAAAGGACGTACGTCTGGATATTCAGACGCAGGATAAGTCTCTGAGCAAAAAAGAGAAGATTGTGATTACCTGCGACGGGCCCCTGGATGTGGATTACGAAAAAAATATTGCCATATTTAATAATAATGTTAAAGTAGAAAAGCCGGATATGATAATTTATAGCGATAAAATGCGGGTTTATTTTGATACTTCGGCCAAGCCAAAACCTGCCCTTTCAGGGCAGGATAAAGCGCAAGGCTCAGTATCAACCCTGAGTAAACCCCAGTTTTTAGACCAGGGTGGTCGAAGGGTTGAGGCCGGAGGCAAGAAACCGGCCGCCGCTCCGGCCAAGGGTGTTCCCGCCATCGGGAATTCCATCGATAAGATCGTAGCCTCCGGCAACGTGCGTATCGTGCGCGGGGAGAATATCTCTTACAGCCAGGAAGCGGTTTATACCGCAGGCGACAAGAAACTGACATTAAACGGAAGGCCACAGATAGTTATTTACCAGACGGAGAAGATCGATGAGACTTTTGGAAACTAAAGGTTTGGCGAAAGCTTACGACGGCCGTCAGGTGGTTAAAGGGGTCGATATCACCGTCAAGCGCGGCGAAATCGTAGGGCTGCTTGGGCCCAACGGAGCGGGTAAGACTACGACTTTTTATATGATCGTCGGTATCGTCCCCCCGAATAAGGGCCGGATAGTTTTCGATAATCATGATATTACCGATATGGCGATCCACGAACGCGCGCGTTTCGGGATCGGCTACCTTGCCCAGGAGGCTTCGATTTTCCGCAAGCTTACGGTTCAGGATAATATCAGCGCGATCCTGGAGACTTTGCCTTTGAGCCGTCCGGAAAGGAAACGCCGGCTGGTTTCATTGCTTGAGGAGTTGAACATCGCGCACCTGGCGAAACATAAGGCATATACCTTGAGCGGCGGGGAAAGAAGGAGATTGGAGATTACCCGGGCGCTGGTAACCAATCCTTCCTTTATCCTGATGGATGAGCCTTTTTCCGGGATCGACCCGATTGTGGTAAACGAAGCCCAGGAGATGATCAAGGAATTAAAGGCTAAGGGGTTGGGGATATTGCTTACTGACCACAATGTGCGTGAGACCCTGGCGATTACCGACCGGGCGTATCTTATTTCGGAGGGGTCGATCCTTATCTCGGGCACCGCGCACGAACTGATAAACCATCCGCAGGCGCGCCAGGTTTACCTGGGGGAAAAATTCAGGATGTAACAGCGGGGTGTCGGAAAATATTATCTTTAAGGCGGTTATTTTTTTAAGATTCAAGATTGAACGTTAATCCGAATAATCAGAAAGGAAAAGATGAAAACCGAGGTTAAAAAGTTAGATAGCACTAAATGCCAGCTCGATGTTGAGGTCAGCGGAGAAATCGTAAAAAATAAATTTGAAGAAATCTTCGCGCAGGTCGCCAAGGAGGCCAAAGTGCCCGGTTTTCGTCCGGGGAAGGCCCCGCGCGATCTCCTGGAGAAACATTACGGAGCCCGGGTCCATGAACAGGTGCTGAAAGAATTGGTCCCGGATATCTATAACCAGGCGGTTGAGGCGGAAAAACTCGATGTAATAGAGCTGCCGCAGATCGCCGACGTGAGACTGGACCGGAGTAGCCTTTCTTTTAAGGCTACCGTGGAGGTTACCCCGGAAATTCCGCTCAAGGAATATAAGAACCGCAGGATAAATTATAAGCTTGCTGCCGTATCCGCCGACGAAGTCAAAAGGCATATCGATTCGGTCAAGGAATCGCGCAAGGCGCAGGAGCTTAACGATAAATTCGCCCGTTCCCTGGGTTATCCGGATCTGGCGGAGTTCGAGAAAGCGGTGGAGAGGCAGATTTTTATTACCAAGGAAAATCAGGAACGCCAGAGGATAGAGAATGAACTGCTTGAAGGGATCACCAAGGGGTTGGAGTTTAAGCTTCCGGAAGGGCTGGTAGAACGCCAGGCCCAGGATATGCTCCGTCAGACCAAGATCGACCTGGCGATGAAAGGCCTGCCGCGCGATAAGATCGAGGAACAGGAAAAACTACTCTTGGAAAATATCCGCCCCGAGGCCGCCAAACAGGTTAAGGTTTATCTGGTTCTATCGCAGATTGCCAAGAAAGAAAATATCGCCGTTGACGACCATATGCCGCGCAGGGTAATGGAGTTTTTGCTGAAAGAGGCGGATTGGCAGCCGGCGCAGGACGAAGGAAATCCTAAGTCTTAAGCTGTAAGTTATAAGTTCTAAGCTTTAAGCTTTGGATTTTGGTTTTATTTAGGATTTCGAGTTTAGGGTTTAGAGTTTAAAATAGGGGGATGTATGGAAAAAGATCTGAAGAGCCAGGTTTTGGTACCGATGGTTGTTGAACAGACCACCCGTGGTTTTGAGCGCGCTTACGATATTTATTCGCGTCTTTTAAAAGACAGGATTTTATTTATCGGAACGCCGATCGACGATTATGTGGCAAACCTGGTAATCGCCCAGCTGCTTTTCCTGCAGATGGAGGATAAAGACAAGGATATCAATGTTTATGTCAATTCCCCCGGGGGTTCGGTTACCGCGGGGCTTGCGATATACGATACGATGCAGTTCATAAAATGCGACGTCGCCACTTATTGCGTCGGGCAGGCGGCGAGCATGGGCGCGGTGCTGTTGGCCGCGGGGACCAAAGGGAAACGTTTTGTGCTTCCTAACTCCCGGGTGATGATCCATCAGCCCTGGGGAGGCGCGCAGGGGGCGGCCGCGGATATTTCGATCCAGGCTAAAGAGATCCTCAAGGCGCGCGACCGGTTGAACGAGATCCTGTCAAGCCATACCGGACAGCCCCTGGATAAGATACAGAAGGATACGGACCGCGATTATTTTATGTCCGCCCAGGAGGCTAAGGATTACGGTCTGGTGGATGAAGTGATTGTAAAAGGAGAGAAGAAGTAGGGTTTAGGTTTTCTCTATCCTTACCTGGATCGATGAAGGTGATTTTCCCCGGCGCTTACCGGGTAGCTATATTTAAATAAAAACTGTTCATATATAAGGAGAGTTTAAGATGAAAAAGAATTATTTGTTGACTCCCGGGCCTACCCCTTTACCGCCGGAGGTAAGCTTGGCGATGGCTAAGCCGATCATTCACCACCGTACCCCGCAATTCCAGGAGATCCTGAAAGAAGCAAGCCAGGGGCTCAAATGGGCGTTTCAGACCGCCAACGATGTTTTTATAATTTCTTCTTCGGGAACCGGTGCGATGGAGGCGGCGGTAGCCAATCTGCTTTCCTGCGGCGATACCGCCCTGGTAGTCCAGGGAGGTAAATTCGGCGAAAGATGGACGGAGATCTGCCGGGCTTACGGCATCGGCGCGGAAGTTATCGACGTAGAATGGGGAAAAGCGGTTGATCCGGAGGAGATCGGCAGGAGACTTAAGGCTAATCCGCAGATCAAGGTGGTTTTTACGACGCTTTGTGAAACTTCTACCGGCGTGGATAACGACATCCGCTCGATCGCCGCAGTGGTCAAGGATACTTCGGCGGTACTGGCGGTAGACGCTATCAGCGGTTTGGGCGCGGTAGACTTAAAGACCGACGAATGGGGGGTGGATGTGGTAGTTTCCGGTTCGCAAAAAGGCCTGATGCTTCCTCCGGGTTTAGGTTTTATCTGTTTGAGCGGACGCGCCTGGAAACTGGTAGAGTCCTGCAAGGGCAGCCGTTATTATCTGGATTTGAGGAAGGCCAAAAAGGCGCTGGATAAGAATGATACGCCGTTTACTTCCTCGATTACCCTGATTATCGCTTTGAACGAATCGTTGAAGATTATGAAACAGGACGGGTTGGAGAATATTTTCAAGCGCCACCGTACGATGGCCGATGCTGCCCGCGCGGCGATGAAAGCCCTGGGGTTGGAATTATTCGCTCCCGGAGCCGCTTCCGACGGGGTTACCGCGGCCAAAGTCCCCGCGGGTGTCGACGGGGAAAAATTAGTTAAGACCATGCGCGATACCTACGGGGTAACGATTGCCGGAGGGCAGGCGGAGCTTAAGGGTAAAGTCATCCGTATCGCGCATATGGGATTTATTACCGAATCGGATATCGTAATGTGTATTGCCTGTCTTGAAAAGGTGCTTGTTCAGATGGGTTATAAATTCAATCTAGGCGCCGGGGTCAAGGCGGCCGAAGAAGTATTCTTAAAATAGGAGCGGATCAAATGATAAAAGTTCTGGTAAGCGACGCGTTAAGCAGTCAGGGGCTTAAAATATTCGAAGATTCCAAGGAACTGACGGTGGATGTAAAGACGGATTTAAAGCCCGAAGAACTTAAAGCTATCGTCAAGGATTACGACGCTTTGGTGGTGCGCAGCGCGACCAAAGTAACCAAGGAGATTATCCAGGCGGCGGAAAAGCTTAAGGTCGTCGGCCGGGCGGGGGTGGGTCTTGATAATGTGGACCTGGCGGCGGCGACGCAAAAGGGGATTATCGTGATGAATACCCCGGCGGGCAATACTATTTCTACCGCCGAACATACCTTCAGCATGATCCTGACCTTGTCACGGAATATCGCCCAGGCCAGCGCCTCGATGAAAAAAGGCGAATGGAAACGTTCTAAATTCATGGGGGTCGAGCTTTATAACAAGGTTCTGGGGATTGTGGGCTTCGGCCGCATCGGTTCGGAGGTCGCCAAGCGCGCTTTATCTTTCGGGATGAAGGTCCTGGCGTTCGACCCGTTTTTATCGGCGCAGGTCGCCGAAGATATCGGTGTTGAAAGCGCCGAATTGGCCAAGGTGCTCCAGGAGGCGGATTATATTACCGTGCATACCCCCCTAACCGATGAGACGAGGCACATGATTTCGGATAAGGAGTTTAACCTCATGAAAAACGGCGTGCGTGTCGTTAACTGCGCCCGGGGCGGGATTATCGATGAAGCGGCGCTCATCAAGGCGGTCAAGGAGGGCAAAGTCGCCGGGGCGGCGCTGGATGTTTTTGAAAAGGAGCCGTTGGATCCCGAAAGCGAACTTTTGAAGCTGGATCATGTCGTTACAACGCCGCACCTGGGCGCTTCTACCGAAGAAGCGCAGATCAACGTGGCGATCGAGGTTGCCGAGATTGTAAGAGACGCGCTTTTGGGGCGGGGGATACGCAATGCCGCCAATTACCCCTGCCTGGAGGCGGAGGTCTGCAAAATACTTAATCCCTATATTGTCCTCGGGGAGAAGCTTGGGATGTTTTCCGCGCAGCTGGTGGAGGGCAGGTTCCAGGAACTGGTAATAAATTACAGCGGTCAGATTACTAAATATGATTTAAGCCCGGTAACCATGGCTTTGGCTAAAGGCCTGCTTACCCCGATTTTGAAAGAAACGGTCAATTTTGTTAACGGGGTATCCCTGCTTAAGGAAAGAGGGATAAAATTACGCGAATCAAAATCTACCCTAGAAGGAGAGTTTGTCAATCTTATCGAGCTGCAGATTAAGACCGACAAGGAGACTAAGATGGTTTGCGGCACCTTGTCCGGCAATAAACAACCCAGGATCGTGAAGATCGACGACTATTATCTTGAGTTGTATCCGATCGGAGAAATGATCTTTATCCGTAATTGGGACCGTCCGGGATTGATCGGCAGCCTGGGGTCATTTTTGGGTAAAAACGGAATTAATATCGCCGCGATGACCTTTGGCAGGGATAAACCGGCCGGCAAGGCGATCAGCGTATTGAATGTCGACAGCCAGGTAAGCGTGGAGATCCAGGATAAGCTCCGCGAATTGGAGAATATCCTTACGGTAAAAGTAATCAGGACATGAAGCGGTTTTTAAAATTTACGCTTTTTCTGGGGTTGTTGTTTGCGGCGGTAATTTCTTATGCCGGAGAATCTAACGGTAATCCGGAGGCCGCGGGGGTCTTGCCGCGCTGTCATTCCGATTCCGACTGCCGGCAGGGGGGATTGAGAGGCAGGTGCAATAACCCCGGCGGAAAGAATGCATCCTGTTCTTTTCCCGCGCCGCATAAAATAGATCTTCTGGTGATTGATACCAAGGACGGCGTTGCCCGGAACACCGATTATTTTATCGGGGTGCTCAAGAAAAGGATCCCCGGCATTTCCGTCAGGGTGATAGATTATCCGGGGCGGGAAGCGCAGAAGATGATCCGGAAACTTTCCCTGGAGGTTCTGCCGGCTTATATTTTACCCCGCGCGGTCGAAAAGGAAGCCGATTTCGATTCTTTTAAAAAAGGGCTGCGGCCTGCCGGCAATTTTTACCTGGTTAAACCGCAGACCAGCGGGTTTTCGTATTTTCTGAACCGGAAAGAGAAAAAAGGGCGTTTCGATATCTTTTTAAGTTTTTTTGATAAAAACGCCGCTTTATTGCTGGAAAGGCTCCGGGAGTTTAAGCCTTTTCCGCACTTCTTGGTCACGGAGAATAAAGGCGGCGGATTCAGCGCTTCCGGAGGGGCTGCCGAAACGGAGGAGTCTTTACGCGCGGTATGCGTGCAGAAATATTATCCCGATAAGTTTTGGGATTACTTGACCTGCCGGGCGAAAAATGTCCGCAGTTCTTATTGGGAAGATTGCCTGGGGGATGCCGGGCTTTGCGAAAAGATAAAGATTTGCGCCCGTGGCAAAGAAGGAGAAAGCCTTTTAAAAGACAATATTTCTTTGAACCGGGATCTTCGGATCGCCTCCGGACCGACGTATCTTTTGGATAACCGGAGAATTTTTTCTTCGCGGGAGGCTCCTTCCCGGGAGGAGTTCAAGAAGATTCTCGGAAAGTAAGGAATTAATCCTTCGCAGAAATCCCCGGGTTTGCTCCGACTGCGCTCACCCGTCTGAGCGCAGTCTAAGGATTGACCCGGGAAGAATTAAATTATGTGATTTCTGCTTCAGGAGGGAGTCATGGGTTTTAACCCACGGGAGCTCCACTATTAACCGTTATCCGGTGTCTCCGGACCGCTACTGCGGGGAAATGAGGTAAAAATGACGCATAAACCTAAAATTTATCTTTTGGACGTAACCAACCGTGATGGGGTGCAGACTTCGCGGATCTGCCTTTCCAAACTGCAGAAGACCATGATCAACTGGTATCTTGACCAGATGGGGGTATATCAATCGGAGTTCGGTTTTCCGCTTACGCACCACGAAACGAATTATCTTAACGCTAATCTTGAGCTGGTAAAGGTGGGGGGATTTTCCCGTATCCGTTTAAGCGGTTGGCTGCGGGCGACCCGGGATGACGTGAAGACCGCTTTCCGGCTGATCCCGGGGCTGCAGTATCTTAACCTTTCCATCTCCACCAGCGACCAGATGATCGTGCATAAATTTAAAGGCAAGCTCGACCACCAGTCGGTGATCCATGAGATGCAGGAAGCTTTGGCGGAAGCCAAAAAACTCGGCGCGGCAGCGGTGGGCGTAAATGCCGAGGATGCTTCGCGCACTAATCTGGAGTATCTTATCGAGTTCGCGCTGAAAGCGAAAGAGGCCGGCGCCGACCGGATCCGTTACTGCGATACTCTGGGGGTGGATACACCTTTTAGTATTTACGACCGGATATCCGCTCTGGCTAAAAAGGTCCAGCTTCCGATTGAGGTGCATTGCCATAATGATTTGGGTATGGTCGTGGCTAATTCCATTGCCGGCGCCAAGGCCGCCAGCGACGCGGGAGTCGATTCTTATATTAATACCTGTGTCAACGGGATGGGCGAGAGGGCGGGAAACGCCGACCTCGTCTCGGTAATCCTGGCGATCAAATACGGCCAGGGTATGCAGGGTTATTCTCTTGACGAAAAGATCGATTTGAAGCTTGCCTGGAAGATCTGTAAATATGCCTCTTACGCTTTCGGGGTTCCGATCCCGATCAACCAGCCGGGGGTGGGGGCGAATGCTTTCGCTCATGAATCGGGGATACATGCCGACGGGGCATTGAAGGATCGCAGGAATTACGAGCTTTACGATTACGAGGAGCTGGGCAGGGGGGAACCGGAGATCATCGAGACCGGCAGGAAAATCACCGCCGGGGAATATTCCGGGATCAAGGGTTTCCGTAATGTATATGAAAAACTGGAAGTTCCTTTTAAGGATGATGCGGAAGCGACGCGCATCCTGGAGCTGGTAAGATACGCCAACGTCCATAACCAGAAACCGCTGGTGGACGACGAGTTGAATTTTATCGCCAAATATCCGGATATCGCGCATAAAATATTTACTATGACGCCGTGATAATATGGCAAGTGAATAGCAGGTAGAAGGTAGAATATAGAATGTAGGTAAAATGTTTTCCCGCCTTCAAAAGGTGTTTTTGGTTTGAAGGTTTGGAATTTTCTCGGTAACCGGGAGTATAAAAAAATGAATATTGTTTTAGTAGGAATGCAGTGGGGTGATGAAGGTAAGGGGAAAGTGATCGATATCCTTTCCCGTAAAGTGGATTATATTGTGCGTTATCAGGGCGGCAATAACGCCGGCCACACCGTGGTGGTGGGAAATAAACATTACGTATTCCATCTTATTCCTTCGGGGATATTGCATCCCGGGAAGGTTTGCTGTATCGGTAACGGAGTGGTGGTCGACCCGGAGGTCCTCCTGCGGGAATTGGACGATTTGCGCAAGAACGGCATCGATTTTAAAACGCGTTTTAAAATTTCTTCCCTGGCGCACCTTATTATGCCGTATCATAAGAATCTCGACCAGCTGCGCGAGACGAAAAGAAAGAATAAGATCGGCACCACCGGCAGGGGGATCGGCCCCTGTTATTCCGACAAGATCAACCGTTGCGGCATACGCATGACGGACCTTATGAATCCCGCGCTGCTCAAGGAAAAGCTCAAGGACAACCTTAAAGAAAAAAACGAAATCTTCAAAAAAGTTTATCGTCATCCGGGGTTCAGCTTCGCCAAAATTTATTCCGACTATCTGGGGTTCGGAAAGTTGTTTGCCCCGTATATTTGCAATACCGCATTATTGTTAAATGAGGCGATCGGGAAGAAAAAGGATATTTTACTTGAGGGGGCGCAGGGGACTTTTCTGGATATCGATTTCGGGACATATCCTTTTGTGACCTCTTCGTCGACGATCTCCGGAGGCGCCTGTTCCGGGACCGGGATTTCACCGGATAAAATCGACAAGGTGGTAGGGGTCTGTAAAGCTTATACCACCCGGGTCGGCGAAGGACCGTTCCCCACAGAATTTGCCGGAAGTTTCGGGAAAATAATGCGGGATAAAGGCAACGAGTTCGGCGCGACTACCGGGCGGCCCCGCCGCTGCGGATGGTTTGACGCGGTAATCGCGCGTGAATCGGTGATGCTCAACGGGATCAGCGACTTGGCGATTATGAAAATGGACGTTCTGGATGGGCTGGAGAAGGTCAAAATCTGCACCGCCTATAAATATAAAGGCAGGATTTTTAAGGAGTTCCCTTCGGATCTTGAGGTATTGAGCAAAGCTACCGCGGTTTATAAAGAGATGCCCGGATGGCCGAAGCATGAAGGCAAGACCGATTCTTTTAAGAAACTGCATCCCCGCGCCCGCGCTTACCTTTCGGAGCTCCGGGAGCTTTTAAAAGCCGAGATTACGATGGTTTCCGTAGGCAGCGCGCGGGAAGAGACTATTTTTATCTAAGTAGTTGGGGATAAAACACTTGACTATTAAAAACGCTTATGTTATATTTAATTTTCAATAGCAAAAGGAGAGAAAGATGAAAAATAATTTTTTAAAATACATTTTGGCTTTATTTTTGGCTGTTGGTCTGGCGGGGTGCACTTTTATCTTTCAGGCCGGTAAACGCAGCGACGCCCAGAAAATACAGGAATTAAGCGCCCAGCTGGATGAACTTGCCCGGTCCAAAGGCCTGCTGGAACAAAAATTGGGCCAGGAAATCGACGATAAACAGGTCAAGCTGCAGATGATGGAAAAAGGCCTGGTGATCACGGTAGTAGGGGATCTTATCTTCGATTCCGGCAAGGCGAAGATCCGGAGCGAGGCCTTGCCTCTTCTGGATAAAGTTTCGGCGGTGTTGAAGGATAACATGGCGCAGTTTAATATCGGCATCGAAGGGCATACCGACAATATCCCGATTAAGCACAGCAATTGGAAATCGAATTGGGAGCTTTCTACCGCGCGCGCCTTAAGCGTTCTGCATTATCTGGAAAAAGATCAGGGGATCTCTCCGGAACGCCTTTCGGCGATCGGTTACGGCGAATACCGTCCGGTGGCTTCTAACGAGACCAAGGAAGGGCGTAAACAGAACCGCCGGGTGGAGATCGTTATCTTGCCCAATGTCACTAAAATTAAGAATGATTCTTCTTCGGGAGCTTACAAGGATGAGTCTTCTTCCGGGGCTTACAAGCTGGAAGAACCTTCGGAGAATCTTAAATAAGTTTGGTCTTTATGATACCGGAATCTTTAAAAAATCGGATCGTTGTCGTTTTGGCGGTATTGACGGTTATTTTCTTTTTCGGCATGTTAAGTTCCTGCAATAACGCGTCGAGGCAGAAGGCCGCCCGCGATAAGGAAATGGCGGCCCGTCTTTCCCTTGAGGAGAGAAGCAGTAAATATATGCAGGAAAGGGCTTCCCTGGAGGAAAAGGTTAAAGCCAGGGATAAAGAAATCCAGGATTTGAACTCTGAGCTGGAAACCGTCAAGCAGTCTTTAGCCCAGGAACAGCTGGTGAGCCAGGGGTTGAAAGAAGAATTGCAGAAGACGGCGAAATCCAAGGATCCTCAAAAACAGGTTTCAGCTAATGGAAAGAAAGCTAAAAGATGAAATAAGGGGGGATTTTAAGAAAAGCGTTAAGATAGTTTTACCATGAAGGGGAGACAATCCCCTTTTTTATTGGAGGGAGGGCAGGGTGATGAGGATACTGAAAAAAACCAAGGCGGCGCTGATAAAAACTATTTCCAAGGCAAAGTCCAAATTAAAACTTAAGCCGAAGAAGGCCAAGACCCCCCCGGTAAAAGCGGCGAAGAAACGCCAGCAGGCTAAAGAAGCCTCCGGGACTTACGAGACCGCGATCGTCAACACTAAATTTTCGCATTCGCAGGAAGTTTATCAGGCTCCCGCGCGCCCGCAGGAATTGCCTTCTTCTTATAACCTGGACAGGATGGTCCTGCAGGTCCGTGATCCCCGCTGGCTGCATACTTACTGGGAGGTGAAAGAAGAGACCTTCCAGGGTTTTAAAAGCAGGCTGGGTGATGATTTCTTCCGCGCTAAAAGGGTGCTGCGGGTTTATGACGTGACTAATATTATATTTAACGGTTCCAACGCCAACCGGTTTTTCGATATCCAGATCAATGATTTCGCCAACAGCTGGTATGTGGATACCGCCGGTCCGGGGCGCGCCTGGTGCGTGGACCTGGGGTTAATGCTTCCCGACGGACGTTTTATCACGATCCTGCGTTCGAATGTGGTGCAGACCCCGCTTGACAGCCCTTCCTGGATCACGGATGAGGAATGGATGGTTCCCGACGAAATATTCGCCCGGCTTTACGGTATGGGGTTCGGTTTAGGGAAGAGTTCACCCGTAGGCGGCGCCTGGCAGGAACGCGTCAAACAGGGTTTGTTCAGTTCGGGGCTTTCAAGCAGCCCGGTGAAGAAAGCGGTAAAAGAAAGAAGCTTCTGGCTGAAGGTCGACTGCGAACTGATTGTTTACGGGGCGACCGAGCCGGACGCTCAGGTGACGGTGCAGGGGATGCCGATTAAACTCCGGCCGGACGGGACTTTTACCTTGCGTTATTACCTTCCGGACGGCAGGCAGGTAATCCCGGTTAAGGCCAAATCCGCCGATAATGTGGACGAAAGGGTGATTACCCCGATCGTCACCAGGGAAACCAAATAATAACCGCAGTTTGACCGCTTGTAATCTCCGCAGGAAAATAATTACCTAAAAACAGGAATGATTTTCCGCGCGTTTGAGCGGTAAGGGGACGATAAAATATGCCTAAAGGATATCTTTGTTTGGTCTTGCATGGACATCTTCCTTTCGTGCGCCATCCGGAGCATGAGAATTTTCTGGAAGAGGACTGGCTTTACGAGGCGATCACGGAAACTTATGTGCCTCTGCTTTCGGTTTTCCAGGGGCTGGTCAACGACGGGATAGATTTCAGGATTACGATGACCTTAAGCCCCACGCTTGTTTCGATGCTTGCCGACCCTCTCTTGCAGGGGCGTTATCTGAAGCATATCAATAAATCGATCGAACTGGCGCAGAAAGAGATCGAAAGGACTAAATGGCAGCCGGAGTTCAAGAGCCTGGCCCAGATGTATTTCGACAGGTTCTCGCATGCGCGCGATATATTCCAGAAATATAATTTAAACCTGGTTTCGGCATTTAAGAAATTTCAGGATTTAGGCAAATTGGAAATTATCACCTGCGGAGCGACACACGGTTTTTTTCCTTTAATGGATGTCTGCCGCGATTCGGTGCGCGCCCAGGTGAAGGTCGCCGCCAACCATTACGAGAGTGTTTTCGGCAGGAGGCCCCGCGGGATCTGGCTGCCGGAGTGCGGTTACTGCCCGGGGCATGATGAAATCCTGCGTGAGGCGGGGATACGTTTTTTCTTTACCGACTCTCACGGCGTGCTGCATGGTACCCCGCGCCCCAAATACGGGGTATTCGCGCCGGTTTATTGTAAAGGAACGGGGGTGGCGGCTTTCGGCCGCGACCTGGAATCCTCCAAGCAGGTCTGGTCGTCGATCGAAGGTTATCCGGGAGATTATAATTACCGCGAGTTTTACCGGGACGTGGGGTTTGACCTGGAGTTTGATTATATTAAACCCTACATCCATCCGGACGGGGTGCGTATCAATACCGGGATTAAATATTACCGGATTACCGGCAGCACCAACCATAAAGAGCCTTATGTCGAGCAGTGGGCCAGGGAGCGTGCGGCTGAACATGCCGGAAACTTTATGTTCAACCGCCAGAAGCAGGCCTCTTATTTAAATGACCTGATGGGGAAACCTCCGGTAATCGTTTCTCCTTACGACGCCGAGCTTTTCGGGCACTGGTGGTATGAAGGGCCGATGTGGCTGGATTTTCTGTTCCGCAAGATTGCCTGCGACCAGAATGAGATCGGCATGATTACTCCTTCGGAATACCTGGAGCTTAATCCCCGTAACCAGGTGGTTACCCCGTCTTTTTCCAGCTGGGGTTATAAAGGATATTCGGAGATGTGGCTGCAAGGGTCGAATGACTGGATCTACCGCCATCTGCACGCCGCTTCGGTCCGCATGAGCGAGCTGGCCCGGAAAAATCCCGGAGCGCAGGGCCTGCGCCTAAGGGCTTTAAACCAGGCTTTGCGCGAGCTTCTTCTGGCGCAGAGCTCGGATTGGGCATTTATCCTGGGCACCGGGACGCATACCAGTTACGCGGTGCGCCGTACCAAAGAACACCTTTTAAGGTTCAACCGGCTTTACGACGAGCTTAATTCCAACGCTATCGATGGAAACTGGCTGGCGGATATCGAATACAAGGACAACCTCTTTCCGAATATCGATTACCAGGTTCACCAGTAATATGCAAGGAAGTCTTAAAGTTCCCCCCAAGCATGTAGCTTTTATTATGGACGGCAACGGACGCTGGGCGCAGGAGAAAGGTTTGAGCCGCACCTCGGGGCATCGTAAAGGGGTGGAACGTGTCAGAGAGATCATTCGGGGTGCATCCGCGCTGGGGATAAAAGCGGTTACATTTTTCGCTTTTTCCACGGAGAATTGGAACCGTCCGAAAGAAGAAATCAGGGTCCTTATGCGTTACCTGGATCATTTCCTGAAAAAGGAGATCAAGGTGCTGCATAAGAATAATATGCGTTTTACGGTTATCGGAAGGGGCGATCCTGTCCCCAAGTATCTTCAGGAAAGGATTTCCGGGGCGCAGGAGAAAACCGCGGGTAATACCGGTTTGAGGGTGGTTCTGGCCGTAAACTACGGCGCCCGCCAGGAAATCGCGGATGCCGCTAAAAAGTTTGCTCGTTTGGTCGCGGAAAAAAAAGCTGACCCGGGAGATTTAGATGAACGGGAATTTGGCAGGTATCTTTATGCCCCCGATATTCCCGATCCGGATCTTTTAATCCGCACCAGCAATGAAATGCGGGTAAGCAATTTCCTGCTTTGGCAGCTTTCTTATGCCGAGTTTTATTTTTCGCCCAAATACTGGCCGGATTTCGGCCTGGAAGATTTAAAAGAGGCGGTTGGGGAATATCAGAAAAGGAACAGAAGGTTCGGAGGTCTTGATGCTGGCCAAAAGAATTCTTAGTTCGATAATATTGATCAGTGTTATTTCGATGGTGATCTTCTTTGACTGGCTTTGCAGCCTGGTAATCATCCTTTTTATTATCGCCGGTTTGCATGAGTATTTCCTGATGCTCGAAAAAAAGGATATTCATAACTACAAGTATTTTGGTATCGTCATGGGGATTATTATTCCGGCTTCGATTATGCTGAAGTTTGAGCCAACCAAGAGCTGGGAATTGCTTTTTATCGTGATCGCGCTTTTTTCCCTTATCCTGATGCAGTTTAAACGCCGGGAAAATTCCGGAGTGATCGTGGATATCTCTACCACCATTTTCGGGATACTTTATGTTTCCTGGTTCTTCAGCTTTTTGATCAAGATCCGGTATCTTGAGGGAGGGTTGGGTTTTCTGACTGCGCTTTTGTTGATTACCAAGCTGGGGGATATCGGGGCTTATCTGGTGGGAAGCCGCTGGGGGAAAAAACTTTTGCTCCCGCACATCAGCCCGAAGAAAACCGTGGAAGGCTCACTGGGAGGTTTGGTTTTCAGCGTTCTGGGCGGACTTGCCTGTAAACCTTTTCTGCCTTTCGGATACGGGCAGTTATTATTTATCTCGGTGGGATTGGGAGTTCTCGGGCAATTAGGTGACCTTTCGGAGTCGCTGCTTAAAAGGGATTGCCAGGTTAAGGATTCCGGCAGCATCTTTCCCGGTATGGGCGGAGTGCTGGATGAGATCGACAGCTTATTATTTACCGCCCCGGTATTTTATTTTATTCTGGCAAGGTTATAGACCGGAATAGCCCCGAATAAATTATAAAAGGCAAGAAGTGAAAAATATCGCGATTTTAGGTTCCAGCGGTTCGATTGGCCGGAGCGCCCTTGAGGTAGTCCGGGCGTTCCCGGGTAAGTTCAGGGTTTCAGCTTTAAGCGTTAACTCCGACATCTCCGCCTTGAAAAAGCAGATTAAGGAGTTTCGTCCCGGGAAGGTCTGCGTGGCGGATCCCCGGGCCGCATTCAAGCTGAAAAACGAGTTGGGCTCTAAAACCAGAGTATTATGCGGTAAAGAGGGCTTGATGGAGATCGCCGGAGACGGAGGCAGCCGGCTGGTGGTAATGGCGATTACCGGTTCGGCCGCCCTGGATCCGCTGCTCGGCGCGATTAAAAGTTCTAAGGAGATCGCCCTGGCCAATAAAGAAGCTTTGGTAATGGCCGGGGATCTTTTGATGCGCCTGGCAAAGAAATACCGGGCCCAGATCCGTCCGGTCGACAGCGAGCAGTCGGCGATCTGGCAGAGCCTTGGTTCCCAGTCGCGCTCCGCGCTGCGGAGGGTATATCTTACCGCTTCCGGAGGGCCGTTACGGGAGGTTCCGCGCAGCCGGTTCAAGGATGTTACCCTGGAAAAGGTTCTGCGTCATCCCCGCTGGAAAATGGGGCGCAAGATTACCGTGGATTCGGCGACCCTTATGAATAAAGGGCTGGAACTTCTGGAAGCGATGTTCCTGTTCGGGTTGAAGCCGGATGAGATTAAAGTGCTGGTTCATCCGGAGGCCTTGATACATTCGATGGTGGAATTTTCCGACGGGGTGGTCATGGCGCAGCTTTCGGTCGCCGACATGCGTATTCCGATCCAGTACGCTTTGTCTTATCCGGAGCGTTTTCCGAATAAACTGGCGGGGATCAATTTCTGCAATCCGGGGAAGATGCATTTTTTGGAACCCGACCTGGATAAGTTTCCCAGTTTAAGGCTGGCGTATTATGCGGCGCGTGAACTGGGAACGCTGCCGGCGGTGATGAATGCCGCTAATGAGATTTGCGTAGATTTGTTCTTGAATAAAAAAATAGAATTTTTAGAGATACCTGAAATCGTGGAAAAAGTGATGCGGCGCCATAAAAATGTCAGGCCTGCGGGGCTTTCTTCTGCGATATGTGCCGACGCATGGGCAAGGGAAGAGGCGCTTGCGGCAGCCGGGAGGATATAAATCATAAGATGATCGCGATAGTTATTTTTATTTTAATCTTGAGTTTATTGATCGTAGCGCATGAATTCGGGCATTTTATCGCCGCCCGCAGGAACGGGGTGCGTGTCGAGCAGTTTTCTTTAGGGTTCGGGCCGTCGATCTTTAAAAAGAAGGTGGGGGATACCGAATACAGCTTGAGTTTGATTCCTCTGGGCGGATATGTTAAAATGGCCGGGGATAGCCAGTCGGATTACCATGGCGGGGGCGATGAATATTTTTCCAAGGCGCCGGGCCGGCGGTTTCAGATTATCTTTTGCGGTCCTTTTTTGAACTATGTCCTGGGTTTTTTGTTCTTCTGGATGATATTTTTTATGGGGTATCCGACTCTTACTACCAAGGTCGGGGGGCTTGTCGAGGGTTACGGAGCCAAAGAGGCGGGTCTGGAGGTAGCCGATAAAATCCTGGAAGTGGACGGCTCCAGGGTTAACGCCTGGGAAGAACTGCAGCAGGCGATCCGGGAGAGAAAGGATCCTGCCGCGGTGAATTTGAAAGTCCTGCGCGGTAACCGGGAGATGGAATTTAATGTCCCGGTAAGGGGTAAATCCCTTAAAGACCAGCTTGGGGAAAAACATTTCATGGGGGTTATCGGTATTTCCCCTTTTGATGAGGTAATCGAGATCCGGCACGGATTTTTAAAATCCGCCTGGCTGGGGATGAAAAAAACGGTTGACCTTACCGCGTTGACCTATACGGGATTATGGAGGCTGGTCAGCGGAAGAATGTCGATGCGTGATTCGATGACCGGCCCGCTGGGGATATTTTTTATTACTTCCAAGGCGGCGAAACTGGGAATTATCGCGGTATTGCACCTTATGGCGGTGTTAAGCATCAGCCTGGCGATTTTTAATCTCCTGCCGCTGCCGATCCTTGACGGAGGGCATCTTTTTCTCCTGGGCTTGGAAAAGATCAGGAAAAGGGCGCTAGGCGTCAAAGCGGAAGAAGTTGTTAATAACCTGGGGTTTTCCCTGATGATTATGCTGGCTTTGTTTGTTACTTATAATGATATCTTAAGGCTTTACGGGGATAAGATCGGCAGGATGGTGGTTAAATAATGCATATCAAAAGAAGGGTTTCCAGGGTAATCAAGATCGGCGGCTGCCTTATCGGCGGGAAGAATCCCGTCGCGATCCAGTCGATGACCAAGACCCGTACCGCCGATATCGATAATACCGTCGGCCAGATCAACCGGCTGGAGAAAGCGGGCTGCGCGATTGTGCGGCTGGCGATCAAGGATTCGTTTGACGCGGCGGCTTTAAAGAAGATTAAACCCCGGGTAAAGCTGCCGTTGGTCGCGGATATCCATTTTTCGCATCGCCTGGCGATTGAAGCGGCTGAAAACGGCGCCGATAAAGTCAGGTTGAACCCGGGTAATATTGACAACCCGCGGCAGATCAAAGAGGTTATTGCCGCGCTTAGGGCGGCGGGGATCCCCCTGCGCATCGGTTTAAACAGCGGTTCGGTCAAAGGCGCCGGCGGAAGGAATGTTCCGATGGCGGATAAATTGTTAGCCGCCTGCATGAATTATGTTAGAATAATCGAGAAGCAGAAATTTCGGGATATCGTGATTTCGCTTAAAGCTAATAATGTCCTGGATACGGTTGAGGCTTACCGCAAGGTTGCCGGGGCATGCGATTATCCTTTGCATCTTGGCGTTACCGCTACCGGGTCTCCTTACCAGGGAATAATCAAATCCAGTGTAGCGCTGGGGTCATTGCTGCTGGAAGGTATTGGAGATACGCTGAGGGTTTCGCTTACCGATAGTCCTTTGGAGGAAGTAAAAGCGGCCAGAGCGATTCTGGAATCTTTGGAGCTATGCCGTCCGCAAGGAGTCCAGCTTATCAGCTGTCCGACTTGCGGCAGGTGCGAGCTGGATCTTATCGATATCGTGAAAAAACTGGAGGGTAAGTTATCTTCCGTTAGATACAGGAATTTGGTTTTTCCTTTAAAAGTGGCGGTGATGGGATGTGTGGTTAACGGGCCCGGGGAGGCTAAAGAGGCTGACCTCGGGATAGCGTTCGGACGGGGCGCGGGAATCCTTTTTTCGCGCGGGAAGATGGTTAAGAAAGTCCCGGAGAAGGATTGTATAAGGGTATTGTTGCGGGAGATCGACCTAAGGAGATAAGCTATGGCCCAATCGACATTAAAGAACAGAGTGCGCGAGGATTTTCTCTCCAAATACAGCAGCGTTCTATTCCGGGGCGCCGGCAGTAAAGAAGAGATCTCCGGGGTGGTCAGGAATATTTTAGAGAGGATCCTGAGCCAGCCGCGTAATCCGCTTAAAGACAAAGAGAGGGCTTTGATCATCGACGAACTGGTGGATGAGTTCGCGGGTCTGGGGCCGGTGGAAAAGTTGATGATGGACCCGGATGTCACGGAGGTCATGATCAACGGAACGCATAATGTTTATGTGGAGAAATTCGGTAAAAAACAGCTTACCGGGATAAAATTCGACAGCGATCAGCAGTTGATGTATGTGATCCAGAAGATACTTTCCCCTACCCGCAGAAGGGTCGACGAATCTGTCCCTTATACCGATATTTCTCTGCAGGATGGTTCACGTGTGAATATTATTATTCCGCCTCTGGCGTTGGACGGTCCGACGATCACTATCCGTAAATTTCTGCGGAGTATCGCCAGAGCCGAGGATCTTATAGATTTGGGCACGCTGGACAAGAGGATGGCGGATTTCCTGGTCGCCTGCATTAAGGCCAAGGCTAATATTATTTTCGCCGGCGCTACCGGAAGCGGTAAAACCACCACCGTCGGAGTGCTTTCCGGATATATCAATAATGACGAGAGGGTGATTACCATTGAAGATACCGCCGAGCTTCACCTTACGCAGGACCATGTGGTAAGGCTGGAGACCAAGATGCCGAATATCGAAGGCAAGGGGGAGATTACCATCAGGGATCTTTTCCGTAATACATTGAGGATGCGTCCGCAGAGGATTATCCTGGGAGAGATCCGCGGCGCCGAGGCGCTGGATATGCTGCAGGCAATGTGTTCGGGCCACAGCGGGGCGCTTTCGGTTATTCATGCCGATACGCCGCGCGATGTTTTGCACCGCCTGGAGACGATGATCCTGATGTCCGGGATACCGATTACTTTGGAGGCGATACACCGGCAGATCGCTTCCAGCCTGCACCTTATTATTCAGCAGGATCAGCTTGCCGACGGCGGCCGTAAGATTACCCGCATCTCCCAGGTTAACGGTTTAAAAGACGGCTGGGCCAACCTGGAAGATATTTTTTACTATGATATCGAGGGTTTAAATCCGGATGGTAAGATTCGGGGGCGTTTCAGGGCTACCGGGATATTGCCGGCATTCTACCAGATTTTTATCAAGAGGGGGATAGCTTTGGCCGAAGAGATTTTTAACAAGGATTAGGTCCGCCAACTAAAATTTTTCAGTAACCTGGAGAACACGATGTTTTGGAGCAGGGTTTTTATTCCCACTTTAAAGGAAACACCCAAAGAGGCGGAATCGTTAAGCCACCAGCTTTTGCTGCGCGCCGGCTTCGCGCGCATGCTGATGGCGGGGGCTTATACTTACCTGCCGATGGGATTAAGGGTTTTGGAAAAGATCCAGCGGATCATCCGCCAGGAGATGAATGCGATCGGTGCCAGCGAGTTACTCCTGCCGGCCCTGCATCCGCTTGAGCTCTGGCAGAGGACCGGCCGTGATAAGGATCTCGGAGAGGTAATGTATAAGCTGGAGGACCGCCGCGGCAGAAAGTTGGCATTGGGACCTACCCATGAGGAAGTTATCACCGACCTGGTAAAGAATAACATTTCAAGTTACCGCCAGCTTCCGCTGGTGCTTTACCAGATCCAGACGAAGTTCCGGGATGAGATGCGTCCGCGTTTCGGTCTTATCCGCTGCTGCGAGTTTATCATGAAAGACGCCTATAGTTTCGACCAGGACGAAGAAGGGCTGGATAAGAATTACCGCCTGATGCATGAAGCTTACCGGAAGATATTTGCCCGCTGCGGCTTAAAAACCTTGATCACTGAAGCCGACAGCGGCGTGATGGGAGGTAAAGTTTCGCATGAATTTATGGCTCCTTCGCCGCTGGGGGAGGATATTGTTCTATCCTGTTCGAAATGCGGGACGGCCAAAGCTTTTCAGGAGGAGGGCGCGCTTTGTCCTTCTTGCGGCAAGGATATGGAGAAGGTTAATACCACCGAGGTAGGGCATATCTTTAAGCTCGGCACCAAGTACAGCCAGGCGATGCAGGCGAATTTCTCCGACCATTCCGGGCAGCTTAAGCCTTTGATCATGGGCTGTTACGGGATCGGGGTGTCCCGGCTGGTGGCGACGATTATCGAACAAAATAACGACGCCGACGGAATTATCTGGCCGGCGGAGGTGGCGCCTTTTGATATCGTTATTCTGCCTCTGGATGTTAATAACCGGGATCTTATGGAGTCTGCCGAAAGGCTTTACCGTAAACTGCGGGATTCCGGGAAAGAAGTGCTTTTGGACGACCGGGATGAACGCGCGGGAATCAAATTCAAAGATGCGGATTTGACCGGGATCCCTTTAAGTATCGTGGTCGGCAAGAAAGGCCTCGAGGAAAAAAAGGTGGAACTAAGGATCCGTAAAGATAAAAGTTCAAGCCTTATTCCCGAAGATTCTGTTCCGGAGAGCGTGAGCGGGATATTATCTCGAACCGGGTAAAGGAGGATTGTTTTGGAAAGAGATGTTTTGATCCGCGAGCTGGAAGGGCTGGCAGGTTCTTTTCTGGAAGGCAAAGGTCTGGAGCTTGTAGAACTGGATTGCCGGAATGAGGGGCAGAGGATGGTCGTGAGGGTCCTGGCGGACAGGGTTGCCGGGTCGATCACTATCGGGGAATGCGCTTTATTTTGCCGTTCCCTGAAGGATCTCCTGGAAGAAAAAAATATTATTTCCGGGGATTATCTTCTTGAAGTTTCTTCCCCCGGGCTTGACCGTCCGCTCAAGAAAGAAAAGGATTTCCTGCGTTGTCTGGATAAAGAGGCGGTATTTTTCCTTAATGCGCCGGTAGCCGGAAAAATCCAGTGGCAGGGTGTGATCCGCAAAGTCGAAGAGGGGAATGTTTTTGTCCAAAGCGGCCCGGAACTGTTAGAATTGCCGCTTGTTAAGATAAATAAGGCAAAATTGGTAATACTATAACTTAGGAGTGAAAAATGAGTCAGGAACTTTTAGCGATTATCGAACAAATTGAGAGAGAAAAGGGTATCAAGAAAGAGGTGATGATCGAGGCGGTGGAAAGCGCGATGTTGAGCGCCGCCAAAAGGGTGATCGACCTTAAACCGGATGAGGAGTTCAGGGTGCAGATCGACCGCGAGACCGGACAGATCAGCGCTTTTCGGAATGAGAAACCGGTAACCAATATCGACTTCGGCCGGATCGCCGCTTCTACCGCGCGCCAGGTGATTATCCAGAAAATGCGCGAAGCGGAAAAAGACGTCGTTTTTATGGAATTTCAGGGCCGGGTCGGGGAGATCGTAAGCGGCACGGTTTACCGTTTCGAGAAAGGCAATGTGATTATCGACCTGCTCGGAAAGGCCGAGGGGGTATTGCTTAAACGTGAACAGTCGCCGAAGGAGGAGTTTAAACAGGGACAGCGTATCCGGGCATATGTGGTGGAAGTGAAAAAAGATACCAAAGGCCCGCAGATTATTCTTTCGCGCGCCCATCCGAACCTGGTAAAAGAACTTTTTGAACTGGAGGTTCCCGAAATCTATGAGGGAATTGTCGAGATCCGTGGGATATCGCGCCAGGCCGGCGAGCGTACCAAGATCTCGGTCTATTCCAAGAACGATAAGGTAGATGCGGTCGGCGCCTGCGTCGGGATGCGCGGGAACCGGGTAAGGAATATTGTTAATGAATTGCAGGGGGAAAAAATCGATATTGTCCGTTTTAACGAAGATGTGCGCGAATATATCAAGGCGGCGCTTTCGCCGGCCAAGGTTTCTGAGATAAAACTGGACCGGGAGAAGATGAAGGCCGAAGTGATCGTTGATGATGACCAGCTGTCTTTAAGTATCGGAAAGCACGGCCAGAATGTGCGCCTGGCTTCGCGTCTGGTCGGCTGGGAATTGGATATCCGCACCAAGAGTATGATCGCCGCGGAGATCCTCGGGGGCAGTAAGGAAGAAACTCCCGCCGGGGAAGAAACCGTTCCCGCCGCGGAAGAGGCTGCCGCTACGGATGAAAAACCGGTGAAGCCCAAAAAAACCAAAAAGGCGGTTAAAAAAACGCCAGCTAAGAAATCCGGCAAAAAAGAAGCGAAAAAAGAAGATGCCGGGGGAGAAGATTCTTTAGGGGGGCTTCTGGGTGTCAGCGGGAAGATTGCCGAAAGCCTCGCCGAAGCGGGTGTTAAAGATGCCGGCGATGTCGTCAAGCTCGGTGTTGAAGGGTTGACCGCGATCAAGGGAATCGGAGAAAAAAAAGCCCAGAAAATCCTCGCGGAGGCGAAAAAGCTGGCGTAATTTGTTCCTCGCGTAAATCCACGGCGGTTAAGGTTTTTGCCGGAGCGGAAACCTTTATTTTGCCGGTAAATGTTTGTTAGAAGTCTGCTTTAGCGGCGGACAGAAAAGAGAAGATATGCCAAAAATAAAAAAAGAAAAAACAGCGGAAAAAAAGACAGCTAAGCCTAAGATTAAAAGCGATTCAAAGGTCAAAAAGGCCGTTGTTAAGTCTCATGTGGTTAAGCCTAAAGCCGAGCCCAAGGTT